>JAISAH010000087.1 GCA_031266805.1 Gracilibacteraceae bacterium
TTATTCCGATTTTGCGGTATTACAACAGTTGCAGGCAAATACCAAAATGATGTGCAATTCCTCCCAGAGATTTACAATTCATGCGTTCCCATTTTACCAGCTAAAAATATCTACACCCACTCGCGGAGGAGGAGGAAAAACGCGGCCAGAACGCACATGCCGTCAGCGATCGGCCCGGCGTACAGGATGCCGTTTAACCCAAAAAACATGGGCAAAAGGCAGATAAGCGGCGGCAAAAAAAGGATCTGTCTGGTCAGTGAAATGAAAACGCTGAGTTTCGCCTTGCCCATAGCGGTAAAAATGCTGCCCCCCGCCACTTGGATCCCGTTAACGCCGATCAGAAACATGAATATTCGCAAATACATTTCCGAAAACCGATAATACAATTCACTGCCGGAACCGAAAATTGAAACTAATTGGCGGGGAAACAGCTGACAGCACAGAAAAACCGCGCCGGAAAAGGCCAGCATGACGGTAATCGCTATTATTGACGCTTCCGTGACGCGCTTATATTTTTTCGCGCCGTAATTGTAACTGATTACCGGCTGAACGCCTTGGGCTATACCCGCGACGACGGCGCCTACGATCGCGTTAAGCTTGGAGATTACGCCGACACAGGCCAGCGGGATGTCGCTGCCATAAACAGAGGCCGCGCCGTAGCGGTTCAGGGCGTTGTTGAGCATGATCTGCACGATAAACATGGAGGTGTTATTGACAAAAGGCCCCATGCCGAGAGCGCAGATCCTCCCGGTCAGGGACGGATCCCATGCGAAAAACCCGCGGCGCAGGCGAATCGTTTTGAAGCGGGTGAAATACAGGCCGACCAAGATCCCGGTGCAGGTCTGGCCGATCACGGTCGCCCAAGCGGCGCCCGCCATGCCCATCCGCAAAACAAAAATAAAATAGGCGTCCAAGACGACGTTGATCAACGCGCCGGATAAAACACTGCCGAGAGCGAAATTCGGGCTCCCATCCGAACGGATGATGATGCTTCCCCCTGTGCCAAAAATTGCCATCGGAACGGACCAGGCCGTGATAAACATATATGTTTTGGCGTAAGGAAAAACAGTTTCCGTCGCGCCGAAAGCGTAAACGACCGGGGTCAGAAACAGGAGCACGGCCGCCGCGATGATGATCCCGGCGGCCAGCATCAGCACAATGGCGCTGCCCACGATTTTTCCGGCGGCGACGGTCTCCCCCTTGCCGGCCGCGAGGTTAAAGCCGGTGGCCGCCCCCACCCCGGTCATAAGGGCCACGGCTGTACATATCATCGCTATCGGAAAGGCGATGTTGGTGGCGGCGTTACCCAGCAGGCCCACGCTGTTGCCGATAAAAATCTGGTCGACAATATTATACACCGCCGTCACCAAATTGGCGATGATGGCCGGGATCATGAATTTTGGCGCCAATTCCCGCAGCCGTTTCGTTTCAAAGATATTCTCCCGGACTTCCGTATCCGTACTATTACCCCCCCCCCGATCCCTTTAGGACTCTAATTAATCATTCATTATAATCGCCGCGCCCGGCGATTGTTTAGTAGCCTGATTTACATATCCGTAAAAATATTCCGCGCTGTTTTATTGCCTGGACTACATCCTTTTATTAATGATCCGTGCTACACTGCGATCGTCACAAGTAAATAGTAAACAAGCGAGAAAAGGAGGAAAAAAGAGATGAGTTTGCCCAAGTTTGAGTATATAAAAGCTCAAACCATCGGAGAAGCCGCCGCTCTCGCGGCGGAAACAGGCGATAAAGGCATGGTCATGGCCGGGGGGACAGATATTATCCCCCTGTTAAAAGACCGGGTCAAATTGCCGGGGTATATCATCGACCTGAAGGGTGTTCCGGGACTAAGGCAGCTGGAATACACAGAGGAGAGCGGGCTCAAGGTCGGCGCCCTGACGACTTTGCGGGAGATCGAGACCTCTGCGGTCGTAAAAAGCAAGCTTCCCGCTGTGGCGGCCGCCGCGCATTACGTCGCGTCCACGCAGGTGCGCTGTCGCGGGACGATGGTCGGCAATATCTGTAACGCTTCGCCTTCGGCGGATACAGCTTGTATTTTGCTGGTGATGAACGCGGCGGTCCAAACCGCGCAGGCCGGGGGCGCCGGGCGCGTTATTCCGCTGAGCGGTTTTTTCAAAGGGGTTAAACAAACGACGCTGGAACCGGGGGAACTGGTCACGGAGATCAATATTCCCGCCCTGAAAAGCGGCGAAGGCTCCGCTTACTTCAAGTTCGCCGTGCGCAAAGCCATGGATCTGGCGATCATCGGCGCGGCCGTCTGGGTCAAGATGGACGGCGGGCGGATCGCCGACTGCCGGATTGCCGTGGGCGGCGCCAATACGACGCCTTTTCGCGCCGCGGCGGCGGAAAAGCAGCTAATCGGGCGGGAATACGGCGAGAGCCTCCTGGCGGAAGCGGCGGCGACCGCCTCCAAGGAATGCCGGGCCATTTCGGATGTGCGCGCTTCCGCTGAATACCGCGTCGACATGGTGCGGGTTTTTACAAAACGCGCCTTTAAAGAGGCGCTGGGGAATCTGAAAGCTTGAGAAAGGTGGTGGAAGCGGATGAAACGAGTTATCCGATTTAATCTCAACGGCGAAGATATCGAAGCCTATGCGCCGGAGAACATGACGATCCTGGATTTTCTGCGCAAAGAAATGCATCTGACCGGCACGAAGCGCGGCTGTGAAGAAGGCGAATGCGGCGCCTGCACGATCATGCTCGACGGCAAACCGATCGCGGCCTGTCTGATGCTGGCGGTCGAGGCGGACGGGCACAGCGTCGTCACTATCGAAGGTATTATGCGCGGCGGTCGCCTGCACCCGGTACAGCAGGAGTTCATTGATAAATGGGCTTTGCAATGCGGATTTTGTACGCCGGGCATGATCCTCTCGGCCATCGCCCTGCTCGAACACAATCCTCAGCCCAGCGAATATGAAATTCGCGACGCTATCGCCGGGAATCTTTGCCGCTGCACCGGGTACGCGAAGATCGTCGAAGCGATCGCCTCAGCGGCGGAAGTGCTCAGAAAGGGGGCGTAAAAATGGCGCTGACATCCAAGGAGTATTACGCGGAAATCGAAAAAGTGTATAAAAAACCCGAAGACTACGAGCTGGCCGGCAAAGGCAACGGTTATGTCCGGGTCGACGCGGAAGCGAAAGTCACCGGCCGCGCGCTCTACACCGACGACATCGATCTGCCCGGCATGTATTACTGCAAACTCGTGCGCAGTCCTTACGCGCACGCGCGGATTTTGAGTATCGACTGCTCGGAAGCGCTTGCTTTGCCCGGAGTAAAAGCCGTGCTGACCGGCAAGGATTTCCCCGAAGGCCATAATCTGGGCAACCCGGAAGCCTTTAAGGAATTGGCCGATAAAGAACCTTTGTGCCGGGAAAAAGTGCGCATGGTCGGCGACGAGGTGGCCGCGGTTTGCGCGATCTCGGAGGAGCTCGCCGAAGAAGCGTCTTCGCTGGTCAAAGTGGAATATGAAGTGCTGCCGGCGGTGATCGACCCTTTCGAGGCGATGGCGCAGGACGCGCCGGCTGTACACTATCCCGACACGAACAATATCTCCATGTATACGACTATGGTGGCGGGCGAGCCGGACAAAGCCTTCGCCGAAGCCGATTACACGGATAAATATTATTACAAGACGCAGCAGATGGTGCACGCCGCCATCGAACCCCACGGCGCGACGGCCAAATATGAAAACGGAGAATTCACCATTTGGACGACGACCCAGGGCGCTTACGTTTCCCGGTTTTGGATCGCCTGGGGCCTGGGCGTGCCGGAAAGCGCCGTGCGGGTGATCAAGCCCAGTCTCGGCGGCGGCTTCGGCGGCAAGCTGGACGCGTTCGCACACGAACTCTGCCCCGCGAAGTTCGCGCAGATTACCGGCCATCCGGTCAAATGCATCCTGAAACGCGACGAGGTCTTTCTCGGCACAAGAACGCGGCACCCCATCGCCTTTGAGATCGAAACGGCGTTTACCAAAGAGGGCAAACTGCTGGCAAAGCGCTGCAAACACGTGCTGGACGGCGGCGCTTACGGCGGTTCCGGTATCGCCGCCAACGCGCTCTCGCTCATCTGCGCTACTTTTCCGTACAAAGTTGACAATATCGACATGACCGCGCGCAGACCGTACACGAACAAACCGGCTTCCGGGGCCATGCGCGGCTATTCCGCCTGTCAGGTCCACTTCGCCCACGATGTGCATATCGATGAAGTGGCCGACGCGCTGGGGATCGACCCCCTGGAACTGCGCCGCAAAAACGGCATCACCCCCTACTATACAGGGCCGACCGGTCTGCAGTACACGACCTGCGCCTTTGACGAGACCCTTGCGGAATGCGCGAACGCGGTCAAATGGGCGGCGCGGGATGAACTGGGAGAAGGCGAGGGTATAGGGCTGGCGGGCTCGGGCTTCATGTCGGGCACCGGTTTTCCTGTACTCATCACCCCGCATTACGCCTCCTCGTCAACCATGGTGCGGCTCAACCGCGAGGGATACGCGACCGTCTTTACCGGGGCGAACGACATCGGGCAAGGCAGCGACACGGTGATGACGATGGTTGTCGCGGAAGAACTGGGGCTGCGCATGGACGAGGTCAAATGCGTGCAGTCCGATACGACGCTGACGCCGTGGGACGCGGGTTCGTTCGGTTCGCGCGTGACCTTCCTCGGCGGGAACGCCGCCCGCCGCGCGGTGGGCGACGCGAAGCTGAAGCTGCTCTCGCATTGGGCCGACGAATGGGGCTGCCGGCCGGAAGACATCTCAATGAAAGACCATCGCGTCTTTGCCGGGGGCGACGCCGAGAAGAACATCTCTTTCAGCGAAGCCTGTTTTGGCTATGAAGAAAAGAACTTCGGGCGCTGCGTTTCCGGCGTGGGCTCGTTCGCGCATGAAGGCGACAAAGACATCTATGTGAAAAACCGCGGCAACTACGCGCCCGCCTACTCTTTTTCCGCGTCGGCGGCGAAGGTCAAAGTCGATCTGGAGACGGGCGAGATCGACGTGCAGGATTTTATTTTCGGCCATGACTGCGGGCGGCCGCTCAACATCCGCGCCGTGGAGGGACAGATCGAAGGCTCCGTTCTGCTGGGGCTCGGCTTCACCTGTTTTGAGGAATGCCTGTACGGCGAAGACGGCAGGCACAGAAATCCCACTTTCCGGGATTATCGTTTTCCGACGGCTCTGGATATGCCCAGCATCAAGTCGATCACCTGCGGACAGCCCGACCCGGAAGGGCCGATGGGGGCGAAGGAGGCAGGCGAGGGTTCGACCGCTCCTGTCGGACCGGCGATCGGCATCGCGATCAATCGGGCTACCGGCTTGAAATTCCATTCCCTGCCGATCACGTCGGAAAAGATCTGGCGCGCTTTGAAAGAACATGAAGCGACCGGGCGGGTCCACTTCGGCGACGAAGGTCTGGCCGAAAAATTTGCGGCGGTGCCGCAGATGCGAAATGTGCGGCACGAGAGCACCGATTGACAAGGCGGAGACGGACATGACGGCGGCGGCGGAACAGGCTGCGGAGATCCAGGCTCTGGCCGGTGATATTTTGCTGATGTCCAGAAATGCGCTGATGATCAATATGCGTTTTCTGGACACAGCCCTGATCCGCTTTGTGCCGGCCGCCGCCCGTGACGTGCGCGGGCTGGCCACCGACGGACGGAACCTGTTTTACAACGCCGAGCACATTCTGCGCAGTTACAAAAAAGCCCCGGAGACAGTCGTCCGCGATTATTTGCACGTCACGCTGCATTGCGTCTTCCGGCATATCTTTGTCGGACGTAAGATCAACGCCGTCGTCTGGGATCTGGCGGCGGACGTCGCGGTGGAAGCGCTGATGGCGCGGCTGGATATCCAGGCGGCGCGGGCGCCGCGGGCGGCGGCCCAGACCGCCGCCCTTGAGCGGCTGCGCGAGGAGGTCCGGCCGCTGACGGCGGAAAAACTCTATCGTTATTTTATCAGCCAAAATTTACCATCACAGGACTATATCGCCCTCCGCGGCCGGTTTTACGCCGACGACCACAGCGATTGGCACGCGGAGACCGGGAACGCCGGCGGCGGTGATGAGACGGATATCTCCGCTCTCGCGGATGATGAGCCGGATGAGGAAAATATTGCCGCCGGCGGCGCGGGGGAAATGACGGCTGACGACAGCGAGAGCGACAGCGGCGGGCCGGCCGGCGGCGACAGCGGCGAAAGGGAGGAAACCGGCGCCCTCGCCTGCCGGCCGGGCGAGGGTGAGGGTGAGGAAAACGGGCGCCGTCTTTGGCGGGAGGAAACGGAGCGGCAGTGGCGGGATATCGGCGAGCGGGTACAGGTTTATCTGGAAACGGAGCAAAGCGGCTGGGGCGGGGCGGCGGGCGATATGGTGCAGGAACTCCGGGCCGTCAACAGAGAAAGATATGATTACGCGGAATTTCTGCGTCGTTTTGCGGTTTGGGGGGAGAATATCGAGGTAAACGACGAGGAATTTGATTACATTTTCTACACTTACGGATTGCGTTTATATCGCGGCATGCCGCTCGTGGAACCCTTGGAGTATAAGGAAACCAAGCGGATACGCGAATTTGTCGTCGCGCTTGACACTTCGCAGTCCGTGGCGGGCGAACTCGTACAGAAATTCGTGACAAAAACCTACAATATTCTCAAGCAGTCACGGAATTTCTTCACGAAAATAAACGTGCATATCCTGCAATGCGGCGCTTCCGTGCAGGAAGACGCGAAAATAACCTGTGACGAGGATTTTGAGGCGTACATGAAAGACATGCGCCTGCATGGCTTCGGCGGCACTGATTTCCGCCCGGTTTTTGCCTATGCGAACAGATTGGCGGCGAGCCACGAGTTTACGAATTTTCAGGGGCTGATCTATTTTACGGACGGCTTTGGCACGTTTCCCGCGCAAAAACCTGATTACGAGACGGCGTTTGTTTTTATCGACACCGGCGGGGAAATCCCGGAGGTTCCCGTCTGGGCGATCAAACTGGTGCTGTCCGAGGAAGAAATCGATTTATTTTAAATGATAAATACATGCTGAATGATGAATTTGTGGTGGAAAACGGCGTACTGACGGCTTACCGCGGCGAATCGGCCATGGTAACGATCCCCCGCGGCGTGACCGCCATCGGCGCGGGGGCGCTGCGCGATTGCCGCACGATACGTGAGGCGCGGATCCCCGAGGGCGTTTTGAGCATCGGGGACAGCGCGTTTCAGTGGTGCGGCTCGCTGACCAAAGTAAGCGCCCCCGCCAGTGTCGAGAGCATCGGCCGCGACGTGTTCGCGGGCACGCCTTTTTACAAATATTACTGTGAAAACGAGACGGAGTGGCGCGACGATTTTTTGCTCATCGGCCAATGTCTGCTCAAAGCGCGGCGCAATCTGCGCGCGGCGGAGATCCCCGCCGGCGTGCGGATGATCGCCGCCGACGCCTTTAACGGCTGCGTGATGCTGAAAAGCGTCCTCATCCCCACCAGCGTCTCCGGCATAGGCTGGCGCGCTTTCGCGGATTGCACCGGTCTGACGGAAATAAGGATCCCCGCCAATGTGCGCAATATCGGCTGGCGCGCCTTCAAAGGCTGCACGCGCCTGCGCTCTGTCAGCATCGCGGAAGGCGTGACCGAAATAGAAGGCGGCGCGTTTTCCGGCTGCAGACATCTGCGGCGGGTCACCATCCCGTCCAGTGTGGAAAAAATTGGCGGGTGGGCGTTTTTTGGCTGCGGCAGTCTGGAAAAGGCGCGGATAGAGGGCGCGATCGAGTTTATTGGCGACTGGACTTTTTCCGGCTGCGGCAATCTGGCGGAGATCAATATCCCGGCCAGCGTGAGATCCATAGGCATTGACGCGTTCTGGGAATGTATCAATCTCCGGGAAGTGGTGATTCCGGAGGGCGTGATCCGCATCGGCCGCCGCGCTTTTGCCGGATGCCGCACGCTGGCGGCGCTGACGCTGCCGGACAGCTTAGAGGAAATGGGAGAAAATACCTTTTCGGGCGACTGGGATCTGGCGGCGGTAAAGCTCCCGGGGAAATTGCAGCGGATCCCCGAGCAGGCTTTTTACGGCTGCGGCCGGCTGGCGCGAGTCGACATCGGCGCGGGAGTGACGGCCGTCGGCGACCGGGCTTTTGCATCTTGCGGCGATCTGGAGGAAATATCCCTTCCGGACGGAGTCGTCGTTTTAGGCGAGCGAGTTTTCGCTGATTGCGCGGGTCTGCGCCGCGTCCGGCTGCCCGCGGATATAGAAGAAATAGGCGTCAATTTGTTTCGCGGCTGTCATGCGCTGGCGGACGACGACGGTTTCGTGGTGACAGACGGCATCCTGTACGGTTACTATGGCGATGAAAAAGATTTGCTCGTCCCCGCCGGCGTAAGAAAAATAGCGTCCGGCGCTCTGCGGGAAACCCGCATTCACAGTTTGACGATGCCCGCCGCGGTGCGTGAATTAGGGAAAAACGCCCTGCCGGCCGGCGGTGATCTGCGGATGATCACCGCGCCCGGTCTGGCCTGGTTCGCGTTTTCCGCGGCGGAGAACAAGCTGGCGGCGGCCCTGGGTTTTTGCGGCCGCGCCGCGGACTTTTCCCCGCGCGCGGCCGCCGAATACGCGGCCTTTATCGCCGATCATATGGAGGAAGTGATCGAGCTCACGATTAGCGGCGGTTTTCTGGCCGTCATGTCCTATTTGACCAAACAGCGAATGATCAGCCCCGCGGATTTTCCGACGGCGCTGGAAACGGCTCAGTCCGAGAAAAAACCCGAAATCGCGGCCATGCTGCTGGAGTACAAAAACGCGGCGCTCAAAAATCAGGACGCGTTCGCGTCGCTGACACTGGAGGGACCATGAATATCAAGGAGGCCAAAGAGCAAATAAAAAACGCTATGACCGCTTATTTCAGCAAAGACGAGTACGGCTGCTACCTGATCCCCCTGCACAAACAGCGTCCGGTGTGCATGATCGGCCCGCCGGGCATCGGCAAAACCGCCGTCATGGAACAAATCGCTTCCGAATTGGGCGTGGGGCTGGTCTCTTATTCGATGACGCATCATACGCGCCAGAGCGCGCTGGGTCTGCCTTTTATCGTCGAAAGAAATTTTGACGGGCGCGCGTACCAGGTGTCCGAATATACGATGAGCGAGATCATCGGGTCGGTCTACGGTTTGATGCGGGAAACCGACCTGCGCGAAGGGATCTTGTTCCTCGACGAGATCAACTGCGTTTCGGAGACCCTGTCCCCGTGTATGCTTCAGTTTCTGCAATACAAATATTTCGGTCAGCACCGGCTGCCTGACGGTTGGATCGTCGTCACCGCGGGAAACCCGCCCGAATACAACAAATCCGTCCGCGATTTTGATATCGTCACCTGGGACCGCCTGAAACGGATCGACGTCGAGCCCGATTACGGCGTGTGGCGCGAATATGCCGGGATCAACGGCGTACACGCGGCGGTGACCACATATTTGGCGGCTCGCAAAAAGGATTTTTACCGCGTGGAAACGACGGCGGACGGCAAATCTTTTGTCACGGCCCGCGGCTGGGACGATCTGGGGCAAATGATCACGCTGTACGAAAGAAACGGCTTGCCCGCTGATGAAAAACTCATTGGGCAATACCTGCAAAACCGAAGGATCGCCAAGGATTTTGCGATTTACTACGATTTGTTCAGCAAATACAAAAGCGACTATCAAGTGGATAATATTCTGGCGGGAAAAGCTGGGGAAAATATCGTCTTTCGGGCGCGAATGGCCAAATTTGACGAAAGACTGGCCTTGCTGGGTCTGTTGTTCGACGCGGTGACGGTCAATTTGCGCGCGGCGGTCGAGACGGAGGAAGCGCTGACGGCCCTGCTCGCGGTGATCAAAGCCATACGGGGCGACGCGGAAAAAGACGGCGGCGTCACGGCGGCGGCGGAAAGCAAACTGGAACAGCGGCGGACCGCTTTGGCGCTGGGGATCAAAGCCTCATCCCTCACGGCCGCCCGCCAGAGAACGGAACGCCGGGTCATCGGGATGCTGACGGATATCAGGTCCGCCTTGCTCAAAGAAAAGATCACGGATAACGCCGCCGCGCTGACCGCCATAAAAACGGCGTTCGACGAAGCGGTGGCCCAATTGAGGATACTCGCCGCCGCCGCGGGGCGGCAGCTGGATAATGTGTTTATTTTCTGCGAGCAGGCCTTCGGCACAGGTGAAGAAATATTGCTGCTGGTCACGGAATTGACCGCCAATTATTACAGCGCGAAATTCATCGGTCATTACGGCAATGAAAAATACTTCGCGCACAACAGAGACTTACAGTTTTATGAGCGGCAAAAAGACATCGCCGCGCGTGTTGACGCGCTGCTTTAGGAGGCTGATCGTGAATAATGCTATAAATTACCATAAAAGGTATACAAAGGAGTTGAGCTATGAGCTGTATGGCGCCAACGCGGAAAAGAGAGAGACTTTTATCCGTGATGCCGCCGCAGCCGGGGGTGACCCGCTCGCCGGTCTGACGCCGCAGCCCGATATGGAACACAAGATTTGGCGCGCGCAAATCAAGGTGATATTGCCGCTAATCGAAATTGAGCGCGTCACCTATATAACGCTTCACCACGGCCGGATCACAGGGGTTTTGGGGCGGGAATACTGGGATGAGGCGGCCGCGGACTATCGCGTCCTGCGCAGCCTCCGCACCGGGGCGGAGATCGCCGATCCTTATGAACTGGATATTTTCGCGCTGCGCCGGCTCGGTTTGATCCATAAACGCCTGGAAATGCTGGGCACGGTGAGCATCACCCCGTTTTTTAACATCTTAACGGACGACCGGGAACGGCTAGATTTCATCGCGGATCTGAGCGCCAAACTGTCACGCCTTCAGCTTTGCAGCCACAAAGAGCTGGAGCGCCTTTTTGCTGGGCACCATGATTTTGTCAACCGATAAAAAGGGGGAAAAAGATGCTTACACAGGAAAGTCTGGTTCGATTCAGGGGCGCCGTTTCCGCTTACAAAGACACTCCCGGTTCGCTCATCCAGGTCATGCATGAAGCGCAGGGGATTTTTGGCTGTCTGTCTTATGAGGTCGAAAAGACGATCGCGGAAGAAATGAATATGCCCCTGGCCGACATCTACGGCGTGGCGACATTCTACAGCAGATTCAATTTGGAACCGAAAGGTCTGTATCAGATCAACGTATGTATGGGTACGGCGTGCTATGTACGGGGCGCGCAGATGATCCTGGATAAGATCATTGACATGCTGGGCGTCGGCGTCGGCCATACGACAGCGGACGGTTATTTCTCACTGGAAGCCGGCCGCTGTTTTGGCTGCTGCGGGCTGGCCCCGGTCATGACAGTCAACGAGGCAGTTTTTGGCAGTCTCACCGTCCCCGGCGCGGAAAAGATCATCAGAGACTATATGAAAAAAGCCGCGGGAGGTGAATGACCATGCTGGACACGCGAGAACTCAAAACGATCCAATTGGAAGCCCTGGAAAAATACAGCCTGGGAGATGAACACCGGGAAACGCGCGTCGTGGTGGGTCTGGCCACTTGCGGTATCGCCGCCGGGGCGGGGCCGGTGTTTGAGACGCTGAAAGCGGAAACGGCGGGCGTTGAGGGGGTAGAGGTCTACCGCACGGGCTGTATCGGAGTTTGCCGGCTGGAACCTCTCGTCGAAGTGTACGAGCCGGGCCGGCCGAAAGTTACTTATGTGCGCGTGACACCGGAAAAAGCGAAGGAAATAGCGGCCAAACACATTAAAGGCCACGTCCGGGCGGACGAATACACCGAAGAACTGGATTTTAGCGGCCAGCTGCGCATCGCGCTGCGCAACTGCGGCCTCATCGACCCGGAGAACATCGAAGAATACATCGCGCGTGACGGCTATCTGGCCCTGGCCAAGGCGCTCTGCGGGATGAAGCCGCTCGACGTCGTCGAGACCTTGAAAAAATCCGGCCTGCGCGGACGGGGCGGCGCCGGTTTCCCCACGGGACTCAAATGGCAGTTCGCCGCCCAGAACGACAGCGACCAAAAATATGTCTGCTGCAACGCCGACGAAGGCGATCCCGGCGCCTTCATGGACCGCAGCGTGCTGGAAGGCGACCCGCACGCCGTGCTG
>JAISAH010000107.1 GCA_031266805.1 Gracilibacteraceae bacterium
TCCCTAAAGGGCGATTATACCGAGGACGCTATCAAGGAGCGGATTGCCGGAAAACGTGTTGCCGCGCCCAGAGCAAAACCCGCGCAGGCGGCGGAGCCTCCGAAGCTCGGCCTTCTTATCGACGTACAAAACAGTATCAAGGCGAAGGGTTCCCCCGGATACGAACGATGGGCGAAAATCTTTAATTTGAAGCAGGCGGCGCAGACACTTATTCTCCTGCAGGAAAAGGGGCTGACGGAATACGCGCAGTTAGAGGAAAAGGCGTCCGGGGCCGCCGCGCTGTTCACCGATATTTCGGGCAGGATAAAGGCAGCCGAAAAACGCATGGACGAGATTTCCGCTTTGCAAAAGCATATCGGAGCCTACGGCAAGACGCGGGACGTTTACGCGGCCTATCGTGCTTCCGGGTACAGCCGGAAATATCTTGCGGAGCATGAGGCGGAAATACTTACCCACAAAGAGGCAAAGAAAGCGTTTGACGAGCTCGGTCTTAAAAAAATCCCTTCTATCAAGGCTTTGCAACAGGAGTACGCCGCGCTGCTCGCTGAAAAGAAAAAGCTGTATGTTTCCTACAACGAGGCCAAAAAGGAAATGCGGGATTTGCTGACCGCAAAAAACAACGTGGACCGGCTCTTGCACTACTCCGACGCGGAACGCGGGAGAGAAAACGAAAGGCCGAATATATGACGGCCTCCATCGTTTTACGGCGCCGGTACGGGGCCAAGCAGACGCAACGCGGCTTAAACAACCGGGCGCGCGGAAGCGCCCCGGTTGTAGCGGGATTGGGCAGCAGCCCGACAAGCAAAATGGAACGACCGCCCGGAGGGGCGGCCGTGGAATGGGCCTGTGGTGGCAACCCACAGGCATTGCTTGCCAAACTAATCGGAACGTTCCGATTACAAAGCTAATGGTGATAGACGGAAGTTACTTCGACATCATTATGTTAATAATTCAAATCAATCAATAATGATTATCTTAGCAGTGAAAAATCACAAGGCTTACTCATTGACAGGGCAAGAGTCATGTGATATATTGTGTATATACACGATGCGAAGGAGAATACTGATGGATAAAGATAGCAGATCTATCGCAGAATGCCATTGCCTTAATATGAGATGGATAACTTATCGGACAATTGGTCTCTATGACAAATTTCTTGAACCCGTTGGAATCACAATACAGCAATACTCCGTTCTAAAAAGTATCACTAATTTATCTCCGATTACACTTACAGATTTAGCTGTAAAATTACAATTAGATAGAACAACATTATCTCGTAATGTTAAGGTTCTTTCTGACAGGCAGCTTGTAACCTATACGATTCCAAAAGGGCGAGGAAAACAACTTGCTCTCACCGAGCTTGGGAAAAAGACAATGTCTTTAGCTAATGTAGAATGGGAAAAAGCACAGCAAGAATTTGCTGACAAGTTGGGTCCAGAGAGGCTTAATCAATGGAATGAGTTATTGACTTGCCTGCTGGCGGAATAATAGAAGCGGGCAAAAAATTTAACAATTATAGTGTATGTACACTATGCAGAAAGGAGAAATCGGCAATGTCAACTAACAATCTAGCTCAGAGTATTTATCAAAAGGCGATTGAATGCGGTTATGAAAACTGCGGAATTATACCAATTTCTGATTTGGACGGGTACAAAGATAACTTGAATGAACGAATGGCGAAAGTGCCACAAAGCGCACAACTTTATAAAAATGCGGAGGCATTCACGCACATAAGAGAGCGGTATCCGTGGGCAAAATCAGCCGTAGTGTGCATTACTTGGTACGGAAAATTCTGTTATCCAGAATCACTACAAGGCAGATATGCAAAGTCATATTTTCTTTCCCCGGAAAGCGTTCCGAACTGCACAGAACATCAGGATGAACTACGGTTTCAGGAGTGGATGACCGAGCAAGGGCTTCGTTGGGAGGGCGGAGAGAAATACGGGTCAACGCGTAATATGCCCTTGCGCCATGCCGCCGTTGCAGCCGGATTGGGAACTTTTCGGAAGAACAATTTTTTCTACACGGAGAAAGGTTCCTACTACGGATTGGAAGGTTACTTGATAGACGAAGAATGTACCTATAAGCAAACGTGCAGTATAAAGGCTTGTGCGCAGAATTGCACCTTGTGTCAAGATGCCTGCAAAACCCATGCGCTTAGTGCGCCCTATACAATGAACCCTATGGCATGTGTTTCTTTTTGGACTACTTTCGGGCAAGGAAAAATTCCACCGTTTCTTGAAGAAAGGCAGTTTGAAAATTGGATTTGTGGTTGTGATGCCTGTCAAGATGCTTGCCCACATAACAGACACGATTGGAGCAATGGGGAGGATTTCTCCGGACTCGATGAAATCACTGAACTTTTGCAGCCGGAAAACATACTGAATGCTTCGGATGATGTTTTGTGCGAGAAGGTGATTCCTAAAACAGTAGCACATATTCCACCTGAACAAGTCAATACTCTGCGAATAACAGCAGCGCGTATGCTTCGCAATTCTGTAACAGAGAGTGCTTGAAAAGCTGTATCACTAATTATCCTTAAAAAGCAGTTTTGTCTACCAGCATGACAGGCAGTAAATGATTTATTTCAGGCGCTCCCGCAACTCGCTCTGACCGGCCAGGATCAGCGACATGGGAGAGACCGAGTCCTCCTTAACACAGAGATGGGAATAAATTCCGCGCAAAAACATAATTTGAAAACTATTCATAATTAACATAATTGACGTAAGCTCTCGACAACTCAACGGAAAAGTTTACTCTCCGAATCAATTTTTTATTTTTTGAATATTTATCAGATTAAATGTAAATTTATTTGGCACAAATTAAAAAATATCCTGTTTTTCCTTGCGTTTTCGCGAAAAATATGCTAATATATATTCAGTATTTCGCGTGGCGCCCCGCGGGCCTTTGTGAGCGCGGCAATCATGATGCGGCTTATGAGCGTGTCTTTTGATTAAAAGCAAAGGTCTGGTTTCTGATTAGGTTTTATATTAAGGAGGAGAGCAGATGGATGACGACGGAAGGAGAAACTCTATGAGCAAGAAAAAAATAATGGCCGTTTTTATGGCCTTGGCGATGCTTTTGCCCCCGCTTTCCGCGCCGACGGCTGTGGCGGCCGCCGTGCCGACGGTGGGCGTGCATGTTACCAACAAAGTTGACGTGGCTCTGGGCGTCGGCCCCACTTATGTGGATTATTCCAATTTTGAGGCCGATCTGCGCCAGAAACTGGACGCCAAGAACCCGGCCATACCCGAGGACGACCTCTATATAATGGCGGCCAGGGCCGTGAACAACAACATGACCTCCACTTTTCAGTGGTGGGCCTACGATCATACCAAGGTTGGCGGCGTCAGAGAGATCAACGAAAACACGCATGTCTACACGGAAGTAGATGTAGGCGGCGGCGCCTCTCACCCATATTTCGGCTACATGTCGCATATGCATGAGAGCAATAACGGCGCCACGATGGATTTTTACGGCTACCCTCAGGGCGGATATGTCGATTTCCGATTTTTGCCTAACGACCAGCAGACCAAGAAAACCTTTGAATTCGCCATAGAGGAAGATGAAGCCTACGATGCGCTGGACGGAGTGGGCTTTCTCTTTAACACGGACATTACCGGCGCTTACGACGCCGGCCAGGTGATAAACGGTTATCTCCTTTTCCTGCAATACACCGCCGGCGGCAACGGCCAGCAGATGACGGTTTTTCGGCTGAAAGACGTGGACACGAAAAAACTTCATCATAACGATACTGTGATCGCCTCGATCCCCGGGATTGAAGAGATCGCCTCCACCACTGTTTACAAAGCGACCGACAAATACCGGCGCATCAAGCTGGAGGCCCGGCCCGGCTCCGTCAGAGCCTGGTATGAGGGGAGCGCGTCGAACCGTTCCGTGCTGGTCACGCCTATCGCGGAGGAGGCCGACCCTGTCTTGTGGAAGACGACCGGCAACGCTATGGACGGCCAGAAAAACCTGTCCGATATTCCCCAGATCTTCTTAGACCGCGGTTTCAGCAAGAATTACGGATACGGCCCCTTGGGTTCCTATCGCAAACACAGCTGCGACAGACCGACCCATCTGGCTTTGCAGCATCTGTCCATGGATATGGAGATCGTGCGCAAACTGGCGGAAGTCGTGCGGGAGCCGGAGTGGCATCAGAATACGCTGAAATATCTGGTCAATCTGAACGAGGATCCCATCGACGATTTCAGCAAAAGCAGCATCACCGCCGAACTCTTAGCCCGTCTCACCACGGACGACATCTATTATTTCGGCTGGTGCGGCGGTACTAACGCCCAGGCCTCCGAGGCTTTTCTGAATAAACACAGCCTGAAAGGCACGATCATCAATGTAGACGCCACAGGCACCACGACCTTCGATCAGCAGATCCAAAAGATCGCCGATGAGATCTACGCCCGCTATTGGCAAAACAACACCGTGACGGCTTTTCTCGTCACGGACAACGTCCTGTTGGATGTGAGCGGCGCGGATAAAGAAGGGACTGCGGACGCCGACTGGCCGGCAGGCAAATGGAAGATCGTCCATAAGCCGACGGACGTGCTCGGCTGGGACGACGGCACGGAAGGCACCCATGTTCTAAGCGGCCAGTACATGTCCGATCTGGATTTTCGTTTTTATTTGCCCGGCGTTTATGATATTTACTATTGCGACGACCTCATCAACAGCGTCACCGTACACCGAGCCCCCACGGCGCGGATGGACGTGGATATGAGCAACCGCCAGAACCCGGTGTTCAGCTCCGCGAAGTCCTATGACCCGGACGACCGCAGCAGCGCCGGCATCGTGAAAAGCGAATATGCCTGGATCGACGTGGCCACGATGCCCAGCCCGAAGCCCGGCCTGCCCGGGACCCTCGAGGACGGCCACACTTATCTGGTGACGCTGACCGTGACCGACAAACACGGCGCCACCGCGACCGTGGCGCGCCAGCTGAGCGGCGGCTACGTCGACCCGGCCGACGCGAATCCGCCCTACGCGTATTTCACGCTTGAACCGTCTTTGGTCATCAAGGGCGTGGGCAGCCAGTCGGTCAATATCATCAACGACAGCTATGACCTGTACGGCGATCCCAACCTTATCTATGATTTTAAAGTGACGAAAGACGGCGCCGCTTACGGCGGCCTGCCTCTGCAGGGCAGCGCCGAGGGGCCGCACGACGTTTCGGCTTTGCCGGTCGGCGCTTACCGGGTGACGCTGACGGTGAAGAGTCCAAACGGCACGTCTCAGGCTTTCACCCGCCCCCTGGACGTGGCGCGGGACTCGACCCCGCCCGCCGCTGCGGCCGCGCCGCCTACCGGCAATTTCAGGCAGGACAGAATTATCAACCTGAAATTTAGCGATCAGGGCGGCAGCGGGCTCATGGAACAGCGGTTCGCGCTGACCGGTTCCGCCGCCGCGCCGGCCGCCGGCGACTGGAGCCCGTATTTGCCGACCTCTTCCCGCGCCGTTTTCCTCAAAAACGACGGGACCTATTATATCCACTGGCAGGCCGGCGATAACGCCGGCAATCAATCGGACGGGCGTTTTGGCCCGTATGTGATGAATAAAAACGTCAGCAGCACGACTTTGTCCGCCCAGCCGCCAGACAAGCAGTCTTACGGGAATAAGGTCGTTTTGACCGCGGGGCTGGACTCCGCCGTGGCCTACGATCCCAGAAGCATGGTCCATTTCTATGCGGACGGCGTGCTGTTCGCCAGCCAATATATCAGCGGCGCTTCGGCTTCCGTCACCTATACGCCGGACTCCGCCAAAAACGTCGTTTTTGAAGCGCGTTTTTACGGTGACAAAGCGCATAAAGAGAGCAGAGCCAGTCTCGCTTATGTCATAACCAAGAGCGACGCCGCCTCGGTGACGATCGATCCGCAGCTCAACCGGGAATATAACGGCCGGCCCTATGAGGTTTCGCGGGTCAGCATCACCAGCGCCCAGAGCTATAAGATCGAGTACAGGGGCGTCCAAGGCACGGTTTACCCGCTCAGCGCCGCCCCGCCCGTCAGCGCGGGCCGCTATGAAGTGGTCGTCACGACGACCGATCCCAACTACGCGGCCAAAACCGCCGTCGCTCCCTTCGAGATAATCAGCCGCGACATCGCCGTCATGCTGGAAACGGATCTGCCCAGCGGGCGCCCGTTCGCCGGCGAAACGGTCGTGCTGACGGCGGTGTTCAGCAACACGCTGGAATTGCCGCCGGGAACCGTCACCTTTAGCGCCAATGACGTGATCCTGGCCAGCGGCGTTCCCCTGAACACATCAGGCGGCCGGCAGTTCGCCGAGTACTCCTGGCTGAACGTGCCGGGGGGATTCCAGGATCTGAAGGCGGAGTACACGCCGGGCGCCACGGATAATTATGCCGCCGATGTTGACATCATCATCGACTACGAGGTGACAAAAAACCAGCAAAACGGCTTTACTTTCCCGCAAACCACGATCGTTAAGACCTACGGCGATCCGAACTTCCGCCTGCCGGCCGCCGCGGGCGGGGAGAGCGCGGGCAGCATCTCTTATTACCAGGTCGCCGGCGACACCGTGATCAGTTTTTACAGCATCAATAACGACGTCAAGATCCTGCAGGTCGGCACCTCCGCCATCCGCGCGGTCAAACAGGGGGACTCGCATTTTAACCCCGCTTCCGCCGATCTGACGATCATCGTGGAGAAAAAAACCAACAACCTGATCGTGAGCGTGCCGGACGTGGAGTTTGGCCGCCCGGTCCTCTATTCCGCCACCAACAACGAAAGCGGCGGCCTGCTGACTTACAGCTGGCAGGGGCGCGGCGGCACGGTTTACGGGCCTTCGCCCTCGCCGCCTCTGGCGGTCGGCGAATACACGCTGACGGTCGAATCGGCGGAAACGGTGAACTATAAAGATACCAAAGTCAACGCCGATTTCCGGATAAATCCCTGCGGCTGCTCGCTGGATCAACTGCGCCTGGACGGCGGCAATATCGCCATCGATTACTTTAAGCTGGAGGAAACGCGGCTCATGGAAGGGGACTGGAATTTTGTTCCCTGCGCGATCCACAACTTACTGTTTGACGTGAAATATGAATTTATCGGCGATCATACGGGCGCCTCCCTCAACGGCGCCTATCCCGCCCCGGTCAGCCTGACGGCGAACGGCCTGGCCGCGGGCAAAACTCCGACTGTCCGCCTGACAGTGACCCATACCCCCACCGGTCTCGCCAAAAGCCATGAGGCGCGATTCGCGGTGACAAAGGGAACGCGCGCCGATTCCGCCGTCAAGCCCTATCATAAGACTACGGACGGCGAAGTCTCCATGGATATTTCTTCCATTTTGCCGGCCGGCCCGGCGCTCCAAGCGGTTTATATGCCGCGCACGCCCGGCGGCCGGCCGGTGGCTTTGACCGCGGGTCAGGATTACAGGCTGGAAAACAACCAAATGGTGCTGACGAAGAATTTCATGGATACTTTGCCGCCCGGCGAGCAGGATATCCGTGTGACGGACGGCGCCGGGGCGCAGTACGATCTGCTCATCGACGTGGCGCCGGGAGTGCTGACAGTGGACAAAACCGCTCAGCCCGGCGGTCTCACGGTCACGCCGCTGGCGAACGACCAGCAGCTGGCCGGCGCGGTCCTCAGCGGCCAGGATCTGGCTAAACTGCGCGACGGTTTTGACATCAAGCTGGAACTGGTCGTCTCCGGCTTGCGCAACCAGAGCGACGCGGCGGTGGTCGCGGCCGGCGCCGGCAGCAAAACCGTGGGGCATTTGTTCGACATTTCTCTGCTCAAGACCGTAGGCAGGGAGCAGCCGGTTTTCATCACCTCTTTCCCCAATAACGCCACCGTCAAACTTCGGGCGGATATGCCCGCTAATCTGCGGGGATTTCCCCGCTACTGGCTGGGATGTGTGGAATCTTCGCCCAGCGGCTCCCGGTTGCAGATGCTGAGCGCCCGTTTGGTCAACGGCGCCAGCCTGGAATTTGAAGCCTCGCATTTCTCCACTTACGCGATCCTGTACACCGAATCGGTGATCAGCATTGATTCCGATACCGCCGCCAGCACCGGCGGTGGTGGTGGCGGTGGTGGCGGCGGTGGCGGTGGCGGAATCGGCGCCGGCGGGGTGTCCCCGACGGATCCCGCCGCTCCGGCGACCCCGACTGACCCGGCCACCCCGCTTACCCCTGTTACTCCGGTAGACCCGGCGAAGCCGGTAGATCCGGCGAAGCCGGTAACCCCGGTAGATCCGGCGAAGCCCCTGAAACCGGTTCCCCCCGAAAAACCGCCGGCCCTGCCTCCGGCCAAACCGGAGCAGCCGGCCGACAAAGAAACCAAGGACAAGGATCCCGCCAATCCTAAAACCGGCGCTCCCGCTCCCGATTTGAGCATTTTCGCCTCGCTGGCGGTATTGGGCGCGGCAATCATGCAGCGCGCCGACCGGCGCCGGAAACGGAAAGTCTGAACGTGAACGAACGAAGAGAGGGAGGGGCCAGCCCCCTCCCTCTCTTCGTCCCCGCAGGGATGGTCCGCGCGACCGCTGCCAGTGGCAGATGCAGGGAGCGCGGCCATCGGCAGTATCAGGGAGTCCGGCGCGCAACCCGATAGCGCAAATGGAAGCGCGTCGGACGACCATGATACAACGAGGGTGGAACCGGAATTCTCAGATTTGCCGGTCTATATCCTGGGCCCCACGACTGTTCTTTTTTTGCCGCGCGAAAAAAATATTGCGTTTTGTGACCGCTGTGTGACCGGGATGTGGTATACTGGTCTTTGAACGATGTGTCATTTTATCTAAACTGTTACATAAAGCTGAAGACCTTGATTTTCTCCGTCTCTCCGCGCCTCCTTCCGCCTCTGAAATCCCACCGCCGGCGCTCCGGCGGTTTTTTTGTACGCCTGATTTTCCAAGGGTCTCCGGAGAAATGTAACAGTTTAGATAAACTGTTACATTCGGGCGGGGAGGGGGAGGGAGTGGAGGAGTGGGGAGTGGAGAGATGAGAGTGGGGGAGAAATGGAGAGTGGGGAGTGGAGAGTGGAGAGTGGGGGAGAAATGTACAGTTTACAGTTTACATTACAAATGGAGACGGGTAGATAGGAGACGGGGAACGGGACGGGGACGGGCAGGAGGCAGGGAACGAGCAGGGAAGTCCGGAAGCAGGTACGATGGTTCCCGTAGGGGACGGGCTTGCCCGTCCCGTCTCTCCGGTAGTCCCCGGATCCATCCCCGCCGTTCCGGGAGACATGGGCATGGATTCCGGCATGAAGCCGGAATGACGGGTGGGGCAGAAGTCCGGAAGCAGGTACGATGATCCCCGTAGGGGACGGGCTTGCCCATCCCGTCTCTCCGGACCGGAATGACGGGGACGTTACCCCCCTTGGCTCGCGTTTCCGCAATGACTCGTAGGGGACGGCGTCTCGACGTCCCGGCATCCATCCCAATACACGGGACGGGCAGAAGTCCGGAAGCAGGTACGATGATCCCTGTAGGGGGACGGGCTTGCCCGTCCCGCCCTCCGGCCAAGAGGCGCAATGCAACAGTCTCGTCCCCCGTCATTCTGGGCTTGTCCCAGAATCCAAAAAAAGGAAGGAGCATTCAATCATGAAGCAAACACAAGAGGTTCCGCTCAGGGTTTTAGTCGCTCTGGTATTGCTGCTAATCCTGGTTCCGGCGGGCGCCGCGCTGGCGGCGAATGATATCACAAATGATTTCACCGACGCGAATTTCCTGGCCGCCGTGCGAGAAATAACAGACATTTCCAGCGGATCAATTTATGACACGGATGTCGCGCCTATAACGAGTTTAGACGTCAATAACCGCAATATCGCCAGCCTGAACGGGATAGAACATTTCACCGCGCTGACATATCTTAATTGCAATATCAATCAACTGACGGGATTAGATGTGAGCAAAAACACGGCGTTGCAGAATCTTCACTGTGCCGCCAATGAACTGACGGCGTTGGATGTCAGCAAGAACACCGCGCTGAAGACGCTTTCCTGCAGTGAAAATCAGCTGACGACCCTGAATCTGGATGATAACCATATGCTAAGTTGGCTTGACTGTGAGAACAACCAGTTGACAGCTCTGGATGTGAGCCATAATTCCGCGTTGCAGAGTCTTTACTGCTACGACAATCAGCTAGTGACGCTTAATTTGAACAGCACACTTACAATGCTTTTATGTTATAACAATCAATTGACAAATATAAACGTCGCTAACAGTACCGCGTTGAAATCGCTTCAATGCAGTAACAATCAACTGGCAAACTTGGATGTGAGCAATAATAGCGCGTTGGATTATCTTACCTGTAGCGACAATCAACTGACGGCGCTGAATGTGAGCAACAACGCCGCGCTGAAAACCCTTGCGTGCGAATTCAATCAATTGACGGCTCTGGATGTGAGTCATAACGCCGCGCTGACGTACCTTAACTGCGGCGGCAACGAATTGGCGGCGCTAGATGTGAGCAAAAACACCGCGCTGACTTCGCTTGACTGCGGCGACAACGAATTGGCAGCGCTGGATGTAAGCAAGAACACCGCGCTGACGTACTTTGACTGCGGCGGCAACGAATTGACAGCGCTGGATGTAAGTGAGAACACCGCGTTGACTCTGCTTGAATGCGGTAACAATCGACTGACGGCGCTGGATGTAAGCAATAACCCGCTGGAGACCCTTTACTGCTATACTAACCGACTGACGGAACTGGATGTCAGCAATAACCCCGCGCTGGAGACGCTTTACTGCGGCTACGATCAATTGACGGCGCTGGATCTAAGCCGCAACCCCGCGCTGGAACGGCTTTACTGCGACGGCAATCAACTGATATCGCTGAATGTGAGCTATAATCCCTCGCTGACATACCTTTGGGTCGACCACAATTATCTGCCGTCCCAGAGCGCCATCACCGGATTAAGCGGCACTTTGGTGGGCCCAGATGAAAACGCGACGGACGCGGACGGCGAATCCTATTTCCGCTATACCCCGCAAAACACGGGCGGTAGCGGTTCCGTCGATATAACGAGTGAGTTTACCGACCCAAATTTCCTAGCGGCCGTGCGGGAAATTACAAATATTCCCAGCGGACCGATTTACGACAAGGATGTCGCGGATATAAAACAGTTAAACGTCAACGACCGCAATATCGCCAGCTTGGCCGGGATAGAGCATTTTACCGCACTGGAGCATCTTAACTGTGAGGACAATCGGCTGACGGCGTTAGATGTGAGTAATAACCCCGCGCTGGTGGTGCTTTTATGCGGCAACAATCAATTGACGACGCTGAATTTGAGCAATAGCGCCGCGCTGAAATATTTTTACTGCCAAAACAATGCGCTGACGGTTCTGGACGTAAGCGCTTACACCGCGCTGGAAGACCTTGGCTGCAACGGTAATCAACTGAAAAATCTGGATGTGCGTAAAAATGTCGCTCTGAAGCGGCTTTACTGCCAGGGAAATCAATTGCGGGCGCTGGATGTAAGCAATAACCCCGCGCTGGAGAGATTTTACTGCGAAGACAATCAACTGACGACGATGGACGTGAGCAAGAACACCTCACTGGAAATTTTTGCCTGTGCCAAAAATCAGCTGACGACGCTGAATGTGAGCAAGAACACCGCACTGGTCTTCCTTAACTGTTCAAACCTCCAACTGCAAACGCTGGATCTCAGCCCTAATGCGGCACTGACCCGCTTGTACTGCCAGGACAACCTTCTGACGGCGTTGAATGTGAGCAATAACCCGAATTTAATCCGCCTTTGGGTGAACAACAACAACTTGCCCTCCGTCAGCGCTATTGCCGGTCTGGCGAGTACGCGGGCCGGGACGGATGAAAGCGCGGAAATGGCCGTGTCCGACATGGTTGATATTTTTTACGACAGCGCTAATTATATCGAAGAAAACGGCGTCAAAAAATATCCCAAATTCCTCTACACCCCGCAAAACACGAACGGCGGCGCTCCCGGCGCTTTTACTTTGACCCAAGCCGGCGCCGTTTACGGTGGTCAGACGCTGGCTAACCCCCAGGTCAGAGGGGCAAACAGCGCCAATATTGACTACACCTACTCCGGCACCCTGCGGGACGGCGTGACCGCCTACGGTCCGAGTACGGTCAAACCTTCGGAAGCCGGAGATTACACTGTCGCCGGCGTTGACAAAACTACCGGCGCCGCGGCGTCAGTCAGTTTCACCATCGCGCCCAAGGCCCTGACGCTGACCGGGCTGAGCGTCGAGACCAAGACGTATGACAGAACGACAGCCGCTACGCTCACCGGTACGCCGGTCCTCACGGGCAAAGTGGGCGCGGACGACGTTTCTGTGGATCGGAGCGGGGAGGCCGCCGTTTTCGACAATGCCGCCGCCGGCACGAACAAGAATGTGAGCGTGACAGGCCTGGCCCTTGCCGGCGCGAAAGCTTTCAACTACACCTTGCCCGCTGCTCTGACGCTGAAAGGTGAGATCAAGGCTTTGAGCGCGGGCGACGCGCCGTTGATCGCCCCGGATTTTTCCACGCCGGTAGCGCTGGTGGTGGACACGCCTCCGCCCTACGGCAATGATCCGGCCGCTGATGAACAAATGTGGAAAATGGTCTATACCTTGCGCGAGGATACGGCTTTCCGCTCCGTAACCCCGGAATCTTCCGCCAATCTGCTGTTCATGGATTTGGCCCTCGTGCTGAAGCTTGGCGGGACGCCGTACAGCCTGCAAAACGGGGAAAGCCTTAACGTGGTCTTCCCGTATCCCAGCGACGCCGTCGCCCAGAATTACAAAAATTACCGGTTTGTGCTGCTGCATTATACCAAGGCCGGAGAGGCGGAAACCATTCCCGCAAAAGCCGAAAGCTACGGCGTCGAAGCCACGCTGACCGAACTCTCGCCTTATGCCCTAGCCTGGATACAGGTTAGCTCCGGCAGAGGCGGTGGCGGTGGCGGCGGGGCCGCGCCCGTGGAGCCAGTGATTCCCGGCGTCACGGTGAGCAAAGCCTCCCTCACTTATATTTCAGGTATAAACAGGGTGGAAACCTCCGTCGCTATCTCCCGCCAGGGCTGGACGAGCGCGGAGACCGTAATCCTCGCCCCCGGCGGGCAGAATAATCTGATCGACGCTCTGGCCGTCGCCCCGCTGGCCGGTCAGGAAAAAGCCCCGATCTTGCTCAGCACCGGTAGCCTTGACCCGGCTGTAGTCGCGGAGATCCAGCGACTCGGCGCGAAGAAAATCTACGCCGTGGGCGCGATCAGTCAGGATGTAATCGGCGCGCTGGAAGCGGCGCTGCCCGGTCTCACGATCGAGACTTTACGCGGCGCGAACCGCTTTGAAACGACAAACCTGATCAACGCGCGGGTGAGCGAACCCAAAGGTACGTTCATCGTCGGCTATAACGCCGTCGCCGACGCCGTGAGCGCGGCCTCCTTCGCCGCCGCCAACGGCTACGCTATACAGATCGCGAGTCCCGACGGCAGCATAAGCGCCGTGCCCACGGGATGGTCCGCGCGACCGCTACCAGTGGCAGATGCAGGGAGCGCGGCCATCGGCAGTATCAGGGAGTCTGGCGCGCAACCCGATAGCGCAAATGGAAGCGCGTCGGACGACCATGATACAACGAGGGTGGAACCGGAATTCTCAGATTTGCCGGTTTACATTCTGGGCGGCCCGACGCTCGTGCAAGACGTGCCCGGCGCCACAAGGCTTTACGGCGCGACCCGCTACGAAACGAACAAAGCCGTCCGCGACGCTCTGGCCTTTGATTACACGAATATTTACACCGCGAACGGCGACACGCTGGTAGACGCCCTGACCGGATCGGCCCTCGCCGCCCAGAGCAAAGCGGCCATAGTCCTCCTGCCGGGGAACGACCCCACGGGCGCGGATTTTGGTAAAATTACCCAGGAAACCAAGGTTTACGCCTTCGGCGCAAAATGATCCCGTAGGGGACGGGCTTGCCCGTCCCGCCTCTCCGGCCATTTCCTCGGAACCCATCCCAAGAGACATGGATTCCGGCATGAAGCCGGAATGACGGCAGGGCAGGGGAAGCCGGGGGACGGGGACGATGCAGTGTACAGCATCGCCCCCCGTAGGGGACGGGCTTGCCCGTCCCGCCGGCCATTCCCGGAATTCACATCCCCGTCCCGCCTCTCCGGCCATTTCCTCGGAATCCGCATCCCCCACGGCCATTTTCCCGGAACCTATCGTATTGGGTCAGGCGGCGGAGCGTCGAGGACGCCGCTCCCTACAAGGACTTTCGTGGAGGCGCCTCGTCCCTCGTCTGTCGCCCTTACCGTCGGCTGATCAATGCCACCATGACGCTGGAACATGGATTCCGGCATGAAGCCGGAATGACGGCGGGATTTCTCCACTCTCAACTCGTATAATATGTTTGCGCTTATCCAATAAAAAATCTTTCCGCAAAACAAAATATTGCGTTTTGTGACCGCTGTGTGACCGGGAAGTGGTATAATACCCCTGATGTGACAATTTATCTAAAATGTTACATTCGACCGGAGGGTCCGGGGTGACGTCCGGGCTTGTCTCAGAACACAGACCAGCGCGCTGGGAAAGGAGCAAAACGCCATGTACAAACGCGGATCACCGCATCAGTCTACTCATAACAAACGGCCTCTGCGCCAAACGCTTCTCAGCGCGGCGCTGCTCCTCGGCGCGGCGGTCTTCTTTCTGGCATTGCTCTCCCCCGCCCCGACCGAGCCGGACGTCCGCCAAGTCGGCGCCGCGCCGCCAGAGGATTTTACTTACACAATCAGCGGCGATACTATCACGATCACGGGATATAACGGCGAGGGCGGCGATGTGGAGATCCCGGCGGAGATAGACGGCGCCAGCGTGACCAGTATCGGCCAATACGCGTTTTCTGGCTGCTCCGGCCTGACCGGCGTCACTATTTCGGACGGCGTGACCGGCATCGGAGAGAGCGCGTTTTCCGGTTGCTCCGGTCTGGCGGGTAATTTAACCATTCCCGCCAGCGTGACCGGCATCGGCCCATATGCGTTTTTTGGCTGCTCCGGCCTGACCGCTGTCACGATTCCGGGCAGCGTGGCCGACATCGGCGAGAGCGCGTTTTCTGGCTGCTCCGGCCTGACCGGCGTCACTATTTCGGACGGCGTGACCGGCATCGGGGAGAGAGCGTTTTCCGGTTGCTCCGGTCTGACGGGTAATTTAACCATTCCAGCCAGCGTGACCGGCATCGGCCAATATGCGTTTTTTGGCTGCTCCGGCCTGACCGGCGTCACTATTCCGGGCAGTGTGACCGACATCGGCAGCAATGCGTTTTCTAATTGCTCCGGCCTGACCGCTGTCACTATTCCGGACGGCGTGACCGGCATCGGGGAGAGAGCGTTTTACGGCTGCTCTGGCCTGACAGGGAATTTAACCATTCCAGCCAGCGTGACCGGCATCGGTAAAGAAGCGTTTCTCGGTTGCTCTAACTTGACTGGCGCCTTGATTATTCCATACGGCGTGACCACCATAGGCGGGGGAGCATTTTCTGGCTGCTCCGGCCTGACCGGCGACTTGATCATTCCAGGCAGCGTGACCAGCATCGGCGACAGCGCGTTTTCCGCTTGCTCCGGCCTGACCGGCGTCACTATTCCGGACGGCGTGACTAGCATTGGTGGCGGCGCGTTTTCCGACTGCTATGGCTTGACCGGCGACTTGATCATTCCAGATAGTGTGACCGGCATGGGCGATCAAGTGTTTTTCCAGTGCTACCGCTTGACCAATATCACCATTCCGGGCAGTGTGGCCGGCATTGGCAATGAGGTGTTTTCTGGCTGCTCCGGCCTGACCGGCGTCACTATTTCGGATGGCGTGACCAGCATCGGCCTATATGCGTTTTCCGGTTGTTCCAACCTGTCCAGTGTGACCATTCCCGCCGGCCTGACCGGCATAGGCGAAGGGGCGTTTTATCAATGCTCATCTTTAAGCGAAATCATCATCTCCCACGGCGCGACCCGTCTGCCGCTCTACTTCCTGACCGAAACGACTCTCGCCTCGAAGGTTGACTTGTACGCGCCGATGAGCGTGATCGGCGTCGGCGGAGAGCCATATTTTTCCACATACCTGCCGGGCGGAACAGCGCTTGCTGACAATACCACTATCTACGGCGTTAAGGAGAGCTTCATCGTGGACTGGGCAGGGGCGAACAAGGTCCAATGTGTGGAGATAGACGGAACAATCACCCGGCGGGAGTACAACGCCTGGCGTCTCGTGCCGTATCAGGAGATCATCAAGACGGTGATGCCGGATAATATAGCGCTGGAATTCAATATTATCGGCGGGACGTTGCCTGCCGGTCTGTTTCTGATGCAGAAGGGCGAGTTTTACGACGGGTTGGAAATGCTGAGCGGCCAGTTTTATGGCGCGCCGCTGGATAACGGCGCGTTTCAGGTCGAGATCGAGGTTCGCTCTTACCCGCACAATTATCTGCTCGACCTCCAGACACTCACCGTCACTGTGAAAGAGGCGGACGACGCCGGTTTGACCGCGACGAACGATTACCCCGTGACGACTACGATCGGACTGCCCGCCGTGCCCGGCACCCACGGCGACTATATCGTTACGGCTCTGGCCGACCAGATATTCACGGCGGCGGACACGGGTACGGACACGAACGGCGATGGTGTAATTGACGAGCGCGATAACAATTTCTATTATTTCGAGCGTTTCTGGCTGGACGGGGAGATCCTGGCCCAAATCTATTACGACGCCGACAGCGGCAGCACGGTGGTGACGCTCTTTGCTCAGCTGCTGCCGTCTTTGGATAAAAACGGCGCGCATACAGCCGCCGCTGAGTTCAGCATCAATGGGGTCCAGCAGGTGTCGGCCCAGCGGTTCACGGTGGATCTGCCGGAACCTGTACCGAGTGATCCGGAAGGATCTGACCCTGACGAACCGAACGATCCCGAGCAGCCGACCGCTCCGGCGCAACCGGGCGGCGAGGGCGACGAGGGCGGCTCCATAATCGTGAGCGCCGGTCAGCAGGGGGAACCCGCGCCGGAAGCGGGGGCAGAGACGATCTCGCCCCCGGCTGAGACCACCCCGCCCCCACCTCCGCCCCCGACCCCGACCACCCCGCCGGAGACGGCCGCCCCGGCCGCCGTCATTGCCCCGCCCGCGGCGCCGGACCTGTTCGTTCCGCCGGTCGTCCCGGAGGGCGGCACGGGTGAATATGAAATCAGCTATGACGGAAGCGGCCCGCTGGAAGTGCGGATCGACATCCCGCTGGAGGAATTCCGGGAGCTGTATTGCGACGAAGCCCTCTGGGCGCCCGGCGCGGACTACGCGGTTCGCTCCGGCAGCACGATTCTGACCGTGCCGGCGGAGCGTCTCGCGGAGATGGAGGGAGGCCGCCATGTTTTGAGCGCGGTTTTCGCCGCCCAAACCGTGGATATCGCCTTCACGCTGGCCGGGACGCCGGAGAGCGGGACTGGGATGGTCGTTCCGCCCGCCATCCCGGCCGTCCCGCCGGCTGACGCTCCGCCCTTTGCCCCGTTTTTCGCGGCGGTACTCGCCGTCTGGGGCACGGCGGTTCTGGCCGGGCTGCGCCTGAGCGCGCGTCAGAGTGGGTACTCGACTACGGCATGAAGCCGGAATGACATGGGGCTTGCCTTCTCGCCATAATTATGGTAATATTTGATTGGTTATCCATGATATACGGCGGCGTGTAATCTGAAAGTTCCATCAAGACCCCTATCGCGCGCGAACGGAGGGCTATCATGAAAAGTATCAGTACGAGGCTTATGGCGGTCATGCTGCTGATTACGCTGGTGGGCATGGGTTTGGTCGCCTGCGCCGGCGCGATCCTGCTCCGGAATTCTCTTATCGACGAATCGCTCGAAAAGATGGCGCAAACCACCGCCAAGGAGGCCGAGCGCATCAACGGCTGGCTGGAGGCGCAAAGATCGTATATCAAATCATTCGCCGTCGAGACCTCCATACGCGACGATTACTCCGCCGAGGCCCTGTCGCCGGCGCTGAGGGCGCATCAGGCGGAAAACCCGCAGGATTTTGAGATCTACATGGGCTTCCCTGACGGCCATGCCACATTCGCCTCGGATTTCATCCCCGATTACGCGGGCGGCTGGTCCGCCCCGAATCGCCCGTGGTACAGAGACGCGCTCAGTGGAGCCGGCGATCCCGTTATCACCGATATTTACACAGACGCCCAGACAGGAGAGCTTTGCATGACGGTCGCCAGCGCCGTGATGAAAAACGGTTCGCCCGCAGGCGCCGTCGCCGCCGACGTCCTGATCGGCGAGCTGAAGGATATCGTCAACGAAGCGAATGTCGGCGAGGGCAGCTACGCCTTCATGACAGCCGCGGACGGCGGCATCCTCATTTATATGGAAGACATTTATCCGCCGGATGAAAACGACGCGTTTCCCAAGATGCAGGATATAGAGGGGGGCAAATACGCTCCCCTGTGGGAAAACACCGCGGCGAACGGCAGCAAGATGAAATTCGAGAGCGTTCTGGGCATCGATATGTATTTTTCGCAGCAAACCATATCCGCGTCGGGCTGGAGATTCTATACCGTCATTCCCGCTTCTGTGGTCGAGGCGCCGATCTATCACCTGCTCATGATCAGCGCGGCACTGCTCTTGGCGGCGGCGCTCATCGCTTTTTTCATGATCAGGTTCATGGTCAGGCGGATGATCGTAAAACCGGTGAGCGAACTGACGCTGGCCGCTGATTCCTTGGCCGCGGGCAGCGCGGACATCCGTTTGACGAAGCGCGGCGACGACGAGATCGGCCGGCTCACCAAATCATTTCTGGAAATGGCGGCGTCGATAAAACAGCAAGCGGAGGTTACCGGCGCCATCGCGGGCGGCGACCTCGCGATCCCGATCCCGGTCCGCTCGCCTGACGACGCGCTCGGCAACTCGCTCACCCGGCTCGGCGAAAGCCTAAGCAGCTTCGTCACCGGGATCGCCGCCGCGTCGAGCATGGTTTCCTCCGGGTCGGATCAGATCGCCAACAGTTCGCAGATCATCGCTCAGGGAGCCACGGAGCAGGCCGCGACCATCCAGGACCTCTCCGGCACGATCGCCGCGATGGCGCAAAAAATCAGCGCCAATGAGGGAAAAACCAACGAAACCAACGCGGTCAGCCAACAGATAGCCGAAAACGCCAAAAAAGGCGCGGAATATATGGAAAACATGATCGCGGCGGTCGATGAGATCAGCAGATCGTCCTCCAATATATCTAAAGTGATCAAAACCATAGAAGACATCGCCTTCCAGACGAATATCCTGGCCCTCAACGCCGCCGTGGAAGCCGCGCGGGCGGGACAGCACGGCAAGGGTTTCGCCGTGGTGGCGGACGAGGTGCGCACATTGGCGGGGCGCAGCGCGGCGGCGGTCAGCGAAACGGCGGCGCTCATCGAAGACACGATCACCAAGGCCTCCGAGGGAACGAAGATCGCCAAGCAGACGAGCGAATCTTTCCAGACGATTATCGAGGCCATAGACGTCAACGCCAGCCTGGCCGGCGAAGTGAGCCTCGCGATGAAAGACCAGATGAACGGCATACTGGAGATCAACGAGCAGATAGGGCAGGTCAGCAGCGTCGTCGACGCGAACGCGGCCGTGTCGGAGGAATGCGCGGCGGCGGCCCAGCAGTTGTCGGCTGAGGCGGAAAAACTGGCGTCGCTGGTTCAGCGCTTCAAGACCTGAGGCGGCAGCGACCACCATATTATGTCAAAATTCCCGTTTTTTGTAAAAACCCAGCGACAGGCGGGCCGAAACCACTGCGATCAGCAAGAGGCCTAAAACGGTGAACAGGGCGATCAGGTGGACATTGCCGGCGGCAGCCGCGGCGAACGGGGAATTTTCCTGAAAAGCGCCGATCTTTTTGCCGATCGCCAAAAAAATGAAGAAGGCCGCCATCATGCCGATGAACGGGAGCTGGCTGAGAAATTTCGCTTTTGTATAGCCGAACTTAAAGAGTATGGGCAGCTGCACGGCCTGCACGGCGATAAAAACGACGGCGAGGGCCGCCATCCCCCCGATCACGCCGGTCGTATCTATTTCCTCCGCCCGCAAATCAAGGATCCTCGAGACGAATACGCCCGCGAAGGCCAAAGTCAGTGAAAACAGCACGGCGCACACGTTCATCGCGAAAGCGAAAAAATATCGGCCCAGCACCACGGTCGACCGGCTGACGGACAGCGTGACGTATAAGGCGTCCATATTGCTCTTTTCCCCGACCGCGAAGGGATAGCTGACAAACATCGTGCCGAGCATCATGCCGACCCCGACGCCCGCCGTAGCGTCGCCGGAAACGGAGGAGATGAACAGGGCGATCGCCGCGTAAAGTATCAGATTTTTGCCGGTAAAATATGGCGTGACGGTCATGAAATCCAGCCGCGCGAACGACACCAGTTTAGCCATTGCTTTTCGCCTCCCTGTTCATAAAGATGACGATCTCATCGAGACTGATCTTCTCGGCTACCACATTTCCGGGCAGTTTGCCGATGTTTGCGGTTTCCGCCATGCCTTCAAATCCCGTTTCGTGGGCGCGGAGACCGACGACGAGCCGCTTTTGCTCTGCGGTCAGATCCCCCGGCCCTCCCGCCACCCGGACGTATTTTTCCAGCAGGGCGTCTTTGGGACCCGTGAAGCTGATGCCGCCGCTCAGGATAAACGTGATGTAATCGGCGGTTTTTTCGATGTCGCTGGTGATATGGGTCGAAAACAGGACGCTGTGGTTTTCATCGGCCACAAATTCATGGAGCAGATCGCAGATCTCGTCGCGCGCCACCGGGTCGAGACCGCTGGTCGGTTCGTCCAGGATCAGCAGTTTGGCCTCGTGGGACAGGGCGGCCGCGATTTGCAGCTTGACTTTCATGCCGCGGGAAAGTTCTTTGACCTTCTTTTGCGGCTCAAGGCCGAAGCGCCGCAGATAGTCCGCGAAACTGCCCGCGTCCCAGCGCGAATAAAACGGCGCCAAGGCGCGCCCGACGCCGGCCGCCGTCCAATCGTCGACATAAAGCGGCGTATCCATCACGACGCCGATCCGGTCGTTACCGGCGGCGGCGCTGTCCGCGCCGAACAGGCGGATGGCGCCGGCATCGCCTTGGATCATTTTCAGGATTATCTTGATGGTGGTCGTTTTTCCTGAGCCGTTGGGGCCGATGAAGCCCATGATGTAACCCTGCGGCAAGTCGAAGGACACGTCTTTCAGGGTGAAGGAGCCGTATTTTTTGCAAAGACCGCGCGCTTCTATCGCGTTATTCATAGTCCGCCTCCCATAACAGGTCGATCCTGTCGATTATTTCCTCCTTGGTAATCCCGCCTGTTTTCGCGGCGGCGATAGCGACGCCGAGGCCGCTCTCGATCCGGTGCAGGGCGTTTTCCCGCGCCAGCTCCTCACTGCGGGGCAGAACATAACAGCCTTTGCCCTGAACGTTCACGACGAACCCTTCCCGCTCCAGGTCGCCGTAGGCGCGGATCGTCGTGATGACGCTGATTTTCAGGTCGCGGGCCAGCCGGCGCACGGAGGGCAGGATGTCGTCTTCCCGCAGGTCGCCGGAAAAGATCGCCGCCTTGATCTGTTCCTTGATCTGTTCGTATATAGGCGCGCCGGAGCGGTTGGAGACGATAATTTTCAAATTCTCACCTCTTTGCTATAGGACACCGCCGGTTGCCCGGTCTTTATATGTACAGTATATACTATAATAACAGAATGTCAAGTAAAACGGTTGTCAACCGCAGGGAAAAAAGCTATAATATTGGAAAGCGGCGGCGGCCGGCAGTGTTACGCGGAAAGGGGCGGAAAATGATCACAAAAACAAAAAAAGAACTGCAGGCGCAGTATAAAGAGAAAAAAATTATCGGCGGCGTGTACGCCATCAAAAATACGCAAAAAAACAAACTGCTGCTAGAGGCCGCCACCGACCTGAGAGGCGGGAAAAACCGCTTTGAATTCGCCAAAAAAACCGGGTCCTGCGTCAATATGAAATTACAGGCGGACTGGAAAGAGTGCGGCGCTGATAAGTTTGTTTTTGAAGTGCTGGAAGAATTAGAAAAAGCCGAGACGCTGACGCCGGCGGAATTTAAAGCGGAAGTGGATTTATTGAAAGAAATATGGCTGGAAAAATTATCCAGCAACGATTTATATTAGAACTCCAACCGCCATTTGAAACTCAAAGCCCTTAGCGGGAGTTTCAGAAAAATAAGCAAAAACGGCTCTGAAACGCCCGGCCAGAGCCGTTTTTCTTCGTCTGCAACGTAGTCACAACTTTTTTTCGGAAAAGTCTTGACATTATACCCTGTATATGCTATATTATAAGCATAAACGCGCCTCGGAAAGGTTGTGGCTACTATGGCTCGTATTGAGAAGCGTTCCGTCAAAGGT
>JAISAH010000053.1 GCA_031266805.1 Gracilibacteraceae bacterium
TATGCCCGCGCGGTCACAGGCAGCCTGAATACCACCGCGGAATGGCAGACGGTGCAAATCGCCTTGCCGGACGCGCCGCTGGAGAAAGCGCGTGTTTTTATCCCCCACGCGGAAGTGAAAACGCAGGCCGCGGGCCTTAACATAACGGCGGAATCATCTTACGCCCTGCTGACTTTTGCCCCGCCCCTGCCGGAAAACCTTTCACTTGAGATCCGCTCCGCCGCCCCGGCCGCCTATATTTCCTTGATCGCGGACGGCCGGTATACTCTCGACGCGGCGCGTGAAACCGTTTTTGCCGGTCGGACGCTGTTTCAAAGCGGCGTGCAGGAAGAAACGATCACTCTTTCGCTCACGGGAGCCGGTGGCGCCATTTTCACTCCGGGCGCGGACAGTGATTTTATGATCACGGCTTTCTATGTCACGCCGGAGGGCCAAGAAGTTTCCGCGCCTTTGTTAAGCGCTGGCGACGGGACTTTTGTATTCTCTTTCCGGCCGGAGACTTTCGGTGATTACACCGTTCGCTTCACAGCCGGCTGGCAAGATGCCGAGGTGATCAGCGCAGAGGCCCCGCTCGCCATCCAGCCTGTAGAACCGCCCATGCCTGCCGGACCGATCCTGCTCGCCGCTTTGGCGGCGGTCGCAGCGGTTGTCATTTGGCGATTAACGCGCCGGCGCAGCTTGGAACCCGGTGTTACCCGCCAGAGTATCCCCCTGCTCGCGCCGGAACAGCCGGCCGCTTTTACGGGCAGACTGGATATTTATGCCGTCGTCACAGAGGGCGGGAAAACAGAGTTGCCTGGAATGTCAGTATCTCCGCGCGGGCCAAGTGAGGTGACTTTGTCTGAGTTGTTCAAACAAAGCGGCGTGACGCTCCATTATGAGAAGGCCGACGCTATCAAAGTGCGGCCGGGGAATGACGCTATTGTCCTGCGCAACGGCGGCGGCGCGGATATTTTGTTTATGGGGCGGTCAATCGCCAAAGGGCAGGAAACCGTTCTGCGTTTCGGGCAGAAAATCTATATTGTGCTGAATAAAGATGAGGATGAGTTTGAGATCTATTACAACCGGGCGGACGAAGCCAGCGGTTCCGGCCTGCGTGTTTGATGATAAATTGAACCGGCTGCAAAAACACTGAAATTAAATCTTGAAAGGTGGTCATGTAATGGCGGACATTTCTCAGACAAACCGAACGATTTTGCTGGAGCAGATCAATCCGGAAGCACTCGACTTGCTGACCCTTGTCGGAGACACAAAAGGCATTGATTCTCTGGACGACGCGGCTGTGCAGAAAATCAACCAGCACCTTTTGGCGAGAACTTACGAAGAAGCGATGGATAAAATGAATCCCACCGCTTACAGTTTCTATGACGCGGCAAGCGGGACCGTGCGTTATACGCTCGCGAGACCCGAAGGCATCCCGGAACATCTGCTCACCGTCATTCCTCTGCGCGGCAACGATGTCCTGCGGATGCTGATCACCGTGCTTGACGCCAAAAGCGCCAGCGGGAGCGCCAATATCAAGTTCGACTATGAGAGTTTCACCCAGATGATCTCGCCGAAAAAAGTGCTGGACGACATCCGTCAGATGCGTAAAGAGTTGCAGATCAGCTACAGCGAGTTTCAGGCGCTGCCCACCGGCGATCCCCGGCGCGACGAATATGCCGCCAAACTGAATTCTCTGTTCCAGTCGGCGCGGGATAACTACTCCAACACAATGGCCCTGCTGCCCCTTGCCATAGAAGACAGCCGCCAGCGTCTGCTCGGCGCCGGAGACGGTAATGGCGAAAAACACGAGAAAATCTCTGCCGGCGTGGCCCGGTTTGAAAAAGACGGCACGCTCAAAATTCTGGCCGCGCCGACCTCGCAGGAAACCGCGCTCGTGCTGGCGGAAAACGCTTCCGGCAAAGAACTGGCCGGACTGCTTGCGGAAGATTACGCCGCCACCACACAGGAAACGGCAAGCGAATACGTGAGCGAGTTAGTTGTTCGTACGTTCAGCCCGCTGGCCAATTCGCTGGAAACCCCCGCCGACCGGAAGAAAGAAGCGGAGAATTATAACAACTACCTGAAATTATACACCGACTCGAAAGCGGCCTTCGTCAAGATGGTCAAACCGCTGATGGAAAAGCTGCTCGGCATCTACGCCTTTTTCAGTCAGTATCCTGTCCAGAGCAAAACCGGTATGCGCCCCGCCTTGCTTATCGCCAACAACACCCCGGAAATGCTGGCCAAGAGCAACAACTTACCGCGGCTCCGCACCTTCCTCAACACAACCAACAACAAGAACGAATACACCGATTCTCTTTGGTTCGCGATTTTCCCCAATGTCAGTCTGGATCGGGCGGCGGACGTGAAACCCACGCGTCAGGTATTCGCGGTAAGCGAGGAAAACCAGCGCCGGGACACATACTCCATAAATGTTCTGACCCAATTGCTCAGCGCCTTGAGCGCCTATCAGGTCAAAACCTTCTTTTCTTTTGAAACCGGGGAAAAGACTACGTTTGACCGGGTAGCCCGCGAGGGAGTCGCCGTCTTCCTTGACCATTCCGAGCCGCTGACCAATAAGGACTTCAGCGCCTTTGCCGTACCCTGTCTCCCGAATTTCACCGTCGTACCACAGTACCGCTCCGGCGTTATAACGGGCGAAACTCTGGATATTTCCGGCAAAGACATCACGGTCAACGATGATCCGGATCAGTTGGCCCGTTTCTGGCTGGAAGGGGTCTATATTCCCGCCTCGTTTGTCGCTGCCGGCATAACAGCCGCCTGCCAGTGCCCGGAATATCTGGCGCAGTGTTTCCGTCGTGGCGT
>JAISAH010000096.1 GCA_031266805.1 Gracilibacteraceae bacterium
AAGACTTCCCCGACCAAGCACCAAGAACTTAATGTTGATACAGCTATTGCGTTTCTTGCCGCGCATGGCTACGATACCTCATCGCTACTAATTAATTCCTGTTGATTTTCTTTGTGTTGTGTTGTGTTGCCATACCTTCTTTGAGGGTCTTTTTATTATGCTTTCGTTTCACTTATTCCCCCTGTCCAGGTTTCACACTTAGATAGACTGACGGGGAGCGTTTCCGCTCCCCGTCAGTCTGGTTACTTAAATGCGTGCGCCGGCCAATTCAGCCTTGCGCTGTTTCTGCCATTTCCTCTGATATTCCCGGTGATACGCCCGCCGCCGCTTACGCCGCGCCGCCTGTTCAGATTCGATTTCCTCCGGCGGTTTCGCGGGCGGAACCGGTTTGGCCGCTTTTTTTGCGGCGTAGCGCTCCGCACACTCCGCGAGAATCTTTTCCTTATTTCGCTGGTAGTAATCGCTAAGATACGCTTTACGTCTATCTTCCGGCGACTGATATTCCGGGAACTCCTGCTCGCAGCCGGGCAGCGTGAACCGCCCGATGTAGGTCAAGTAAATATCCACCCGCTGATTGCGCTGACCGCGCGGACGCTCCGCCTCATGCACCACGATTTTATCAACGCATTCATTCAGCATGGCGGGCGTGAGTTCCTCGAAACTCGTGTACTTGCGGACAAGGGCGATAAATTTATCGGCTTTCGCGCCGTCCTCCGCGAATTGTGCCAGTTCCTTTGCAGCCTCGGCAATCCGCGCCTCAAGCGTTTCTTGCTCGCTCTCATACTGCCGGGACAAAACCGCAAACCGTTTTTCCGTCAGAGTTCCGGAGACCTTATCCTCGTAAATCTGCTGAATCAGCTTGTCGAGTTCGGCCACGCGGTGATTGTCGGCGGCAAGCTGTTTCTTTTGCGCTTTCGCCTGCTCACGCTGCCGGATCTGGGCAGTTTCGCGGAGTTTCTCCACAAACTCCCCCTCGTGTTCCCGAACGTACCCGCTGACATTGCGGATCGCCGTCAAAACCAGTTCCCGCAAAGTTTTGACCGAGATATTGTGCCGGGTGCATTTGGGCGGGTATTTGCTGTATTTCGTGCAGCAGTAAGAATCCTGTGAGGGGCGGGTATCTGAGTAGAGCGTTCCCTTGTGGTTATACATACGGGAACCGCAGTCGGCGCAGTAGACCAGTCCTGTAAGCGGATTCGCCTCACCGCTTTTAGCCCTCCGCCGCTTGACCTTCCGGCATTTCTGCGCCGTTTCCCACTCTTCCGGCGTAATGAGAGCTTCGTGCGTGTTCTCAAAGATTTCCCACTTTTCAGGCGGGTTATGCTTGTGTTTCTTGGTCTTAAACGACGTCTTATAGGTGCGGAAGTTGACCGTATGTCCCACATATTCCGGGCGGCGGATTATGGTGGTGATTGTCGCGTCCGTCCAGTTGTACGGGTTTTGCTCGGACTTCGCCGTCACGCAGTCATTCAGGCGGGCAATGTGGCACGACGGGCGCACTATTTTCTCATCCGTGAACGTCCGGGCGATTTGGTAGGGGCCTTTGCCGCTCACGGTCATTTGAAATATTCGCCGCACGATCGGGGCGGCGGTGTCGTCCACAATCCAATGATTATGGTCATCGGGATTTTTGCGGTAGCCGTAAATCGCTTGATTCGTCAATGGTTTGCCGCTGTGCCCTTTGGAATGCAGGACGGCCTTTATTTTCTTGGACGTATCCCGCGCGTAAAATTCCGCTATAATGTCCCTGAACGGCGCAAAATCATCATCGTCGCGGATATTGTCCACGCCGTCGCCGATGGCGATAAAGCGGATCCCGCGCTCGCGGAACATTTCCATGTAAAGCCCAACGCGCAGATAGTCGCGCCCGAAACGGTCTTTGTTCTTGCAGATTATGGAGCGAACGCTGCCCGCTTCAATCTCCTGCAAAACCAGTTGCCAACCCGGTCTTTGGAAATTTGTGCCAGTGAATCCGTCATCAATCACACAGACTGGGTGATCGAAGCCGTTTTTCGCCGCAAAATCGGCGAGGATCTCTTTTTGGTGGGATATGCTGTCGCTCTCGCGGTCGTCAAGACCGTCGTCACGCGAGAGCCGGCAGTACAGTATATCCCAATCTGAGTTTACGCTCTGGTCGCATATGGGCTGCCAAATGCTGTTCATGCCAAGTCTCTTTCCGGCAGCCTGTCCGTCCGCCCTGCAAACCGAAGCTTTGCGGGGAGGGCGTCCGCTTGTGGCATCGCCATCTTACCATATCTCGCCCCCGCGTTCAACTCATTTTTCATCATTCGCAGAATTTTCTCCTCAAGCGGCTCGGCCTCCGGCGTACCGTAATATACATTGACCCTGTACGCCGTGGAGCCGACTTTATGCGTGAACCCTCCCGCCTGTTCACTTGGCCTGATTGCCTGTTTTCCAGTCATAGCCGGCTCCTTTCAAAAAAATCATCAGTCTTTTCGGGCGTAGCCCTCCCACTTTCGCCGTCTCCGGCAGGGCGTGGCAGCTGCCCCGCTCGGAGGACGCCGCAGCGTTACCCTTTCCGCTTTCTCTCCCGATACGTTCCTGCCCCGCGTCTTGTTTGATGTTGGGAGCGTATTCCTGTTACACGGATTCGCGCCGTTTCCCTCCGAGAACGTGGGCAAAACTCGCAATTACAGGTGATATGCTTTCGGCTGCGGTATTCAGTTCCGACTCTGGCGACAATCGTTGATATTGGATAGGATTATCGCTTGAAATAATTATCGTATAGGCTTGACATAAAGTCAATGAAAAACTATAATAATTGCCATACTGATTGATTGTCGCTAAAAACACCGGCAGTGATTTTCGTTTAACGGGAGGGTAAAAATGATAGCCAGTGTCTGCGTCAAGGACGGGAATATTCGCTTTTACAATGAACAGGACGACCTTTCGAGCATTGGGGGAATAGTCTGCGAACTCGGCAAACCGCTTCTGAACTTTTTGTGTTACGAATCGGAGCGCTTCGATGAAGCTATCTCCGATATAGTCTTGGCCTTTGAAACACCCGGCGCGGAAACCGGTATGCACTCCCCGGAATTCAAGGCGGCGACAGGCGAAATGCTGACCAATCTGCAAACGAGCGAAACTTATGTATATTGCTTTATGCGTGAGTTTCTTAGCGCCGTGTACGGCGGGCAACCGCCGCGAGAAGCCGCCCGGCGGCTGTCCGCTGATTTTCGGAGCAAGCGCGATTTTATGGCAAGTCAGGTTGAACTGCTGCTCAATTTTCGCGAAGCGGCAAAAGGTGACGACAATTTCCCGGTTATGGAGCTATTCTATTTGCTCGACGAGTATAACAAGGAGCAAATCGGCGAGTACGTTTATCTTGAAAAACCGCTCCATTCGTTTTACGGCTGTGTCAAGCCGCCTGAAATCGCTGAGTTATACGAGATCAACTCAATTGATGATTTATGCCGTTTTGAGTTTGTAAAAATGATTGAGCATAATATTTTCATCAAGAAATGCAAAAACTGCGGCTGGTTTTTTATTCCGAACCGCCGTCAGGACGCGGAATACTGCGACCGGCAGTTCGGCGATACCAACAGGAAATGTTCCGAAATCGGCGCGATGCTCCGCTACGAGAAGAAAGTCGCGGAAAACCCTGTATGGGAGATTTACAAAAGGAATTACAGGCGGCAAAATTCGCGCGCCCGCGCGAAGAAAATGACGCAGGCCGAGTTTCTGCGGTGGTCGGAGGAAGCGTCTCAAAAGCGGGACGAGTGCTTGGCGGGGGAGATGCCGTTTGACGAGTATGCCGCGTGGCTTGAGCAGGGCAGGATACGGAAAGTCCACGCAAAAAAACAACAGGACGGCGAATAAGTGTCCTGTTGTCTATGGGAATCAATTACATTCGCACTGGCCGTTCGCTGCGCAGTTTGGTCTATGGCGGCGGCAAAAAGCCGAAAACGCCGCCGCCGTAAACACCTGAAATGCTCTGCTATCACCTCCCCCGAATAGCCGCAATCGCCCGCCACAAGCGGATTGGCCGCCTATTAAAATTTGGTAGTTGAAAAACTACCCTTGCAGTATAGAACAAACGTGCCGCTTGTCGCGTAACGGAAAATCCGCACTTCGGCGTTCTTGTTGCCCTGACGGACGATGCGCCCGGCACGTTGGGCGAGGTCGGCGGGACGCCAAGGACAGTCG
>JAISAH010000019.1 GCA_031266805.1 Gracilibacteraceae bacterium
TCCTGCCGTGCTGTGTTCCCGTGTTGGCTTTCGCCTTTCGGTTAGGCAGGCGGTCTCCCGCGTTATCATGCGGGGCAGTACCTCAACTCTGCATTGTAAAATGCCCTATCCGGGCGCACAAAACTGCTGTCATTATCTGGAAGAATAACAAACAGCGCGGTTTTCTTCTCCCCAAGCGCGGCCAAGTCCAACTCGTCCGTCACGGTCAGGCTCGCCAGTGATTCAAGGTTAAATTTCTCCAGTCTGGCCGCCAGCGTGATCTGAATGGACTTGAGCGTCTTGCCCGCCCCGGCGCGGTAGTCATGGTAATATTTCACCGCGATATGCTCTGGATCGCGCATTTCCAGCCGCTCAAACAGCACGTCCAGCGGGGATTGGTAAAACTCGTTTTCCTCCTGCACGTCGGCGGAGCGCAGCATTTCCATCACCATCGTGAAGTTTTGCTCGTCCGGCGGCGCTTCGTAATGAAGGTAGAACATCAGCGCCATCAGAAGCATGGAGGCCGCCGTTTCCCAAAACGGGTCCTGGGTCTGGGAGCCTTTGGGCGTAGTGGCCTTGAACAGATTGGTCACCAGCCGCTGGACATCGTTGTCTGAAAAAAGATAGACAAAAGGGTTAAAGCAATGCGAGCGCTCCATATTGATGAGGTCGAGGACTTTCACCTCCATGCCCCGCGCCTTTAGCAGAGCGCCTGTGTCCCGCGCGATCTCGCCCTTCGGGTCTAAGATCATCATGGAGGTATTGCAGTTCATGGCGTTGGGCTTGACGTAGTTTCGCGTCTTGCCCGCGCCGGCGCCGCCCACGACCATGACGTTCAGATTGCGGCGGTGTTTTCTTCCGTCCAGGCCGATACGGACGTTTTGGGTGAGGATCTTGTTTTCCGTGAAATGCTTATCGGCGTATTTACGGCAGAGGGCTGCGGCCTCGCCCCATTTGGCGCTGCCGTGTTCCTCGCGGGGGCGGGTATTACGTCTTGTAGCCAGGTAAACGCCGATTCCCATCGCGTAGGCGGCGGCAAAAAAGAGGGCGGTTTTCAGGCTGTTTTCGCTCCGCTCAATATGAAACGGATCGTTTAGCGCTGCCGTCAGCTTGGTCATAACCTCCGGCAATCGCCCGGCCAAACCGCCGCTGCCGGCAAAGGCGGGGGCGGCAAGGAGCGCTGCCCATATCACCGGGATCAGGCCGAAGGCCGCCATAATCAGGATTTGCCCAGGGCTATCGCGCTTCATCGCGTATCCTCGCTTTCTTCGCGGGGGCGCGGATGATTTTCAGCAGCAGTTCGTTTAGGGAGTCGGTCGGGTTTTGCTCCGCGATCTCCTTGTTCCGCATATCATTCAAGGCCCGGATTATCGCGCCTTCCTCGTAGCGGTCAAGCTCCAATATCACCTTTTCGTCGCGCATACGCCTACCTCGCTTCCTGCGTTCTGGCCGCCTTTGTGAGCGCGTCCAGCTGCCGCGCCATGCGCCCGGATACAGCACCCTCGGCGTCGCGGATTTGGGAGAGTTCGCGCCTGATCTCCTGCGCGTCCATGCCCTCAAACATATGGCCCGCGCTGTCAAACCGGTAATCCTTCGTCTCCACGCCGTACTTCTGGCAGAGGACATAAGACGCGCAGTAAGCGGTAAACTGCGGGTCTGTGACGCTGCCGGCCCGCACTGCCTCGGCGCGGCAGAGTTCGTGCGCCGCGCTTCTGAAGGTGTCGGAGAATTCCATGCCTTTGAGAATCTCTATTGTCCCCGTGTCCGGATTTGTCCGCGCCCCGCCGCCGCCTGGCAGGGCGTCCGCGCCGGTGATCTTCACCGGGGCTTTGGCGATGAGCGCGGACAAAAGCTGACGCTCCGTATACTGGATCGGCGCGGGCGGCAGGATTTTACGCTCGGCCTGCGAAACGTCGTAGACGTTTTTGATGTTGTAAAACGTGCCGGCCGTACCGTCCTCGCGGCGGTACTGGTCGCCCGGCTCCAGGATCTGGATCGGGTTTTTCATCTCCTCCTTGCGGATGAACACCTTTTGCCCGCGCCAATGGTTCAGGTCGCCCAACCGCGAGGCCTGCGGGTTCTTGGACAGCACCAAGAGCGTGTTCACGGCGGTGTATCGCCCCAGGCGGCTTTGCAGGTCAAGATATTGCCGGAGGGCGGCGGGATCGGCGGCGACGGTCAGCGCTATATCGTCCAGCCGCGCATAGAGGGCCTCGCGTTCCTCTTTCTTTTTGGCCGCGTATTCCTCTTTGGAAAACGGCTGCCCGCTGTTCTGATCACCTTGATCGGTGTTGCTCAAAAGATCGTCGAAGTTTGCCATTGTAATTTACCTTCCTTTCGATTTTGGGGATTTGCGTTTGCTTTTAGGCTGCGTATGAGCAGGGGCCTGCGTTTCCTTTGGTCCCGCCATGACGGGTTCCTCGCGCCTGCGCGCCGCGGCTTCCTCCGCTTTTCGCGCCGCCGCGATCTCGCGCAGTTCTTCTTTTACGGACGGTTTACTCGGCATAGCCCTTTCGGAGTTCTTTCTGTTCGCGGAGGAAAGCGCGGACGGATTTGTTTTCGGCGACGGACGGTCCTGACTGTCCGCTGACGGGCTGCCGCCGCCGGCTAAAGGGGCTGGATCATTCCTCGCGTCCGCCCTTGGGGCGGAATCATTCCCCCTGTCCGGAGGAGCGGGTTCTTTCCTCGCTTTGCGCCGGGATTTCCCTGGCGTGGGCCTGCCGGCCGCTTTCTCGGCTTCGGATTTCTCCGGCGCGGTCTTGCCGCCATCCGCACCGAGAAGTTCATCCAGCAGCCTGTCAATGTCCGGCTCGCCCGGCTGCGCGCCTTCCGGCGCCGCGGGTTCGGCCAGAACCTCGGCGGTTTTCGCCGCCATATCTCGCACGATTTCGCTTTCGATCTTGGCCTTGTCAACGGCGGCGAATTTGAACCGCTCCACAAGCCGGTTGATCTTCGGCGCGTCGTCGGCCTTCACCATGATGTCGCAGAGTCCGTCCGGCGTGTTCTTGCTATCCCGCAGGACGCAGTAGACAATGCCGTAATTTTTGGCTTCCCGCGCGAATGTCCGCAGATCTCGTTCCCTGACCGAAAAAATCTCCAGCGCCTTGCCGGATTTCAGCATGGATTCAAGCCGCGCCTTGCCTCTTGATTTCAGTCCGCTTTTCTCCGGTGATTTCAGCGCCGCCATGAGGAGCAGGGCGATTTCCTTTGCCGCCGTGCCGGTGATCCGCGCGGCGACCTCAACGCCCTCCAGACTCATGCGCACGATCTGTTCAGCGGCGTCGCCTGAATGGTTCATCTCTCATGAGCTCCTTTCTTTTGCTTGTTTCCTGTGATTCGGCTTCTTTGGCTCGGCGGAGTTTACTTTTCATCTCCCCGGAGCGGCTTTCTATGTTTTCACACAGCTTCACCTCCCGGCGCAGTTCCGTGATCTGCGCTGACAACTCGGATATTTGAGTCCTTATCGCCGTAAGCGCGTCCTCGTCCCCGGCGCTTCGCGCTTTGCCGCGCAAATGTTTCCGCGCGCCCGACAACGCGGCGATTTGAGCGTTCGCTCCGTCTTTATGGGCCGCTAGCTGCTCGGCGGTGTCTATGCCGCGCTTTGCCATCAGGCGCACCTCCCGCGCCATGCTCTGCATGTGCCTGATGTCCTCGCGAAAGAGGAAATACACCTCTTTCGGATTGGATTCCCGTTTTCTCGGCAGAACGCCCATGCGGTAAAGGTAATAAAAATACAGGGCGCAAGGCCCCGTAAGTTTTCTTGCCCTGTGAAAATTGCCGATCAGCCGCGCCCGCTTCGGCGGCGGCTCCGCCCGAATGATCCGCCGCTCCGGGCGGCTCTGCGCCAGTATGCGCCGGCGCACTCCCTCTCTGGCGTAATCCTCGCCAAAATTACGGGCAAGCCGCACAAACCGCTCTTTTCCGGGCGGCCTCACGGATATATCCTTGCCGATCTTGACCCAGTAGCCCGCCCGTTTGAGATTGTCGAAAAATTGCCGCTCGGTCATAGACCCGCGGATCGCCGCGTCAACGTCGGTTTTCACCAAAGAGCGCCATGTTGGTTTTCCCTCGCGCTCGGCGTTCCACTCGGCGTAATGCCTGGACTTGCCGCGTTTCGGTTCCTCGATGACGGACAGGCCGTACTCGCGGCACAGCGCGTCGGATTCCTTTTGCATGTTGTGATAGTCGCTCTCGGAGCGGTAATATTTCTTGCCGTCGATCATCGAAACATTGTTCAGCACAAAATGATTATGCAGATGATCCGCTTTATCCAAATGCGTGGCCACAATGACCTGATACCGCTCGCCCCATAGCTTCCCGGCCAGTTTTACGCCGATTTCATGCGCGGTTTCCGGCGTGACCTCATTTTCGGCAAAGGACTGATAACCGTGATAGGCGATAACGCCGTCCGTCTTGCCGAATTTTCGCTTGACCGCCTGCATTTCGTCACGGGCCGTTTCCGGCCGGCAGTTCACGCCGGAAACGAAACGGCGCATAACCTCAGCCCCTTCGTCATGGATGGCGGCGCCTTGCGTTTTCTGCGAGCTTGTGGCGTAGGCTATAACGTCCGTCAGCCATTCCTCCTGCTTTGCCGCCGTTTTTGCCGCCGACTGCTCGTCATATTCCGCGTTCGTTGTTTTGTCGGGGTTCTTGGCATAGTCCACCACCTTGCTCAATGCGCCTTTGACGCGCCAGATGGACGTGACGGCCACTACCGGGGTTTCCCCTCGATCTTGCGCGGCAGCATGACGGCGCCAATGATTTCTACCACGGCTTTGTTCAGAGCGGCGACGGCTTCGTCATAGCGCTTTGTGTCCACGACGTTCAGGGTATGGGCTTTCTGGGCCACTTGATTGAGGTTGTTGCCGATACTGTGAAGCTCTCTCATCATGGCGTGGTAGTCGGGTGGCGGCGCGTCCGTGGGGACAAGGTGGTTTATGAGGTGGCGCAGATAGCTTTCACGGGACAGCCCGGATTTTTTAACGCGCTTGTTAAAAACATCGACTTCTTTTTCATTCAACCATAATTGAATATGGACAGTTCGTTTTCGCATAAAATCGCCCTTTCCGAATGGGGTTTCAGGGGCTTGCCCCCTGACAAGTTGTGTTTGTGGTATCACAAACACGATGCTTGCTGTTATTATCCAGAATTCCGGATACTAACAGTTATCACGAATTTCGAGTTATCAATATCCGAAAAAATAAGCCCGTTTTTATTGGGTTACGAGATAAAAAGTATTGATAACTTTTCGGGCGGCGAGGCTCAGTTTTCCGATGGTCAGCGTTCCATATGGCGCTCTCTTTGCGGCCCGGCGCGGAAGGTAACGCCCGTGAAATGACCTGCGTCTTTGTAAGTTTTCATCTTGCGTGGCTCCTTTCTCGCCGCCTGCTTTGCTGCCAGCGCTCATAATCCAGGGTCGCCGTTGAGTAAACCGTGGCGGCGGCTTTCTGCGCCGTGTTCGGCAGATAGTCCGTTCTTTGGCATTTCCGCTTGTGCGCCTCGTCCTTCTGCCTGTAATGGGGGCTGGACATAAACGCCTGTACCATGGCGGTTTCACCGGCGCTCAGCCAGTAGGCCAGCTTGTTCATCAGCGCCTGATCGTCGGCGCTCTCGTTGCCATGCCGCCGCTCCCCATTCCACAACGCCCGGAACACGCCGTCACGCTCCAGCCCGACGCGCAGGAAGCGCGAAGCGTCATGACCGGGCTGCCCGACTGTGGGGCATACCGGCCTTTGCGCCGGGGCGGGAAGCAGAAACTTGTCATGGACTGCGCGCAATTCCGCGGACCGTGTCTCGATTGGTTTCACGCCGCCATAGACGTTCCCGGTGACGGTGAAGTACCGCCTCTCGGTGTAAATCTCCACAAAACCGCCTTTCCTCCGGTGGCGCGTGATGTCCGCGCCGGGGGCGAATACCAGCAGATGCAGGCCGCTTCCGCTGGGACTGATCTCGGTGTAGGAATTGAGCAGCCCCACGATCTCCCGCGCCTGCGGCGTGAGTGTTCCGTCAGCGCCGATCACATGATCCAGATCTACGCCGCAAACCCCGCCGCCGTCAAACTCGTAGCCGATCCCCCGCGCCAGCCCGCGCTTTGCGCAAAGGGCGGCGGCTTCGTAGGTTCCCCACGTTTCCCTTACGCCCGCTTTGGCTGCGGCCGGTCTGCCGGCCAACAAGCTCGCCGGGTTAAACGGGGCCTTCGGCGGCGCGTGCGGAAGCCCCCAGACCACCCAGTTGGGCCGCCGTTTCAAGAGCGCCGGAATGTTATCGGATAAACGCGGCATGAAAAAACCTCCCTCCAATAAATAAAGCCGCTCGGTTTTTAAGGCCGAACGGCTATGTAAAATTCGGTATTCGGTTTTCTGGGGAAAGTAAAAAGCCGCCCGATTACCGGACGGCTATACAAAAAGCGGCGTCAGCTTATATAAAGCGGACGCCGCTTGGGCCCTTCGTGTTTCGCGCGGTTTGCCGGGATATTCGATCGTTCATGCCGGCGGGTCTTACCGCTGCGGCTCGGAGCGCCGCCTTTCGGCGCGCTCTGTTTCGATCTGCCTCTGGGCGTTCCTGATTATATCTTCCGCAATGCCGAAGCTTTTCAGCGTTTCGATGGGCACAGCCCTTCCCGGCTTCACCTGACGAATGGCGTTCAGGGCGATCTCCATGTCGCGTGTGGCTTTGCCGCGTTCCTCGCCGCGTTTCTCACCGCGTTCTTCGCCGCGTTTTTCGCCGCGTTCCTCGATCTTTTGGAATATTTCCCGGTAGTCGATCCACGGCAGGGTTTCCACTAAATTCGTATTCATGTCAAATCCGACCTCCAATCTTGATCTGGTGATGGTGTTACTGATGACCGCCTTGATGGTGTCCTGCATCTGCAAGCCGATATAATGGGGGACAAGCCCGGCGTCAACGGAGTCTTTCAGCTCCTTTAAGAGCGCTGCCGCCGCTTCCAGAAAATCCTTCTCTTTCGATTCCGTCAGCGGCTCAAACGTCCGCAGATAGAACTGACCGATGGGAAGCAGATTGCGCGCGGCGATTTCCTTAACCGACAAGTCTGCGAGCCGGATCGTGGGTATGCGGAGCGTCACCGCCTGCCCGTCGAAAAACTTTACGTTCCAGGTCAGCGTTGTCGGGGTGTTCTTCCTGCTTTTCAGAAAGACGACGCAGGGCTTCGGGAAGGTGATGCTGAGCTGTGAATCCGTGGCCGTCATGTTGTGGAGTATCGCGCCGCCGACCATGTACTTGAACACCCGGAGGGCCATATCGCCATTGTCGTCATGCTCCACCTCAATGTGGTACATGCTGCCGCCAATCCGGGGGTAGAAGTCAGCGATAACGGCGTCATTCTTGTCGTTTATTGTTTCTTGGCCCAGCCAATCCACGGGCGCGTCAAGCGGAATATCGTCGCCAAACAGTCCGTTGATGAAGCGAATCGTGAGTTCATTGCTCTGCGTAAGCGTTTTTTTGATGGCTTTGTCGTAGCTTAAATTCTGGGGCTTTGTTTCGATGCCGCTTAAACGCTGGATCTCTGTTTCGATGCCGTCAACAATCGTCATAAATACACTTCCTCTTTTTTTATTATATATCGGTTTGGGGGAAAGTCAAGCAGGATGCGCCGCGCTTCACCGCGCGGCGGCAAATGCGCGCATCATCTTTCCAGGCATTTTTCCCTCGGCGAGGCTTCCGCGTCGCGCTCGTCCGGTTCCGTCTCCAGGATTTGGCTGTCCTTTTCGTCCAGTCTCAGGAGGACGTCCAGCTCTTTCAGCCGCGCCGATTTTTCCCGGTACTCGTTTTCCTGGGCAAAGGGCCTGTCCACTTCACCTTTGGCCGCTTCCAGCTGTTCCTGCGCCGAAACGAGGCTGTTTTCCAGACGCCGCAGGGCGGCGCCAAAGTTTTCAATCGCGTTATCAAGCCGGGCGATATTGCCGTGGATGTCACCTCCGAGCCTGACCTCGTGGGAGAGCGCCCCTTTAAGCGTCAAGATGTACTCTTTGGCGTAAGCGTCAAAGGAAAGCGTCATGTCAAAGCCGCGATAGCTGCCGAGCGGCACTGACTCGGGTGAGGTCATGGCTTTGCAGGCTGCGATGATCGCCTGGCCCGCCTCGGCCTTCTCCGCATAAAAAATCCCGCCGATCATCATGGGCGGGAAGTAGTTCTTGCTCGCGGCACCCTCATCCGGCAGCCGGGCGGGATGCTCCGCCGCCGTTGCCGCGTCGGCCTTAGAGCCGGCAATTCGCTCAGTCAGCCACTTTATCTCCCGCGGGTATTCTTTGAGGATTTTATCCTCCAGCGCGTATTTCTGGCTCAAATGGCTGGCGTGCAGGATTTTCAGCCGGCTCACGTCCGATTCCAGCTGCGCTTTCTCGATGATCAGCGGGTTCCCCGTGGCCAAAGCCTTGATCTCCGCATAGCTGAGGGCCGTTTCGTCGATGTCCTCGGCCATGCGCACGGGGGTCTTGCCGGTCATGATCTGGGCGATGAATCTCTGCTTATTTTCCACTAATTGGTAGATATAACTATCGAACGTGGACTCTGTCACATAGCGAAACACCTCCACTGCGGGGTTCTTGTTGCCTTGCCTGACAATACGGCCAAGCCGCTGGGCGAGGTCGGAGGGCCGCCACGGGCAGTCAAGGTCGTGCAAAGCAATGAGTTTATCCTGCGCGTTTGTTCCTGTTCCCATTTTCTGGGTGCTGCCGATGAGTACGCGGACCTCTCCTTTGCGCACCTTGGCGAACAGCTTCGCCTTTCGCGCTTCCGTGTTCGCGTCGTGGATAAAAGCGATTTCACCCTCCGGCACGCCTTTGGCGATGAGTTTTTGCTTTAAGTCGTCATAGACGTTGAAAGCCCGTTCGCCTGTCTCCTTGTCCGTGGGCTTCGGCGTGGACAAATCCGAAAACACAAGCTGGGTCAGGCGCTCCGCCTTGGTTTCCTCCCAAATACGGAACACGTTTTCGGCGCAGACGGACACTTTGCCGCCAGGGCCATCCGGGAGCAGCGGATTGATGAGCCGTTGGTCAAGCGCCAGCTTGCGCCCGTCGCTTGTCACCCGCAGCATGTTGTCAATACGCAGGTCGACGTCGCCGCGTCTTATGATATCGGCTCGTTCGGCCAGTTCCGCCACCATCTCTTTCTGCCACTCGGAGGGCCTGGCGACGACGTTGTGAAAGCTGGCCTTCGGTACGGGCAGATTCAGCATGTCGCCCGTTTGGATGTCCGCGACCATGCGGAACATTGACATGAGTTCCGGCAGATTGTAAAACTTGGCAAACCTTGTTTTGTTCCTGTATCCCGTGCCTTCGGGCGCGAGTTCTATCGCCGTCACGGTTTCCCCGAACGTGGACGCCCAAGCGTCGAAATGCTGCAAGCCATGTTTTACCAGTTCTTTGTACTGCAGATAGCGCTGCATGGTATATAATTCTACTAAACTGTTGCTGATCGGAGTCCCGGTGGCGAAAACCGTGCCGCGCCCGCCCGTGATCTCGTCGAGATACTGCGTTTTCATAAACAGGTCTGATGATTTTTGCGCCTCGCCTTGTGTGATACCGCCTACGCTGCGCATTTTGCTGATGAGGTAGAGATTTTTGAAATAGTGCGCCTCGTCAATAAACAGGCGGTCAATCCCCAACTCCTCAAAACTGACCACATCATCCTTGCGGCTTTGGTCGTTCAGACTCTCCAAGTGGACTTCGAGGGATTTCTTCATTCGCTCCATCTGCTTTATCGTGAATCTTTCGTCCCTGTTCCGCTTAACTTCGTCAATGCCCGCGAGCAGCTCGCTGATCTGCCGCTTCAGCATCTGCTCCTGCCGCTCGGCGGACATGGGTATCTTCTCAAACTGCGAGTGGCCGATGATCACGGCGTCGTAGTCGCCAGTGGCTATGCGGGCGCAGAACTTCTTGCGGTTTTTGGTCTCAAAGTCTTTCTTCTTCGCCACCAGGATGTTCGCGGAAGGGTAAAGCTGCAAAAACTCAGCCGCCCATTGCTCGGTGATGTGGTTCGGCACGACGATCAGGCTCTTTTCGCACAGCCCGATCCTTTTGGATTCCATCGCCGCCGCGACCATCTCAAATGTCTTGCCCGCGCCCACTTCGTGCGCCAGTAACGTGTTCCCGCCGTAGAGGATGTGGGCGATGGCGTCAACTTGGTGCCGGCGCAGCTTTATCTCCGGGTTCATGCCGGGGAAGGTCAGGTGCGAGCCGTCGCAGACGCGGGGCCTTATGCTGTTGAATTTGTCATTGTAGATACGGCACAGCTCATCGCGCCTTTCGGGGTCTTTCCAAATCCATTCCTCGAACTTACTGCGGATGATCTCCTGCTTGGCCTGCGCTATGGCGGTCTCTTTTTTGTTCAGGACGCGCTTTTCATCGCCCTCCGGGGTGAGTACCTTGTCCCATACCCGCACGTCGCGCAGATTTAGGCTGTCCTCAATGATTTTATAGGCGCTGATCCGCTGGGTGCCGTAGGTGTTGAAAACGTGGATATTGCTGCGGTCGGCGGTTTTCTCGGTGATGTTCCACTCGCCCCTGTACGCGGAGTAGTGTATTTTGATTTTATCGCGGGCGTAGCGCGAAGTTTGCAGCAGCTCGTATACAAACTGCTGGACAATGCCTTCGGGGATCCACGTCGCGCCGAGTCTCACCGATATTTCGGCCGCCGATAAATCTTCCGGCATGGCGGCTTCAAGCGCTTTGACGTTTATATTGAGTGAATCGCCGCCCATGGCGACCTGCGCCGCTTTTGCCTGGGCCAGCTTTTCACGGATATTGCCGGAGAGGTATTCGTCGGCGGTGACATAGGTTTTATCCTGCGATTCTGCGCCGCCGATGTTGAGGAAAATGACGCCCTCAAGTTCTGTTTTAAGCGCGTCCTCGCTCATTCCCGTCAGTTCGGACATATACGCGAGATCCACCCGCGCCTTTTCGCCCATCGACGCCGCCAGAGCTTCCGTCGCCGTGTCAACGCGGGTTATGGGGACGTGCGCCTTGATGGTGCGCTTGGTGAACATGTCGGCTTTGCGCTCTAATTCGCCGTTTTCGTCCAGCACTTCCAAAGAACAGAGCAGACAGTAGGCGCTGTCCTGCGAGAAAGCCATGCTGTTGCCCCGCGAATTGATTAGGCCGTATTTCTTCGTGAAGTTGTCATATAGGCGGTTCAGTTTGGATTGCGCCGCGGCAATGGCGTGCTTTGGGTAATCGTCCGTCTGGTACATGATAAGATCGCGGACGCATTCGCGGATTTCGATGAGGCCCCGGACGCGGCTCTGCGCCGTGACGGGAAGGCGAGCGGGGACCATGCGGCTGTCCTGCCGGTAGTAAATCTGGCCGTCAAACAAAGCATAGCTGTAATTGCGGACGGACGGGTCTGCCGGGATGGAATTATCTGCTTCCGGCTCGTCTTCATCGCGCTCGTACTCGGTGATATCCGCGTGGATATTTGTAATGGCCTCAGCAAGTTGTTCCGCGAGGTCGGTGTCCTCGAAGGGGACGCAGTAGGTGTCGTTTGCGCCGCCGTACATCCTGCCGCCGCTCTCGTTTGACATAGTGCCGAGTATCATGTCGGGGTGCTGCTCGAAGTAACTGTTAACAGGGATCTTCGCTTCCTCGCCATCCGCGCCTATGCCGTCCACATAACCGCGGTGTACCCAATCAGGTTCTATGTCGGTTATGTGGTCGCGTTTTTGGAGAAATATTATATCGGCCGTCACTTCCGTCCCGGCGTTCCGGGAAAAAGCGCTGCGCGGCAGCCGGATCGCGCCGAGCAGATCCGCCCGCTGGGCGATGTATTTGCGCACCGATGAGTCCCGCTTGTCCATCGTCCCCTTGGAAGTCACAAAGGCGATGATGCCGCCCGGCCTGACCTTGTCGAGTGTCTTGGCGAAAAAGTAGTCGTGGATGTGGAATTTATGCTTGTCATAACGCTTGTCGCTCACACCGTAGTCGCCGAAGGGGACGTTGCCGATGGCGAGGTCGAAGAATGAATCCGGCAGCTCGGTCTTTTCAAAACCTTGGATGGCTATGGAGTTTTTTTGATAAAGCTGCCTGGCGATCCGCCCGGTGAGGCTGTCGATCTCCACGCCGAACAGCTTACTTCCGGCCATGCCTTCCGGCAGAAGGCCGAAGAAATTGCCGGCGCCGCAGGACGGCTCTAAAATGTTGCCCGTGCGAAAGCCCATGTTTTCCACTGCCTTGTAAATCGCCTTGATGACCGTGGGAGAGGTGTAGTGGGCGTTGAGCGTGGTCGCCCGCGCCGAATCGTATTCCTCCGGTGACAAGAGCGCCGTCAGTTCGGCGTATTCGTTTGCCCACTCTTTGTTATCAGCACTAAACGCCTGCGGGAGCGATCCCCAGCCGACATAGTGCGCCAGAATCTCCTGTTCCGCGGGCGTAGCAAAGCGGTTCTCGCGCTCAATTGTTTGCAGTGTTCTTATGGCTTGGGTGTTGCCCCTGTATTTTGTCTTAGCGCCGCCCGCGCCGAGGTCGTCGTCCGTGATGCGGTAATTATGCCGCTCAGACTGCGGGATTTCCGGGTGCGGGTCGAAGACGTTTACCCGGCCACCGCGCTGGGCTTCGCGCTCTTTCTCCCACGCGGGCGTGATGGGTTCCTCTTTTTCGACTGGCCCTGCGGTCTGCGGCGGCTCCGGCGCGATCGGGTCATACATGCGGATGAAGTTAAAGGATTCCTGTCTAAAAATGGGGAAGCCGGCGCCTGCTTCAAAGGTCACGTCGCGCAAGCTGACGGTTTCATAATCCGAATCAACGCCGTCAACGACAAAAAAGCGCCCCTGTATCTCGTAGCGGTCGCCTATTTGCGGTTTTGGCGCGATTTCCGGCGCCGGCGTTTTGGCGGCATCGGGCGGTGCAATGGGTTCCGGTGCGGGTTCCGGCAGACGTTCCCGTGCGGGCGGCTCAGATTCTGGCGCAATGGGTGCTTTGCTTTCCGGCGCGTCTGGCGTGTCGGGCTTCTTGATCAAGGTGTCGTTCAAGCTGTTCTCCCGCAGCTTACGTTCAAACTCGGCCCGGGGCATGTCCCGCGTGAACAGCGGGGCTTTCGGGTCTAGCAAGACGACAAGGTCAGCGTCGAAGGAAAGGATCTCATATTCCTCAATGCCGAGGTATACCGCAGCGCCAAGCCGGAGGTCATATTCGGCGGTTTCAGCGACGGGCGGCGCGGCAGGCACGGTCTGAGCTATGGGCACAGGCTGCGCTGCGGCCGGCACAGGTGGCATGGCGGCCGGCGGCGCCGGCTGTTTCTGCGCTTCCTCTGTGGATTTATCTGTGGATTTATCCGCAGGGGTGAACAGCGAGAATTCGCCCTTTTGATAGGCTGTCAGGTCGCTGTATGCCTGCCGCATATTCCGGTCAGCATCGCCGCCCTCCAAAATCGCCGCCATTTGCTCCAGGATCACGGCCACGCGCTCCGGATCGTCAAGCTGCGGGCGGATAATTGTTACGCCGTCCGGGAAATCCGTGCCGTAAGGGAACGGGCGCGGCGCGTGTTCCGGTCCGGGCGGGTAGAAGCTGTAAACCCTCTTGGCCAGCTCATTTTTCTCGTATTCGGGAATATATTCCAGTTCAGGCCCAGACATATAGCGATTATCGGCTATGAGCCCGTCAATGCGCCGGGCCACTTTCGGCCATGTCAAAATCACCTTGTCGTAAGGCATATAATTGTTTTCCCGGCTGTAGGCGATGCCCTTGCTGTCGTGCCATTCGATAAATCCAGTGCGGGTAAAGCCGCCGACGCCGTATTCTTTTTTCAGAAAAGCGGCTTTTTCTTTGGCGCTGTGATCTTGCAAAAAATAGCTGTAAATGCGGAATTTGCCCTGCTGAATCTGGCCGCCGCGCGTAAGCAGCGCATCAAGTTCGTCCTGCGTAATAAAGGCGGGCCGGGGAGAGGAAACGGATTCATCGGCGGTAAATACGAGAGGTTCATATTGCAGATCCGTCAAAACCTCCAGCACCGCCCGTAATCTGGAAGCGGAAGAACGCAGGCGCAGCAGGGAATTGTCCTCCGCGAACGCGGCGGCAAACCCGGAAAGTCCGGCATAGATTTTCTCCCGTTCCTCCGGTTTTGCCAGAAGCTGCGCTATTCTTGCAGTGCCGCCCGGAAAATCGTGCTTGGATATTTCGCCCTTTATGAAGTCAAACTTTGCTTTGTCCGAGACGTCGCGGCGAAGATACCATAGTTCCTCCGATAATTCCAAAAGCTCGTTGCCGCGGACTTTGTCCAGTTCGCTTTGGGGCATGAACCGCCCCAAGTTCAGCAGTTCCCGGACGCGCCGCGCCGCTTTCTCCCAGGTGAGGCGCACCGCATCTCTGCTTCTCACAGTGTCGCCTGTGGCAATGCGGATCCCGCTTCCGTCGAACCATACGGACACATGATGGCCGCCGAATATGAAGCCCTTGCCGCCCGTGCGGTATTCTTTGCGCAGAAACTCGGCGTTCGCCGCCGTCATATGGTCTTTCGCGAAATAGGCCGCGATACGCAGGGCGCTGTTTTCCTCGTTGCCGCCGCTTGTCAGCGCTTCGTCGATGATTTGCTGTGACACAGAAAAAGCGGAGGCTTTTTCTTCCTCCGCTTCTCCAAAAATGTTCAGTTGCCGGGCAATCGTGGGCTTTAGGCGTATATCAGGTCGCTCAGTATCGTTTCCTCCGCCGAGTGTCTGATGCCGTTCATCAGGCCCACCCACTTCATCTGATCCGCCGCTTTCATCTCCTCCGTCACGCCCTCGGACTGCGCCATCCGGGAGGTCAGAAGTTCCAACCGCTCCATAGCCGTCTGTTCGATCTCCGCCAGATGCCCGTTCAGCGTCCCCGCTGTCAACAGGTTCAGGTACAGGACGCGGCGGTGTTGTTTCAGGTATTTCTCTCGGAGCAACGCGTATTTGCCAAGGACTATGGGTTCCTCCACCGGCATGATCAGGTTCGGGACGAGGTGATCGCCTTCCGTTCGATATGTCAGCGCTTCCATCATTTTCAAAACTCCTTTCGTTACCCCTCGCGGGCCGGTTTTCTCTGCTCTGTACAGTATGCGCCGGATTCTCCCGGCTCGCAAATGTGCGATTTTGTTTTTCTGCCTGCCGCTGCAGATTCAGCGCGGTGGCCGCGATCTCCCGCAAACAGGTTTCCGCAATGTCGCTCGTGGCTATGCCGAGGGCGCCCGCCGTCTGTCTGGTGTTGAACTCGCCGATATACCGGAAATCCTCCGGCTCAAAATACAGGGCGGGCTCAATGCCGCAGCGAATGAGAAGCATGTAGGCCACGCTGTTTTGGACGGCGGCTCGGAATTCCGTCTCCAGATTCAAATTATCCAGTTCTTCCAGCAAGCTGTCACAGCGGCAGTTCCTGAGGTCTGCCAGATAATCCGTGAGATTGTCGGCCGCCGCGTTCTTGGCCGCCGATATGAGCGCTTCGGCTAAAGTGGATTCATACTCCAGCTCACCAAAGGAATTTTTGAGGGTCTCGATCACGTCCGCCTCAAACTCCGGCCTCATGCTCCAGATGGGGAGGGGCCGCTCAAAGCGGGTGCCGTGAGTGTCGGAGATGTCAAAATAGTGTTTCAGCTCGTCCTTGTCGCTATGCCTGTCGTCAAAGACGGCGATGCCTTTCGCGTTCCGGTTGACCCAGCGGCCAAAGTCGTTATTCCAGCGCACGGTTTCCAGAACGGCGGTGGCGTCGGGGCGCTGGGCATAGATCAAAATTTGCTCGTCAAAGCGGCATTTGTAATTGCGGCAGGCCGAGCGCAGGAACGCCGTCCACGCGGCGGGCGCCGCCGTCACGTTATGGAGCGCGGATTCATACAGTCCGGTGATGAATTGGTACTTGCTCGCCATCAGGGGCGTCTCCTTTCATCGCTCATGCTCTTTCGGCGGTCTGGTTTTGGGCGGCCTCGGCGTCCCGTCCTGCTCGTAGTTCCACGGACAGGCGGCGGGAATGGTCCATCCGAGCATACTGCCCGCGAGCATGGCCTGTTCCTGCGCCCGCGTCACGCCGCTCTCCTCGTTGAACATATCTACCATCCGGCGCTTTTCTTCGAGTGTGGCGGGGGAGGAAAAGGGCGTGTATTTCCTCTCGCCGCGTGTGATCAGGATCATCTCGCCGCTTGACGGCAGGGTGCTGAAGCACTTATGGGGCAGCTCATGCTTGCCCGCGAGTTCCGGCAAAAGCCAGCGATTATCGTAAGCGTAGCAATAGATGTCATAGTCGGCGGCGGAGGGATTGCAGCGGATATAGTACGAAAAATCTATCGCTTGGATGGAGTAGCCGCCGCCCCGCGCAGTCAGTTCCTGGCCGGGCGCCGCGGCGCAAAACGCTTCCAAACTCGCTCTGCTCGCGAAGGGCGGTTCCTGTCCGTCGCCGCGCAGGGAATTGATTACATCATCAAATTCTTCCTTAAAGCCGGGGGTTTTCAAATGCGGCTGACTGTCAAACCAAGTGGAATAAAACTCGCGGCCGCTCTTGCCGAAGTCGGCGCGGAGATAGCCGATTGAACCGTGACGCTTGGCGGCTTCTCCATCCAAGCGAAAGAACAGAGATTTTTCCGCTTCTTCGGCGGATCGCAGTGTATACGGCATGTCTTTTCTTTTCTTTTCCCTTCCTATTTTTATCTCGCGTCGTCGCGGTTTCGCCGCGCTTTGTCCGGCGCCCTGCCGCTGCGTTCCCTCTCGGCGCGTCTTTTTAAGTCAGCCATCGCTCTTTCGCGGCTTTGAAAATAATTACCGAGATCGTAGCCTTCGCGTCCCTCCAAGTGCTGCCACGTTACGAACGGGCTGACCGCGTTCGGGTTTTCTCCCAGCACAAATGTCTTATCGCCAACTTTGACGCGCTCAAGAATCGTGTATCCGGCCATGATTTCCGGCGCGGCGGGCGTCGGCTGCCGGGCGGCTTCGCGCTCGGCTTTTATCGCGGCGACGCGCTCCTTCGCCCAATCGGGCAGCTCTTTGACTACGCCAAGCACGTCGCTGCGTTCAAAGCGCGTATGCTTCCCGTCGCTTAAATGATAACAGAAAACGGCGCTCCCTCGGGCGCCCCCGCCGGCGCCGAAACCGCCGTCCACCAAAACCATCTGCACGTCTCCTCGCCGAAATTCCGGGCGAAGCACGTCGGCCTTTATCGCCACAACCTTACCGACGAGGCTTTGCCCGTAGTCGTGAGGGTGACACTCGGCGGCGATTATCGGCTTGGCGCGGTAATCCGTTTTCTCGAAATCGCTTCGCAAAGCGACGATCTGCCGGTCAACGCTCCCGATAAATTCCTCCATGATCGCCAAATATGTGGGACTGCAAATGATACGGTCATACTGACCGATCAGCCCGTTGTCGGTGTATTCGGCCTTCATGTAAAATTGACCGTCCGGCTCGTCCATGTTTTCGGCGAGCAGGATCTCTCTGTCGCCCAGATGAATCGCCTGCTTGACCTCGTAGCCCGTATCGGCGATCATGCGTTTTTCCTTTTGCTCACTCATATTCCGACCTCACTTTACTTTACAATGTATTTGCTGGCGGCTCTGCCGCCGTCGCTGTGGTATGTCTCTCTGATGCCGATGTAGCCGCCGTCTCGCAGTTTCCTCAGATTGCGGCTGACGGCGCTTTTGGAGATATGCAGCGTCTCGCTGATTTTCCTTTGCGGGATAACGATTTCGCCGTTTCGGTCGGCAAGCTCGTTCATAATGAGATAGAGCAGCTTGCCCGTCACGCCGACGTCGACTTCCCCGCACAGCTTGAATCTGTCCAATTTGTTCATGTGGATTTATTTACCTGCCTTTCCTTGAATATTAGGCGGTCGGGCAAACCGCCGCCTATGTAGAAGGGCGGCGGAACCCTTTGCCGCCCTTTGCATAACCCAGCCAAAAAATTTCCAGTTTTACATTTTTTTCAATATCCCGTGCGCGGAAGTCTTTCCGCCTTCTTGAACACCGTACACAGTGTCGTGCTGTTCGATAACACCCATTCCTGCCCGTGTTTTCCGCCCGCGTCGGCCTTGTTCGCGAATTCGTACCCGTTCGCCAGCGTGGTCAAAACCTTGACATAGATCTGCGGCTGCTGAACTTGGCAAAATCCGGCTTTGACCGTGCCGAATATCAGCGTGAACGAGGTGATATACTCGTCGCTGCGCAGGCCCAGTGAGGCGCCCGAACAATCGATCACATTGTTCCGCGTCGTGCTGAGGTTGTCGGCGATGATCTTGGTATCGCCTTTATTCGTGGCGGCGAGGATTTTGTATTTGAGCGATTGGTTGTAGGTTCCGGTAACGATCTTGGCCAAGCGCACCGCGTCCGTGGGCAAAGTGTCCCGCCAGTAAAAATCCGTCAGGGGAACCGTGCCGGTGTTCCGCACTTCCCTGACGTCGTAGCGGATCGCGTCGCCCGGCATACACTCGGCGGGGCCTGTTTTCTTGATATACGCGCCCGTGTTGGCGCTGTAATTGAGGTATTCCATCTTGATAATCTGCGTGGCGAATTCAATTTCCACGTCCAGCGTCTTGTCGGAAAGCTTGTAATACTGCGGGCTTTGCACTTCTTTTATGAGGTAACGCCCTAAAGGCAGAGGCTTCGAGACGGCGCGGCCGCCTGTGCCAGACACAAAGCGGTCAATGAGATTGCCCGTTTTGTAGTCATAGCACTCAAAGATCGCCCCGGAGAGCGGCGTCCCGGCAGGCAAGCCGTTTACTTCGTTGTCGTCGCCGCTCAGTTTGAGGATTTGGATCTGCCCCATTTCGGGGGTGTTCTCCCAGCGGATTTCCGTCACTTTGCCAGGCGCGAACTCTGCCGTTCTTGGCGTATCGTCACGGTAGTAACCCGCCGCCGCGCGGGTTTCGCGAATTGTATAGCGGCCCGCCATGAGATCATCCGTGAAGTCAATCAGCCCATTGTTGTCCGTGTAATACGTTCCCACAACTTTGCCGGACTGGTCAAAAAGCATGAACTCGACATTGTAAATCGGTTTTTTGGTCATGCTGTCAGTCTTGATGAGGCGCAGACCGGATTTCGGCGTGTTGGTGAGCTCAAGCGCGGCCAACTTGCCCGGCGTGACGGTGACGCTGTGAACGCTCGTATCAAGCTCATAGCCGCTCAAAGCCTTGCGCTCAACGACGTTGTACTCGCCCGCGGGCAGGCCGTTTATGAGGATTCTGCCCTGGGCGTCCGTGGTGTAGCTGCCCGAAATATCGCCGTTCGGTGAGGTCGTTCTATTGGGTGAATTTGCTTCGGTGCCGGGCTGATTGCCGCCCAAAATATTCCCGGCGACGCGCTGCCCGTCCGCTCTCGTCACGTCAAAAACCACGCCCTCAAGAGGTTCGCCCGTGCGCTCGTCGGTCTTAACGATCAAAAGCCCGCTCATGGGCGTGTTAAGAATTTCAAGCACAGTGGGCCCTCCGCTCTCGATCCGCACGGTTTTCGGCTCGGAATCAAGCAGATAGCCCTCCTGTTGGCGGGTTTCCGTTACGGTGTAATAGCCGTCCGTGAGATTGGGGATATATATTTGCCCGGTTTTGTCGGTCGTGAAAGTATAGCCGCCCAACTCGCCTGTCACCTTCTCGCCGCTCATTTTGGCGATCTCAAATTCCACGCCTTCGATGGGCTGCCGGGTCACGCTGTCCAGCTTGATGATCTTGAGGCCAGAAAGCGGTTTATTCAGAAATTCCACCGCTGTGAGTTTACCTGATTTCACGATCACCGTTTTCGGAATCTCGTCCAAGGCATACCCATCCGGGCTGACGGTCTCGGAGACGATAAACGTGCCTTCCGGCAGACCGGAAACAAGGATTTTTCCTGCGCTGTCGGTCTTGTACGTCCCGATTTTCTCCCCTGTGTCGCGCTCCACCGCGAACGTCGCGCCGGAAAGCGGGGCTTTGGTGAAGGCGTCTAGTTTCAGGATCTCTATGCCGGAGAGCGGCCTGTTCGTGAACGTCACTGCTGTGGGGAAAACGGGTTTCACTTCGACGGTCCTCGCCGCAGTATCAAGAATGAATCCTGCTGGGGCCTTTTTCTCAGAAATTACCAGCCATCCCGGACTTACGTTCGGTATGCTGATCGCGCCGTCAGCCCCGGTGCTGTATTCGCCCACATATTCGCCGCTCTGTTTCCTGATCTCAAAAACAGCGCCGGCGAGCGGCGTCCCGTCCGTCTCGCTCACCTTGCGGATCTGCAGAGAGGACAGCTGTTTGTTCTCAAACACCAGCTTGATGAACTGATTATTCGTCACCTCAAAATCCTGCGGCGTATCGTCCAGCAGCCATCCGTCCGGCGCCTTGGTCTCAACCGCCTTAAACCAGCCTGGAGAAAGCTTGTCGAGGATGATCACGCCGTCGCCGCCCGTTTCGTAATGGCCGACGATTTCCCCGTTTTGCCTGTATACGGTGAACTCCGCGCCTTTGAGCGGCTGTTTGCTGGCGGCGTCAATTTTGATGATCTGAGCGCCGCTTTTGGCCTTGTTGTAAAAATCGATAGTATAGGTCCGCCCGTAGTCCACCGCTACCGTCCGCGTTTGATTTTCCAAGATGTGCGTCGGCAGTGTTTTGGTTTCGGTGATGATATAGCTGTTTTTGGGCAAGTTTGGGATGGTGATGGTTCCTTGGGCGCCTGTGGTAAAAATGCCGCCGCCCGTTCCGATCACCGCGCCGGTACTGTCCGTCACCTTAAATTCCACCCCGGCCAGCGGCTCGTGGGTCGCGTGATCCATCTTGCGGATGATGATCGCGCCGTAGGGATAATTCTCAAAGGACACCTTGTAGATCTTGCCGTCAATGCCGATTTGAACTGTCTGTGGCGCAGTATCAATAGCGTAATTGGCGGGAGCCTGCAATTCTGTTACGACCGCCGCGCCGGGTTTTACGTTCAGTATCAGGATTTCTCCGCCCACCCCTGTGACATACTCACCGTTCGTATTGCCGATCACCGCGCCTGTGCCGTCCGTAACTTTAAACCGCGCTCCGGCCAGTGGTTCACCCGTCAGCGCGTCTGTCTTGGCGATCAGCAGAGATCCGTAGGGGTAATTGGCAAAGGAAAATTCGAGTACCGTCGTGCCGTCCGCTTTGAGGAATCCATTTTGCTGGCTGTTCTCGCTGATCAGGAAATTAGCGGGAGCCTGTACTTCTTTGCAGACATAAAATCCCGGCTCCAGTCCCGTGATCACGATGACGCCGCTGTTATCTGCGGTGTAGCGCCCTATGGCCGTGCCGGGCACGCCGGACACTTGCTCATCGGCCCGGTAAAGCTCAAAGGCCGCGCCCGCGAGCAGTTCGCCCGTTATGGCGTGGGTTTTCTTGATGACTATGGAATTGAGCGGCCAGTTAAAGCCCTCACCCTGGGCATAATACTCGCTGCCAGAGTGTTCCGCAGCCTGTGCCGCGAAGGCACTCACCACGCCGGGGTTTGCCGCGCTCTGCGCAGCCTCCGCCTCCTCCTGCGCCGCGCTGTCCGCGCCGGTGTAGTAACGCTCAAATTCCGGCAGATAGGCGTTGTCGCCCGCGCTGAAATACATGCGGGTCACGGGATTTTTCGGCAGAGAAAAACCGGGCGCCGGCAGGGTTTCCGTGAAAACAAACCATCCCGGCTCCGCTTTGGGGATGATTATGCGCCCGTCCGTCCCCGTCTTGTAGCTTCCGAGGTTCAAAAGCCCGCCTCCCGGCTGCTCATACTCTACTTTGAATGTCGCGCCGGGTATGCCTTCGCCCGTAAGCGCGTTGGTTTTCAGAAATATCGCCACGGGTTTTCTGATGTTGTCGAATTTAAGGGTTTTAGTTTTGCCCCATTCCAGCTGAATTTCCTTACTCTCGGTGTAGAGCAGCCAGCCGTCCGGAGGCATAAATTCCTCGGCTCGGTACACCGCTTCGTCGAGGTTCTCAATCAGGATTTCGCCCGACGAATCAGTGATATACTCGGAAACTGTGGCATCCTCCGCTTTCGTCACACGAAACTCCGCATTTGGCAGCGGCTCGCCGGTCACGGCGTCGATTTTGAGGATCCGCAGCTTGGGCCTGACCTTATTGGTGAAAACGAGGGTCTTCGCCCTTCCCCATTCGAGTTTGATGTCCTTATGCTGCGGATCCAGCAGATAACCGGCCGGCGCGGCATATTCTTCAGCGGAGTAGATTTTATCCTCAAGCCCCGTGATGATTATGCGCCCGTCCGCTCCTGTGACGTACTCGGAAACAGTGCCGCCCTCAGTCGCCCAAACGCGGAACTTGGCCCCGGCCAAGGGTTCTTTGCTTTCCTCGTCAATTTTGAGGATCTCCAGCGAGAGCCTCGCTTTATTGCTGAAAACAAGGGTTTTCGTCTGCCCCCACTCAAGCCTTATATCTTTATGCTGTGGATCAAGCAGATAACCGGAAGGGGCCTCATATTCCCAAACGGAGTACACCGCTTCGTCAAGATCGTGGATCGTGACGGTTCCGCTCGCGTCAGTGACGTATTCTGACACGGTAGCGTCCTCGGTCTTTTGGACTTTGAACTTCGCTCCGGCCAGCGGCGCATTTGTCAGGCTGTCTACTTTCATTATCTGGAGAGAGGGGCGCAGGCGGTTGTCGAATTTGATTTCGACTGTCTTGCCCGGCTCAAGATACACGTCTTTGGATTCCCAGGTTTTAAGATACCCAGAGGGAGCGGCCAGTTCCGTCACCGTATACCACTCATTCGGATCGAGGTTTTCAATGTGGATCATCCCGCTCTGCCCGGTAATGCCCTCGTACACTATGCTGCCGCCCTTTTTCGCCACCGAAAACTCCGCGCCCGCCAGCGGCAGACCGGTGTCCTCGTCGTACTTCCAGATGATCAAGCCGGGCTTCTTGCTGTTTTTCAGGACGATTGACGCGCTCTTGCCCGCCTCTAAAATGATAGTCTGCGGCGTGGGGTCAAGCGCGTAAGGCGCGGGAACTGAGAGTTCAACCGCAGAGTACACGCCCGGAGGGAGCGAGAGATCTGCCCAACCGCCCGCGCCGGTCGTCACGTCCGTAAAATTCATGCCGCCCTCTTTGGCGATGCGAATGACGGCGCCCTCCACGCCGGCGCCGGTGTCCGCGTCGATTTTGCGCACGAAGAGCGACGGCTCTTTCTCGTTGGTGAAAGTGACGGTGGCTGTCTGCTCCCACTTGACAGTCACGTCCTTGTGGGATGTCACGTCCAATACGAAACCGCTCGGCGGGGTCATCTCCTCAACCCAAAACACGCCGGTTTTCGTCAGCGGGACAACAACGCGCCCGCTGCTATCCGCAGTGAACACTCCAACCACGCCGCCCTCGGGGTCCGTCACCTTGAATACAGCGCCCGCGAGCGGTGAGTTTGTGCCCGCGGCCAGTTTGACGATCTCAAGGAAGGTGTTTTGCGCGGAGTAAAGCGCGGTCGTCGTGGCGTTTTGGAAGTCGAACGGGTCGCGGGTGACGGCGAAGTCCTGCAAGGCGCTGTCGTAGGACAGGCCATAGATCACGGCGTTTGTGCGTAGCTGCCCTTTGACCGTGACAACAAAATTACCTGTTCTATCCGCGATTTGGTCAGCCGGAACGATCACCTTAAACTGTTCGCCGGCTGCGAATACTGTCTTTGCACCCCCTGCGAGGTCTGTAACTTTTGTGCCGCCAGGGACATCGCCCTCAAGGAAAACTTCGAAGCTGCGGATTTCCATGTTGGCCGTGACGGTGTAGGTCTGCGAGACGTAGCCAGGATTCAGCGCGTCTTGCTCCATTTTCGCTGCGTCCGGCGCGACTGAAAGCATAGTCTGTGGGATTGAGGTGACGGCTATGCCCGCCGAATAGATTTGTTTCATCGCAGCCAGCGTGACCGCCTGTTCGCTGCTCGCCGCCGCCCAACTGTTCACGTTCCAGCCGTAAATGTACGTCCAGAGCGCCATTTTGGTGGCGTAATACGCCTGCTCGCGGGTGTGGACGCCGAGTTCGCCGATGGTTTTATAGGGATAGCCGTTTGAAACTATGCCCCATATTTTCGGATTGGTGATATAATCTTTGGTATCCACGCTGTACGGACTCGTTTCGCTCGGTCCCGGTTTTTGCGGGTTTAGGCAGTAGGCCGGGAATTCAAATGATTCGCCGGTGAGCAGGCGCCCGGTGTAGCCGACGAAAAACACGGTTTTGGGCGTGCCCTCATAGAGCAGATAGTTGAGCGATTCACCAAGGGAATAAATGCGGGCCTCGGCCATCGCTTCTTCCGCGGTGGGGGCCGCCGCCGCGGGATTTACCGCGCTCAGCAGGGCGATAAGCGCAAGCAAAATGATCAACGCTTTTTTCATAGGGTAAAATCTCCTTTTCAATTTTATGGCAAAAGAAAAAGGACACGGAGTAACCCATGTCCTCAAACACCCGAATCTGTTCAGTTGTCGGGGGGCTTTGTCACTTCATGAAATATTCAGTGTCCAGAAATTTGCCGTTGTTGTAGCTGTCGTAGGCGTAAATGCGGATCACCGTGCCACCGCCCGTCGATTTTACGAACTTCTCAATTTCCCAGTCTCGCCACGGATAGAATGTGTGCGGTCCCATGTCGTTCGTGATTTCAACGCTGATGGTGAAATTCGGGATATTGGTGGACGGGTCATGGTTTTTCCATAAGAGCGGATTCTGCCTGGCGTACTTGTAAATCGTTCGCGCCATGCGCTCAACCTCATAGGGATTGAACACCATGAGCGTGTCGTAGGGAAAGCCGTACGTCTCGCCGGTAAAACGAACTGGCGGCTGATTGGGGAATGTCAGACGGGGATAGCTGTCCCACTCGCTCTGCCAGGCGGGGAGAGCTGCATTCGGCCAGAGTGTGCCATCCGCTGTTTTCCAGGGCTTGTCCTCCGGGCCGCGCAGGATTTTGTAGTCGCCGCCGACGCTCCCTTTTGAGGTCGCCACGGGCGAAACACTCACGATGTCGCCGGTTTTCAGGGGGCTGAAAGCATAGCCGTAGCCGCCCGTCAGAGGCGCGGGCGCTGTTTGCGGCAATTGCTCGCCTTCGTAGCCGCGCGTCGTGTCGATAACTACGCGGTTGCTTGCGTCGTCCCACACGGCGCTGAAATCCTTGCCGCTCGCTTTGAGGGCGAGCGAGGTTTCGCTGAGCCGGAAGTAGTGATGGCCTTCAATGACATAGCCTTTCAGGGTAGCCGTCCGGCCGTCGATCACGGCGCTCACCGTCTCAGGCTGCGCTATGACGCCGGCTGCGTAAGCCGCCGCGCCGCCGAATATGATCGCTCCGGCAAGGAATCCGGCGACAAATGTGATCTGTCCTTTTCTTTTCATGACGAACGCCCTCCTCAATGTGATGGATTGTACTTTTATGGGTTTTATTATATCAAAAGCCTGGGGGCGTTTCATAGTCTGCGAATCTGCCTATCGCACTTCTTTAAGCGTGGCGGCCCATCTCACCTCCGGCGTGTTTTCCACGCATGTTATGAGGGTGAGCAGATTTTCCGACGACCAGGCCAGCTTGGAATTGTCGTACTCGCCGATCTGCTCCTTGCCGATAACTTCATAGACGCGAACGCCGTACTTGGTGGTGTACGTCACTTTGTCGCCCGCTTTCAGGTCTTTTACAAAGCTGAAATACGGCCACGAGCCGCGATTGTGCCCGCAGAGCGCGATATTCCCATCCCAGGCCGAGGTCGCGGAGAAGTGCCCGGCGCCTTTTTTCAGGTTATCAAGGCTTTCGCCCTCATACACGGTGATGCTTTTGCCTGTTTTGTGAATATACAGCGTTCCGATACTTCCATCCGCGTAGTATAGTGGCGCGGTATTCAGCGCGATGGTCTGCGATGTGGACGGCAGCAGGCCCACTGACGCTCCGGCGCTCCCCGGCGCGTAATTCTCGCCGCCCGATATGGGTTGGTTCTGCGCTGTGGAAATAAAGCCGCTTTCGTGCCGGTTGTCGTGGTAAAGGCTTGATGGTTCGGTGGGGATGTCGCCGCTCCCATAGAAGTACGGCGGCGGCAACGCCGAATTGTCCTTGCTCCGCCGAACGTTTTCGCTCATGGGGTCCGGTGAAACGGGTTCATCCGTGCTTGTTGCGCCGCCGAATGTCACGCCGCCGGCGGGGCCGCTCTCGAAGCTGTAATTCGCGGCGAGCGCGGGTGTGGCAAAACCCGCTATCATTACACAGATAAAGGTTATGGCGACAATCTTTTTCATGATCATGATCTTAAATCCTTTCCGCCGATTCAGTAAATGGCTCTGATCGCTTTCGCGCTAAAATCCGCTTCGATCCGGTAAGCGTTACCCTCATAGGCGATCTGGTGTTTCAGGCTTACGGGGCCGCACCTTGCTTCGACGGTCTTGCCGCTTAAGGATCTCGCGGCAAACCGCTTGATCTCCAGCTCGAACCGGCCGCCGTCCGAGCGCCCTTCCAGCGGGGTGAGGTCTATCGCGGGGCTTTTCGCGCTGATTTTCCCTTTGGCCGCGAGCGCGTACTTTCCCTCAGAAATCGCGTATATCTTGACGTTGGGGCGCAGGAAGAAAAAGGCGAGAGAGCCGCCGAGCAGCGCGGCAAGGCCGAGGGCGGCAAAGATGAACGGCGCTAGGTTTATGGGAGTGCCGCCCTGCGCGGGTTTCGGGGTAAGGGGATCGATTTCTTTGCCGACAAAATACGCGGCATAGATTGTTTCGCCGGCGCTCGTCCGCGCGACTTCACCCACATAGTCGGCGGCGGTGACGTAGCCGGCCGCGACGGTCTTTGACGCGCTCGCCGTGTACTTGGCGACGGCGCGGTAGCTGTAGGGCAGTTCGTCATAATCCACATTTACAGTCTGCTGCGCTTCCCACGCCACATCCTCCAGGCTGAGCGTCCTGCCGTTCTCGCTGATCGTTTTTGGGATAAGCGATAAATCGTTTGTGGAGAGATGCGGGTATTCCCGCGTGGCCGTCACGGTGTAACTGCTGCTTTTATAGCCCGCTTCTTCGCATTTCACCGTGGATAGGTCGAGGGTCAGAAGTCCCGCATAACCGTCCTCATCCTCATAATCCAGCGTGGGGGAAAGCAGCTTGATGATGGCGTTCAGATCTTTTGTGTCGGTGGTGATTTCTACTGTTTCGATGTGAGGGCGGATATCCGTGCCGCTGATCCTTTTCTCGGTGATGTCGGTCAGGCTGTAGCGCCAGCCGCCGCGCTCAAAGCTGTCGCGGGGGATGTCCGCCGGGTTTTGCTCCGGGGCAAGGCTGTAGGTTTTGACGATTTGCCGCATGTCGCCGTCGATAATCGTCTGCACATCGGCGGGGTAAAGTTCCGGCTCACTGCGGGCGGGCGCAGGCGCCATGTCCGTGACGGCGGCCGGGTCTTGGGTTTCCGCTGCCCGCGGCAAATCTGGCGCGCCTTCCTCGGCTGCGAAAACCGTTATCCCACATAAGGGGAGGGCGCACAGCGCCGCCAGGATGACCGCGCGCACATGCCGCGTAAGGCGCGGCAAGAGTCTGTTTTTCACATGAGTTCCTCCGTTTCTTGCTGATTGATTTGTTGTTTGTGGGTTAATGCCTTTTCTTTGCTGTGGGTTAACAGAGGGGGAGGGTTTGGGAGGGGGAGAGCGACAGCGCCGCGATTCCGGCCTATTTGCTAATGGGCACACTTCCCCCTTGGCGGTGTTACCGCGCGTCATTTCGTTGGCGTTCCCTCTGTTGTTCCCTTTGCCGGTAGTATTCCAACGCCTTTATGATGGTGTCCTGTATTTTCTCGGCGGGCGTCCCCGGCGCGAAATACTTGCTGATGCGCTCACGCGGCATTTTGAACTGTTCCGCCTGATTGGGTTTTTCTTCCTGCATGATGGAACAGAGGACGTTCCCGTCAAGCCGCCCCTCTTCCGCGAACTTCCGCATTTTGATAGCCTGCGCGTGGTTCGGAGTGCATTCCTCACTCTCCATCGCTTCAATCAGTGCTGCTTGGGCTTCTGCGGGTAAATATGAGAGTTCCACGGCGGGGCGCATGGCGATTTTACCCTCGTCCACAAGCTGCAAGACTTCGGGGATTAGATCAGTCAGGCGGATATAGCGATGGATTTGTCGTGCGCTATCAGGAACATTTTCACTAACTTGGTTTACACTCCACTTCTCGCCCACTGGGCGAGAAGTTAAATCAGTACGTTGCCCTTGCCGCTTCATGGCTTCGAGCCGCATTTTATACGATTTTGCCTTTTCGCTCGGCAGAATGGTTTCCCTCTGTAAATTCGCGTCCACCATGGCGATTATGGCTTCGTCGCGGGTGAATTCCCGCACTATGCAGGGCATGATGGTAAGCTCGGCTATTTCACACGCCATTTTGCGCCGGTGGCCGCTCACCAGTTCATAGCGCCCATCTTCTTTCAGCCGGACAATCGCCGGGCTTTGGATGCCCACGGCCTTCACGCTCTCGGCCATTGCCTGCATGGATTCGTCCAGTTTCACCTGAAACGGGTGTTCGGGAAACGGATCTATTTCAGCCAGCGGAATGCCCACAACTTTCTCCCGCTTGGCGTCGTCGCGCTGTTCCTGCGTGGTGAACATATCATCTATCAGGTTCGATTTCTTTGGCAGAGCGAACGTCTGCCCCGATCTGTCGGCCATCGCGCACTACCTCCCTCACAAGTTTTTCATAGGCAAAGGCCGCGCTGCCGTTCGGCTCGTAGGCAAACACGCTTTTGCCCGCCGCGCTCGCCTCCTTGATTTTTGTCGCGTAAGGTATGGGCTGCCCGAATATGCGGACGCTTCCGCCGTAGGCTTCTTTGATGATCGCCAGCGTGTTCCGCGCGAGATTCGTCCGCATGTTGGCCAGCGTGATCAACACACCCTCGATTTGCAGTCCGGGGTTGATGTGTTTTTTGATCAGCGCGACGGTATTGAATAGCTGCGTCATGCCGATAACGGAGAGATACTCCGGCTGAACGGGGACGATCAGGCGGTCAGCGGCTGCCAGAGCGTTGACCGTCATCATGCCCAATGTAGGCGGGCAATCAAGGATTATCGCGTCATAGTGCGGCTTGATTTCCGCTAAAAGACGGCGCAGTGCACGCTCACGCTCAAAGGCGTTTACCATGCGCATTTCCAGGCCGGATAACTCAATGCTCGACGGCAGGAGATCTACGCCTTCGGCGTGACGTAATATGCCCTCCAGCGGGTCAATGGGTTTGTTCTCAATGATTTTCCCCAGCTGCGTGGCGATGGTGCAGGTCAGTTCGTCCGGTCGCGGCCAGCCGAGTGAGACGGTTTGCGACGCCTGGCTGTCGAGGTCGGCTATCAGGACTTTGCGCCCGTGGCGGGCAAGGCCGATGCCGAGGTTGGTGCTTGTGACGCTCTTGCCCACGCCGCCTTTTTGGTTTACAACTGCGTAGACGCGGCAGTGGCCGCCGTCCATGACGCTCCCTCCCTTCGCCCTGTTCTGATGCGGTTCATATCTTATCTCCCTTCATATAAAATCAGCCGCCTGTGGCCGGATTGCCAAGGGCGGCTATGTATGGGGCTGAAAGCCCCATAACGCAAGAAGCCGCCGTTCTTTTTGAGAGCGGCGGCTTCTTGCGTTCTGCCCCGTGTTTCATGGGGGGCTAAGTATTTGGTTTACGCGATTTTGACTTTCCGAATGGGCGCTTTGACGATTTTTACAATCACCTCGTCCACCACGTCTGTGTAGCTTCCCTCGGCTATGAGGCGGTTGCGGAGTTCGTTCAGGGCGTGCAGCGCGTAGCGGCATTCGGTTTCAGTCATGGCAATTTTGCTTTTTTGCATCTGATGCGCCTCCTTCCGTTTTTTAAGATGGCTCCATTATATGTGAAGAAATGATTGGCCGCAAAGGTGCGAACAAGAAAAAACCGCTCACAAAACTTTCGTTTCGCAAACGGTCAGTACGCAAGCCCGTTTTGGCTGTCTGTCGTTTTTGTTGAAATGTCGGTCTTTTCTGTTGTTTCCTTATGCGCCCTGCCCTAAGGCCGGTGTTTTATTTTGGAGGTACGGCTATGCTTTTGCCGATCATCATGATCATTCTCTGTCTCACGGGCGGCGGGGCTGCCTTTTTCTTTATCAGGCAAAAGGAAAAAAACCGGTATAAGGACAAAGACGCTCCCACCGTCACCGCGAGCGAGTTTATCAACGTCAAAGATATACGCGGCAATTTCCTCTACACCCGCGACGGACTCATGCTCTGCTATCTGAAACTGACGCCTGTGAGCATTGACCTTTATTCCCAGACCGAGAAGAAAAACCTCGTGCGGACGCTGACCGCCGAAATGTCGGCCGCGCAATTCCCGTTTAAGTTCATCGCCGTTTCCCGCCCTATCGATATAGCGCCCCTTTTGACCGAGCTGCACTCTTTGCTGATGACCTCTGACTCAAAACAGCGGGAGCTTCTCCGCTCCGAGATACTTGAGATGTCAAATTTTGCCATGGGCGGCGATATTGTCGAGCGGCAGTTTTACATTATCCTGTGGGACAAGGCGCTTGAGGGCGCGGAGCGTGAGCTGATGGGCCGGGCGCGTCTCACGGCCGAGATTTTCAGGAGCAGCAAAATATCCTGCGAAGTGCTGGATCAGCAGGACATTGTGCGGCTGTGCAATCTCGTCAACAATCCGAGCTATACGCATATTGAGGATAACAGTTTTGAGGCGGCCATCCCGCTGATCGAAGGGGGAATCAGGTTATGAGAACAGGCAAGGGAAAAAAGAAAAACGAAGGCGCCGCGCCCGTCAACCAGGCTTTGCTCAACGTCATCACGCCGATGGGACTGGAAATCAGGCGGAGCAGTCTGGTCATCGGCGAAAACACCGGCAGAGTGTACGGCGTCGTCAAATATCCGCAAAAAGTGGACATGGGCTGGCTCTCCCGGATCACCAATATACCTGGCACCATCGTGTCCATCGGCTTCAAACCCGTGGATAGCAGCACTCTTATCTCCGCTATCTCCAAGAGCATCATCCAAAACCGGGCGGCGGCGGATGGGGCAAAAGACCCGCTGACCCGGCAGAGAGCGGAAAAAGCCGCCGAGGACGGCGATAAGATCATGCTGCAAATCGACCAAAACGGCGAAACTGTCGGTCTGATGTCCGTTTCCATCATGCCGATAGCCCATGACGACAAAACGTTTGCGAAGGTGACGCGCCGGGTGGACAGCGTTCTCGGCGTGATGAAATGCAAGGGCCGGGCACTGGCGAGTTTGCAGAAAGAAGGTTTGCAAAACATCTCCCCGACCTTTCCGACTGTCGCGGGGATCGAAAACATCATCCAGCGGATCGTGCCGATGAGTACCTTTATCGGCGGTTTCCCCTTCGCGAGTTCCGGGCTTAACGACGGCACCGGGTATTTCATCGCCAAGGACAACAGCGGCGGCCTTATCATCGCCGACACCTGGAAGCGCGGCGACGACAGGACCAACAGCAACTGGATCTTCATGGGCGTGGCCGGGGTGGGAAAATCCACCGCCGTCAAGCATATCGCCCTCGCGGAGTATATGAAGGGGACAAAACTGATCTTTGTCGATCCGGAAAGCGAGTACAAGGACCTCTGCCTGAACCTGGGCGGCGACTGGATAAACGCCGGGGGCGACAAGCGCGGCCGCTTGAACCCTTTGCAGATACGCCCCGCTCCGCGCGACAGCGATGAGGATGATAAAAAAGGCGACGAGGGCCCGCCTCTCTATGCTGACGAGGGCTGCGGCCTGAGCGATATGGCCCTGCATATCAAAAACCTGGAGATTTTCTTCAAACTGTATATTCCCAGCCTGTCCGATATGAAGCGCGCTATCCTCAAACAGGCCGTCATTGAGCTTTACAACGAGTTTCACATTGATTGGGACACCGACGTCCAGAGACTGAAAAACAGGGATTTCCCCACATTCACCGACCTCTATAACCTTCTGGACAAAAAGGCGAAAGCGGAAAAGGCCGGCGAACTGAAAGATCTGGCCCTGCTGATCCGCGATCTGGCCCACGGCAGCGACCAATTCCTCTGGAACGGGCATAGCACCGTGGAGACCTCGTCGCGCTGCATCTGTCTGGACACCCATTCCCTGCAGAACACAGGCGACAACATCAAGCGGGCCCAGTATTTCACGCTGCTGTCCTGGTGCTGGCAGCAGATGAGCAAAGACCGGGGCGAGCGCGTCCTGCTGGTCTGCGACGAAGCCTATATGATGATCGACGAAAACGTGCCGCAAAGCCTTGTCTTTTTGCGGAACGTGGCCAAACGGGCGCGGAAATACGAGGCGGGGCTGGTTATCATCAGCCACTCGGTCGTGGATTTTCTCTCCCCGAACATCAAACAGTACGGGCAGGCGCTGCTTGATATCCCCTGCTATAAGGTCGTCATGGGAACGGACGGCAAGAATCTCATGGAAACAAAGGAGCTTTACAACCTGACCGAAGCGGAGGAAGAGCTGTTGCTCGCCAAAAAACGCGGCCACGCCCTCTTTATGATCGGCTCCAAACGGCTCCACGTCAATTTTGAGATACCCGAATACAAGTTTGACTATTTTGGCAGCGCGGGTGGCCGGTAGACATGGCGCCAGACCCGGCGACGACTGCCAAACTGATAGTGAAGGCCGCCCAAATGGTGACAGATGAAGAAAAACGGCAAAGCCTGCTGATACTCATCCTCGCGCCCGTAATTGGGTTTTTGCTGCTGATCGCTTTTATCACCTATCTCATCACCAGCCCGCTCTCTCTGCTGGCCGGACATCTGCTCCCGGGCGAGGTCAAAGCGGTCGAGGATTTCCAAAAGGAGTACGGCTACAACCAAAGTATCGGGGTTCATGAAAACGATTACCTGAGCGGCAGCGGGATCGACTACGGCGAGATCGTTTTTACGGAAGGCGCGACGCCGGTCGTGTATTTCAGCCAGCTTGACGCCAGATACGCGGGCGAGCCTTACGGAACGGACAAAATCGGCACGCACGGCTGCGGCCCCACCGCTCTCGCTATTGCAGTGTCGAGCCTGACGGGCAGGACGGTCAATCCTGTGCAAATGGCGGAATGGTCGGTGGCAAACGGCGGCTGGTGCGAGGGGAACGGCTCGTATCACAGCCTGATCCCGAGCGCCGCGCGGGCTTTCGGGCTGAACGCGGAGGGCGACGTGCAGGACTCGCCGCAGGATATCGTGGGTGCCTTATCTTCCGGAAAACTGGTGATTGCGCTGATGGCTAAGGGCCATTTTACGTCAGGTGGGCATTTCATCGTCCTGCGCGGCGTGACCGCGGAGGGGAAAATCCTGGTGGCCGATCCCGCCAGCAAAAGCCGGAGCGAACAGGAGTGGGATTTTGACCTCATCTTGAATGAGGCGCGCAAAGGCGCGGCGGCAGGCGGGGCGTTCTGGATCATCGGCTGAGGAAACGGAGGTAAATACTGGAAATGATTCTGTATCTGTCGAGAAATGAAAGCGCCGATCTGCTGGATGGAGCGGCGAGCGAACATTCTTTGCCCATCCGCAAGCTGTCGGGCAATTTTTGTCTGGCGGAGTTTATCATCAAAGATATGCGGAAATTCGCCAGCTGTCAGTATTTCTGCCTGGAACGGCTGGCGATCGCCGAAAAGGACGGCGAGTTTCTGGAAGCCCTGCGATCCTTTCAGATGATGTACAACGCGCGGGTCGTCGTCATACATGAGAGTGCGGACGGAGCGGATGATTTCACGCGAGGCCTTGCGGAAATCGGCGTGATCGATATTGTTACTGCGGCAGACAAAGATGGAAAACTCGGCCAGATCGCCGAGTGCCTGTCGGCGGCCGGTATGCGAAAGCGCGCGCCAAAGGCCGCTGCTGCCTGGGCGGAAGAAACCGGCGAGCCGGTCGCGGAACCGGAAACCCTCGCCAAGCGCATTATTTTCAAAGAACCAGAGGATGAGCAGTACCGCTTTGACTGTGTGAACGTCCGCATCGGCATTATCGGCGCGACTCGCCGGGTCGGCGTGACCACTGCCGCTCTTGGAGTGGCGGGTTTTATCCGCAGCAGGGGCGGCGCCGCCTGTTACGCCGCTCTCAACCTGAACCGCCACCTGGAGAGCATCGCCGAGGATTATAGCTTTGACGCCGAAGAAGATTACTACACCTGCGGCGGGATCGACTTTTACGAGAGCATGAATCCCCGGCACGATTATAATTTTATCGTCTCGGACTTCGGCAGCGTCTATAACGGCGAGGTAAGTCGGGAAGCGGTCAAGGGTTTCAAGGAGTGCGAAGCGCGGCTCCTGTGCGGAGCGAGCGGCAGGCGGCACGAGGTGCTGGAGTTTGCCGAGGCCCTGAAAGCGGTAAGGTCGGCCAAGCCGCAAATCTTGACATATGCTGTAAATCCCGGACTCTATGAGTTTTTTTGCGCTGCCGTCACGCCGGAGCCGCTCATCATGGCGCCGGTCAGAGACATGATGGATTTTAAGGCTAACGCCCTCCGGTTTAAGAGCGTGATTGAGCCGTATATTGTGGAAACGTCGAGAAGATTGTAATGCCTTGTTCTTGATCAAAATTGCGACGCGATCGGTTATGTTTTGATCCCGGTGACTTTGCCGACGGAGGCGGGTTGATTTTAGTTATCGTTTTTTCCCATTCTGTGGTATCATCATAGTCGACTCGTTAACTTATTGAATTAACGAAAACCTACTGTGTAAAAAAATACTCAGAGAGGAAAAAGTTATGAAGCATGCAGGCATAAACGAAAGAGATATCTCGCTCTATCTCGCTTATCTCGTCAAGGAAGAAAAGGCCGCGGCGACTGTGGAAAAATACGGATGCGCGGTACGAGCTTTCCGCCGCTGGCTGGAGGGCGCCGCTGCCAGTCAGGAGAGCGCGGTCGCTTACAAGGCGGCGTTGAGCGAAACCCACGCCGCTTCGAGCGTGAACGCCGCCTTAGCCGCATTGAACAGTTTTTTTCGCTTTATGGGCTGGGCTATCCATGTGAAACCCCTTAAAACCCAGCGCCAGACCTTTCTCTCCGAGGAAAAGGAACTGACCCGCGGCGAATACGAGCGCTTACTCAAGGTAGCCAAAGCGGAAGGCGACGAGCGTTTATACGCCGCGCTCCAAACGATATGCGCGACGGGCATCCGGGCCAGCGAGCTGCGTTTTATGACGGTGAGCGCGGCTCGGACAGGACAAGCCGTGATCCGCAATAAAGGGAAAACGCGCACGGCGTTTTTGCCCAGCAAACTGCAAACCGCGCTGCTCCGCTACGCCAAGGAACGCGGGATCCAGTCGGGCGCGATCTTCATCACGAAAAAAGGGAAACCGCTTGACCGCAAGAGCATCTGGGCCGGCATGAAAAAACTTTGCGCGGCCGCCCGCGTCGCGGCGTCAAAAGCGTTTCCGCATAACCTGCGCCGCCTGTTCGCGCGGCTGTTCTATAAAAAAGAAAAAGACATCATGCACTTGGCTGACGTCCTCGGTCATTCCGATGTGAACACGACCCGTCTCTATGTTCGGGAAAGCGAAACAAAACACCGCCAGCGCGTCGAAGCGCTATGCCTTGTGACGTAATTGTAATTCTGTCGCAAAAGCAGGAATGCACCAGGTGATTTTGTTTAATTGTTCCAATTATAATCCTGATTGGCGTAAGCGTCAAGGGGAGCAGAGGGTTTTTCCTGAAAAAATGGCAAAGGAAAACAGCCGGCATTGATTTTGCCGGCGTCGGCCAAATTCTCCTTGATTTAAGGACGCCCCTCAGCGCGCGGAATAAGGGAATATTTTTATATTTTGTTCAAAAACGGGAGTGCTTATGGCGCTTCCTTATTTATTTTCCAGGCAAAAAGGAAACGATGCTCCAATCCTTCTCCCATCACCTGTTGAAGCTACGGCGGTTTGCGACAGAATTACAATTCTGTCGCTCGGCCCAACAAGCATTGCTCGCCACTCGATAACATAAAAAGGTGAACGCGTACTTATACACTTAAAAACGTTCCGGTAACGGAGGATAGTGATGAACGAAAGCAGCGTTATAATCACGGTCAATCTGATTAAGAGCGGGAAAAGCCAAGATTTAGAGGTGCCCTTGGATATTTCCGCCAGCGAACTTTGTTCTGCTCTGTTCCAGAAATATCTCCCTGAGCAGCATGGTGATATGCAGCAATATTATCTGAAAGCGGAACGTCCTATCGCCTTGCTGCGCGGCGAGCGCACTTTGCGCGAATATGGCATTCGCGACGGCAGTATCATTAATATCACGAGGTAGTTTATGTTATGAACGAGCAGCGCTATATACTGACCATCCAGAACAGCAATATTTTCAAGGAAGTAGATGTGTCAAAAGATACGCCGCTCCTTAAAATCGGTACATTGCAGGAATGTGATGTGCGGCTTAAAGGCGACCTTTTTGCCTTGCCCGTCTGTGTGACGCTGAAAATGGAGGGCGACGCGTGGCGTCTCGCTTGCGACGAAACTTTGTACATCAGTTCGCGTGAAGTAAAGGATTGCCGGGAAACTTCGATCAATCACGGCGATATAGTGGATATCCATAGCGCCGACGATAAGGCGGCTCTGTTCACGCTGTCGTTTTCTTATGATTTCACGGTCAGCGCAATTGATTTCGACACCATCATTGATGTGCGCGGTATCAACAGTTTGGTAATAGGAAATTCGCCGAGCGCCCAATTGAAACTCACCAGCCGGCTTATCGGCCCGGAGTACCTGATTCTCGCTCGCAGGCAGGACGGGGTTTTTACCCTTGACGCCGCCCACGCGCCGACCAGCGCGACTCTGAACGGAATTCGCTTGTTTGGCAGCGCCGTGATCCAAGAATTTGATTTCATCGGCATAGCCGACTACAGTTTCTATTTCAAAAATCAGGTGCTGTATACGACGACGCGCGACGACTTGCGCATCAGCGGTGTTTCCTCGCAACCGCTCCGTGATGAGACTCCGGCGTTTGATTATCCGAAATTGAACCGCGGACCCCGTATGCTTTACGCGCTCAATACCGAACCGATTGAAATCCTCAACCCGCCCAAGAAACCAGATAAGCCCCGTGAGAACCTTATTTTGCAGTTATCCCCCGCCTTGGCGATGATCGCGCTTACCGTCGTTATACGCGGCGGTCTGATTGGCGGAATGAATACAGGCAACTCGACATTTTTGATATTCAGCGTCTCTATGATGGCGGTTGGCATTTTCACTTCGCTGCTGAGTTTTATTTACAACCGCAAACGCTACAAAAAGGATATGGCCGAGTGGCATTCCGACTACACAGCTTATATCGCAAGCAAACGGCGGGAAATCGAACTGGAGCAGCAGGGCGAAGCGGACGCTTTAAGTGACATATATCCGCCGGCAGAGAATGTACGCGATTTTGTGAAGACGTTCTCCGGCAGGATTTTTGAACGTTCTCCCCAAGATAATGATTTCCTGCACGTCAGAGCTGGTTTGGGCGCGGTTCCGGCTCTGCGGGAGCCGACATATCATCAGGAGGAACATATTAAGATAGAGAACGAGCTCATGCATATCCCGGCTCAAATATGCTTCGAGTACGCGCTCATCAATAAGGCCCCGGTCATGCTCCATTTGCGTGAATCCGGTTCGGTCGGCGTTGTGGGCAGCCCTGTCGAACAGTACGAGTTTTTTAAGAATATTTTACTTGATGTTTGCGTTCAGCATGATTATGAGGAAGCGCAGATCGTTATCCTTATTCCGCGGACAGAACAGCAGAAATACGAATGGATCAAATGGCTCCCGCACATCAAGGAATCGGGCGGCGGGATCCGCGGTATCGTTTGCGACGATGAAAGCCGTGATAACGTGTTTGAATACCTGTACGCGCTGATGGCTGATCGCGCCGCAAACGACCGAGTAATTCCACTACCTTATATGGTTGTTTTCGTGTTGGATGAATATGGGATCAAAACGCATCCTTTGTTCAAATTCGTGGAGGACTCCGCGAAATTGGGCGTCAGTTTTGTCTATTTCAAAGAATACGCGGAAAATTTACCGCGCTGCTGTTCCGAGATAGTCGAACTAAATCAAGGCGGTGGCATACTAAGGCTCAGAAACAGCAAAGCTTTCGCGCGTCCTTTCTCACGCGAACCGGTCAAAGACGACAGCATCAAGTTTGTCGCCGAGCGTCTGGCGCCTGTTTTTTGCGAAAAAATAGCGCTGTCTTCACGTTTGACCGCCAGCATTACCCTGTTTGAACTGCTGAATATTATCTCCCCCGAAAACTTGGATCTCATTGATCGCTGGTCAAAGGCAAATGTGCAAAAGTCGCTGGCCGCACCGCTCGGCGTGGATGTAAAGGGCGGTCAGATAAGTCTGGATTTGCACGAAAAAGCGCACGGTCCGCACGGGTTAGTCGCGGGAACGACCGGTTCAGGCAAGAGCGAGATTATGCAGTCTTATATACTTTCTGCCGCCGTGAATTTTCATCCGTATGAAGTGTCATTTGTAATCATTGATTTCAAGGGCGGCGGAATGGCAAACCAGTTTGAAAATCTGCCGCATCTTATCGGCAAAATAACCGATATAGATTCTCACGAAATCAATCGCTCTCTGCTGTCTATACGCGCGGAACTGGAAAAGCGCAAACGGTTTTTCGCGGAATATGAAGTTAACCATATAGACCACTATATCGCGAAATTCCGCTCTGGTCTCACCAAGACGCCGCTTCCTCACCTGATAGTTATTGTGGACGAGTTTGCCGAACTCAAAGCCGAACAGCCGGAGTTTATGAAGGAGCTTATCAGCGCCGCCCGGGTCGGACGCAGTCTGGGCATCCACCTGATCCTCGCCACTCAGAAACCGGCGGGGCAAGTCAACGAACAGATCTGGAGCAACTCGCGGTTCAAGCTCTGTCTCAAGGTCGCCAGCAAGGAAGACAGCAATGAAGTCATTAAATCCCCGCTCGCTTCCGAAATTCGCGAACCAGGCCGCGCCTATTTGCAGGTTGGCAACAATGAAATCTTTACGCTGTTCCAGTCTGCGTACAGCGGAGCTTCCGCCGTCAGTGACCAGAACGGCAATATCCGCGAGTTTGTTATTTCCGAGGTTTCGTTTACGGGAAAACGCACTGTTGTTTACGAACGCAAAGCGGAACGCGCGGGTGACGGCGCCAAAATAACCCAGCTCAAAGCCATGGTGGACTATATTGATCGCTATTGCGTAGGATCCGGTATAGCGAGACTGCCGAGCATTTGCCTGCCGCCGCTGCCGGAAATCGCGGCATATGAATCAACTGATAATGTTACGGCAATTGGTACGGTAATTCGCGCGGGGATCTATGACGATCCGGGAAACCAAATACAGCCGAACGTGGAAATCAATCTCTCAGCCGGCAATGTTATGATCGTCGGTTCCGCGCAGACAGGAAAAACAATGCTGCTGCAAACTATACTGCGCGGAATTGCCGAGCGTTATTCCCCGAAGCAGGCGTCGATCTATATCCTCGATTTCGCCTCGAAGGTTATGAAAATTTTTGATGGTTTAAACCATGTCGGCGGAGTTTTGACTGACGCGGACGACGAAGCGCTTAAAAACTTCTTTAAAATGATGCGCGAAGAACTGAGTGAGCGTAAAGAGCGCTTCTCAGCACTCGGCATTAGTTCGTATGAAGCCTATCTGGAAATGGGCAAAACCGATGCCCATGCTATGCCGCATATTATCATTATGGCGGATAATCTCGCGGTATTTAAGGATGCGTATCAGGATTACGAAGACGCTATGCTCAATATTTGCCGCGAAGGCCTGGCTGTGGGGATCACTGTCATCGCGACCGCCAAGCAGACCAGCGGGCTGAGTTACAGATATATGAGCAATTTTTCAACGCGCCTGGCCTTCAACTGCACGGAGAGCAGTGAGTATAACAACATATTTGACCGCTGCCCGCTGCGGCCAAAGAATCTGCAAGGGCGCGGTTTAGTCTCTATCGATAAAGTTGTTTATGAGTATCAGGCTTTCCTGCCGTTTGATGGTGAAAAAGAAAGTCAGCGCATCGCGCAAGCCAGAGAATTCATTGCCGGCATAGCCAAAGTTTATGGCGCGGAACGCGCTCGCGCCGTGCCGTCGATACCGCCGGTTCTCACCGATGATTTCTGGAAGTCCGGTGGGTATGAATTCGGAAAATTCATGATCCCGGTGGGCTTGACATACAGTGAGATCGAACCTGTCGCCGTAGATCTGGCCCGCGTAGGGACGGTGGGGATCTATGGGCGGGAAGGTTTTGGCAAGAGCAATCTGGTGCGGGTGATTTTGAGTTACTTGCAGAAGCATGTTTTTGATTCGCCTTGCGCGGCATATCTTGTCGACGGCTATGACAGGCAATTGGCCGAGTTTGAAACCTGCGGCTTTGTGGAGCGTTACACAGTTGATTGCGCCGAGTTCGAGGAAATTATGCAAACATTCAGCGCCGCCGCTGTATCCCGTATGGACATCCTGCGTGGAGGCGGCGATCTTGACCAAGAACCGCTGCTACTCTGTGTTGTCCAGAACTCGCGAATCTTTGCTGCGAACGCCGTGACCAAAGAAGTCAGTGATCAATTCAAAAAGCTGATAACGGACGCGAAACAATTAAAGATATGCTTCGTTTTTGCCAATGTGGACAACAACGCTGATTTCTCGGTGCCGGAGATGATGAGGACAGCGCGTGAATTTGCCCAATACTTTTTGCTGGATGACATCGCCAACGTTAAACTGTTCGGGTCAAGCAAATTTCAGCCCAATGATCTTAGGCCTTACAAAAAGCCGATTATTTTGGGCGACGCTTACACATATGATTCCCGGAACGGCATTGAGAAAGTTAAACTCATGAAATGCGAAAGGAGCGTTTAACATGGCTGACAGTGTCAGGCGCCTCGACACGGTAAATTTCAACGATACGATTTCCGCATACGCCAATCATATAAGCCGGTTTGAAAACATCGTCCAAGGCGTGAACAATTCGGCGAACGCAATCGTTAACTGCTGGAAAGGCAAGGGCCGCGACGCCTTTGAAAAAGACTGCCGGCAGGTGCAGCTGAATCTCAAGGACATCACCAGCATTATGTACGACATCAGAGACGCGCTTATTGACGCGCACGCGGAGTATATCAAGAGTGATTCGGATCTGTCCAAGAATTTTGAATCCTGAAAGCAGGTGGTTTTGTGTCAAGCCTGAGTTCATTGCGCAGTGAACTGAATTACTGGAATAATCAAGTGAATGAACTGAACAACAAAATAATCAGGCTCAAAAGACGCCGCAGCGACGTGGAGGGGGTGAAAAACGCGCTTCGCTCCGTCGCCAGCGCCAACGCCGGCGATGTCAACAACAAGCTGCGTTTATCCGGCGGCAAGCTTGACAGCGCGATCGACTACTCTGGTCAGGACGGCAGGCTACAGGCGATTTTATCAAGGAAAGACGAGCGGACGCTCGGCTCCGACAGCAACCTCACCTCATCTGACAGTGAACTTCAACGTGAATTGAATGATGTCAACCGCAAAATTACCGAAGCGGAAAACGCGCTGGCTGCCGCCAAACGCAAGGTCAGCGATCTCAAAGCCGCTATAGCTGCAGAGGAACGGCGCGAACGCGAAGCGGCGCGAAGAAAATAATCGGTCGACGCGCTGGCGACTACGTTAAGACTAAGAAGCGAGGATTATTATGATTCTTTCATTGAGCTATGGCGACCTGTCAGGCACCGTCACCGAAACGAACAGACTGGTGAGTGAACTGGGCCAATACTGTGATGAATTGAGCCGAAAAGTGCAGCAAAAGATGTATTCCGTGGAAGGCGGTATGTCCTCCGCCTTGAACAGCGCAGACTACTACGTCAACGCGAAGATCAGGCAGTTGCGCGCCCGCGAGTCCAATGCCCGCAATCTGTCCGCGAAAACACAGACTCTGCTCGACACCGCCAAACGCGTTGATGAGAGCGTTAAGTCCACGATTGAGGCGAATCAGAAGTCATTTTTTCAGAAAAACCCGGAACTAAAATCTTCTGATTTTCAATTGTGGCTGACATCGTTCTATTGCGACATGAAGAATGTGCCGATTTTAGGTAATATTATCGGCTGGGGGGAGCAAGTGTATGGTGGAATAGTTCAGTTGGGTAAAGATATTAAGCATTGGTGGAAATGCGGCGGCGGGCAAGAACTTGTTGTGAATTGTTTAGATATCGTTCTCCGGGTAGGTTTGGCGGTCGCTGCCGTTGTTGTTGCTGTGGGGGCGGTTGCCGCGTTATTGGCTGCAACTGTGGTTACCGGAGGCGCAATTCTGTTCGCGGTCGCGGCCTGCGTCGCGGCTGTGATTGCCGTTGTGAACGCAGGAACTAATATAGTAACATCTGCGCAGGCCATAGGGGCCAGTCAAAACGGCGACCCTGCCATGGCCAAGATATATGGGGAACGCGACAGTCTCGCGCAAGTATTACGAGAGGAGAATTTTCACAATCCAATCTTGAACCGCTTATCTAATACTGCGGCGACAGTTCTTGATTTCACCGAAGCAGCGGCGGGCGTTGTTCTGCTCGTTCATTCCATAGGCAAGATCGCCGGTTCCTTCCTCAGTAAAAACGGGGTCGGATTCGCTTTCAAAGAGCTGGTACATGGTGCTGACGGCAAGTTGACATCAAAGGTTACGCTCAGTTCTATTTGGAAAGGAACTAAAGCCATGATTCTCAATCAAAAGCTCACCACAAGCACGTCAGCAGGCTTGCGGACAACATTGATAACAAACGTAAAACAGACAATCAGCAATTGGTCGCAAATGAAACAACTTGGCGATTTGGGCCACTTCAAGAACATAATCGAAAATATCAGATATAATTCTACTCTGTTCAAAGGCACGGATTTGCTCACTAAAATTACAGAAATCGCTGACATGACAAGCCGAGGTTTGTCGGGAGTTTTGGTCATCTTGGATGGGTTTAGTTTTGACAGGATTAAAGAAGCTGTCGAAATACATTTATCCCTGCCGGCGTTTGATAAACTGTTTCCGTTTTACGAGTGCGCAAGGAGTTGAAGTTTTGGGTCTGATGGCGCTCGCGTCGCTGGTTGTACTGTTTCATTGGACAGTTCTTAAAAATTCACTTGGAGGGTGTCAGTAATGGATAATTTAGTTGTTCAAGAGTATCTTACCCAAGGAGCGGTACTGGCGGGACAGGGCAAGCACGAAGAAGCGCTGGCCTACTATGACAAAGCCGAACGTGAAAACCCTCAGGATATCGACGTCTATTTATCGAAAGGCATTGCCTGCGCGAATCTCGACAAACTTGATGAAGCAAAAACGCAGTTTGAGAAAGCGCTCAAAATCAACCGTGCTTCCGGCCCGGCCTACTTCCATCTGGGAAATATCGCCGTGCTACAGGGCGACGTCGCGCTCGGTTTTGAGAATTACAACAAGGCTATGGCTAATGGCTATGACGACGCGCAGCTATATTACAGTATAGCTTTGCTGCACGAAGAAAGCGGCGAAGTCGATATGGCCGTCCGCAACTACTCAAAGGCCATCATGCGCGATGCCCTGCGCCCGGATATCCGTATCCGCAAGGCCCGGTTGCTGCTACAGGGAAACCACCTCCCGGAGGCGCTGCAAACCTTGGATGAGACTATATTGACCAACCCCGATGTTTTTGAAGGTTATCACCTCAAGTTTACTGTGCTGTTGCAGCAGAAACAATACGCCAAGGCCGGAGAACTTCTGGATCACGCATTGGAACTGTTCCCCCGGGACGCCGGTTTCGCGATTGACAAAGCGTCACTTTTAATTGAGCAGAAAAAGATTGACGACGCGCTGGCTATTTTGACCGCGCTGGAAAATGCTGAGGAAACCGACGACGTCGTGCGCCGCCGGATCTATATGGAGCGGGCGCGGATTTACGCCGGGAATAATGATGTCAGGTCGGCGATTTCCGCGTTGGAGCAGGCAAAAGTCTTATCGGAAAACGCAGGGGAATTTGACGCGGAAATTATTTTCCTGCTTACTAACTGCCACTTGGGAGCGGAAGAATATGATAAAGTGCTGACGTATGCCCGTCAGTTGCTGGAAAAAGTCGATACTGGTTACACCAAGGAAACCGCCCGCTATTTTGAGCCGCTCGCCCTGAAAATGCTCGACCGTATGGACGAGGCTCTGCCGCTGTACAAAGACGCGATCAACGAGTTCCGCAATCAGGCTCTCGCCGCGCCGGGCAATCTGGACGCCTATCTGCTGCGGATTATGTGTCTGCGTGATATTGAACAGTATGACCAGGCTTTGGAACTTGCGGACTACGTCATTGCGCTTCAGCCTGAACGCGCCGAACCGCGCCTGTTGCGCGTAACAGTGCTGGAAGCTCTTGGGCGCGCCGACGCGGCTTTAGCGGAAACAAAAGTCGTCAACGAGATGCTGCCCGAAGAACTGCGTAAAAAGTGAGGATAGATGTATGGATTTGCTGTTGGATCAGGACGCTTTCAAGCAAGCAAGTAGGGAATTGCAAGCGAAATGTGACGAATTAACGACGCTTCGCGCCAACATTTCCGCTTCGTTTGAGCAGTTGAGAAAGGATTGGGATTCTGAGGCGGGTAATCAATTTTTTGCCAGGTTTGAAAGCGACCTGATGCACAATCTTGAAAACCATGTGAAAGTTTTCGATTACATGAGCAAGAATCTGTCTACAGCCGTTCAAAAATATGAGGAAGTTTTCCGAGCTGCTGATACTGTCGCTAACGCGCAGTTTTAGTGGATATAATCACTATACGAAAGGAGAGATTTTCAATGGCTGAGAGAATTATGATGACCCCGCAGGAGCTGAATGACGGAGCTTCGTTTTTACGTCAGCGCCTTGACGCCATCAACCAGGAGGTCGCGGCGCTGAAAAACAAAATCGACGACGTGATCTCGCGGTGGGAAGGTGCGGCGCAGCAATCGTTTGTCAATCAGTTTGAGACCAGTATGTACCCCATCCTGCGCGATACGCTGCCGCAGGTCATTGAGGGCGTGTCAAGCGAGCTGGACGCGGCGGCTAACGCCATCCGCGAGACGGACGAGAGTTTGGCGGGCGCGTTCAGAGGCTAAAAGAAGCAGGAGGTTGTCCCTATGTTCGCCCGAAGATTGCTGATAATATTATCCGCGTTTATCGTCGCCATATGCCCGGCGGCTGCCTGTTTTGCGGAAGGTAGCGCCGTGCTGTCTCAGGCGTATACCTGGGAGCAAAACATCGACGTGTTCATCGCCGGCGGCATGAACTCCGACGATCTTAGCTGCAAAGTATCAAATCAGGCGGCTGAGATCACCGGGAGCGGTCTTCTGGCGGACGAGGGGATAACCGTCCGCACGACCATACTTCTTGATATTTCCACCTCAATGCCCTCGGAAACACGCGGGAGTGTCAAGGCGTATATCAACTCGCTGATTGAAAACATAGGGCCAAACGAGCAATACCAAATCATAACTTTTGCCGAACAACTGATTGTTCTGCAAGCCTTTAGCCCAGATCGCCGCGACTTGGCCGGCGCAGTGGAGAAGATTGAATTCAACGGACGTGAGAGTAAAATCTACGACGCTATTTACAACACGATTCCCCAGACAGCGCCGCTTGACGGATCGCCTTGTTATTACCGCACGATCGTCATAACGGATGGCGCGGACGATACTGTAAGCGGTGTGACGAAAGAAGAACTCTATCTGAAATTGCAGGCGGACACATACCCGATTGACGTCGTAGCAGTAAATTCAGCAAAGCAGACGGAGCCCAGCAAGGAATTATCGGCTCTGACCCGTATCAGCGGCGGGAGATACAGCGAATTGCGCCCTGAGACGGATGTTGCCGCTTTATCAGCTAATCTGGCCGCAGACGGGATTTTTTGGCTGCGAGCCGCGGTTCCCGGCATTTTATTGGACGGTTCCATGCGACAAGTAGATATTTTTGACGGTGTAAACACGGTACAATTTGATCTTAAATTCCCAGTATTTGACGAACCAGTCACGGAACCGCTGTTGCCAGAGACCGATCCCGCCGAGGCAGCGCCTGTTTCCGTGCCGCCCCCGGTAAAAGTTAATTCTCCGTTCGGCGAGTATAGCATGGTTGTCTATATAGGAGGTGGCGCGGGCCTTATTATTGCTGTCGCCCTTATTGCGGCGCTTATAGTTATGCGGGGCAGGAAGAAAAAAGCGTCCGATCCTGCTCCGGCCCAAGACGGGGCGAATGTGGCGAGCGGCGAGACAGAACTGCTTTCCGGCTCCAATAACTTTGGCGGCGAAAATCCGTGTATTCGTTTGCGCAACGCAGGCGCCGTCGACCAAGTATGGGATATTACTCTGACAAAAGATGTGCTTATCGGCCGAGATACAGGCTGCCAGGTTTGTATAGCCGATGGAGCCGTCTCTCGCCAACATTGCAAAATCTATGTTATGGGCGTTGTGACAGTTGAAAATCTTAGTCAAACCAACAAAACCTTGCTTAACGGAGAGCAGCTCAACTCCCCTGCCGCGCTAAAAACGGGGGACCGGCTGAAATGCGGACGTGTGACGCTGATCGTGGATGAGCTTTACAATGCGGACTCGCCTAACGTCGGAGACTTGAACAAGGGAACAAGGTTTATCAACGTATGAAAACCCTGGTTTTATCTGATCAAACCTACCGCGTCGAATCCGAATTGGGTTCGGGCGGCGGGGGTATTGTCTACAAAGCATGGCATACGCGTCTGCAAAAGTACGTCGTGATCAAGGAACTCAAAGGCGGCTCCGCCAGCGACACGGAAACGCAGCGCAACGAGGTCGAGGCTCTGAAAAACGTGAAGAGCGCCTTTCTGCCGCAGGTGTTCGACTTTCTGAGCGAGAACGGGCGCATATTCACCGTTATAGAGTTCGTGGAAGGCGAGAGTCTCGACAAACTCTTGGAACGGGGACAGAAATTCACGCAGCCGCAAGTCGTCAAATGGTACGACCAGCTTGTGTCCGCGCTGGAAGCGATCCATAAGCAAAATGTCTGCCACCGCGACATCAAACCCGCGAATATTATGCTCACGCCCGGCGGTGATGTGTGCCTCATCGACTTCAACGCCGCGTTGGTCAGCGGCAATGACGCGAGACTTATAAGCCGCAGTTTGGGCTATGCTTCACCGGAGCAATACGAGATATACGAACGGTTTAAGAACACCCGCAACGCGCCGATCAACTACGGCAGTTCAAGTGTTAGCGTGAACTCTCCCGGCGGAACGGCAACGGAAGTCATTGCCGACGGAGACGCCACCGAAGCCGTTGATGGCGATAGCGGTCTCACGGAACGGCTGATGGAAGACCGGTATACGCAGAACACGGAACTGCTCGCGTCTCCGGCCATCGGCGGCGTTGACTGGAAACGTTCCGACATATACAGTCTCGGCGCCACCATGTATCATCTTCTCACAGGTACGCGTCCGCCTGAACGGGCGGCGGAGGTCGTCGCCGTATCGAAGCTGGGAAGGTTCAGCGAAGGACTTGTTTACATACTGGAACAGTCAATGAAACTCGCGCCCGCCGAGCGTTTCCCCTCAGTTACGTTTTTGGCTGACGCCGTGCGCAATATCCACAAGCACGATTCGCGCTGGAAATTGTCGCAGTCGAAAAAAATCGCGGCGGCGATCATCCTGCCGCTCACGTTTGCTCTATTTGCGGGAACTGCGTTCTTCGGTCGCAACGTCATGGCGCAGGAGAAAGAGGAACGCTACTACGCGGCAGTGTACCGGATCGAGCAGGGGGCGGACGCGGACACCGCTTATGAAGAGGCGTTATCCATGTTCTGGGACCGCATCGATCCCTACCGGGCGATGGCGGAGCGGCTCTGGAACGACGGGGATCCGGCCCAGTGCCGAGAGTATATAGAGAGCAATTTAGGCAATATCGCGGAATTCCAGGATACGGAAGAATCCCGCTCCAAATTCGGGGATATTTATTACATTCTCGGCTCCTGTCTTTTTGAGGCGGAGGATTATCAGGCGGCCCAAGGCAATTTTGCCATAGCCCTCCAATATGTCCGGGATAATCCGGTGATCTACCGGGATTATGCCATTGCCCTGGCCAGAAGCGGCCGGATCGGAGAAGCGGAGCAGGTGCTGGACACAGCCCGGGAGCTGCGGCTGCAAGACGATTCTCTGAATCTGCTGTATGGGGAGATCAGTCTTTCCAGACAGGAGTATGACGCGGCTCTGGCGGAATTTCGGCAGGTAGTCGATCTGACCGGCGACGACTATTTGCGCTACCGGGCCTATCATTCCATGGACAGGATATACAGACTGACAAACCAGCCGCGACTTTCCGCGGATCTGCTCATCGAAGCGCTGCCTAAAATACCTTTGAACCGAAAAAATGAGATGACGGAGCGTCTGGCAGACGCTTATGCGCGAAGCGGCGATAATGCCAAAGCGGCTACCTGTTTTGAGGAATTGATCGCCGCCGGGTATGCGCCTTTCCACATTCGGCAGAATCTGGCGATTATCTATCAAAATATGGGCGCGCTAAATCAGGCCGGCGATATCCTGGCTGGGATGGTCTCCGATTTCCCGGAGGATTACCGGATCCCCATGCGGCAGGCTTTTGTGGAGGCCGCGCGGCAATCCGGGATCAGCAATGCCAGCCGGAACTACAGTCGAATGAAACAGTACTATGACGCCGCGGTTCGTTTATATCAGGCTAATGTCAAGCCGGGCGAGAGTGATCCGGAAATGCAAATGCTGGACACCCTGATAGACGAATTGCGGCGCAACAACTGGCTGGATTAGGGAGGGAAAAAAATGGGGCTCACACCTGGAGAAATGCTGTTTTACGGCGGTATCACCGGCATGGCGGCGGTTCTGGTCATCACGGCGATCGTGATCATCGTGCTTTCCGGCAGTCGGCGGCGATTGCGCCAGCGGCTCAATGAAGAGTATGGCGGCAAGAAAGAGAAGTGAGGCGCTGCGGATGAGAGAAGGAAAAATGGGAAAACGGCTCTTGCGGTTTGTATTCATCGGTTTACTCCTGCTCGTAGCGGCCTGCGGGCAAAAGGCGCTGACCTATGAGGAACAGATCGATCTGGGCCAGAGGTTTCTGGAGGATGGCGATTACGAACAGGCCATCGTAGCATTCACGGCGGCCATTCAGATCGAACCGAAACTCTCCCCTGCTTATGTCGGTCTGGCGGATGCTCATAAGGGTCTGGGCCAGCCGGAAGAAGCTGTGGCGGCTATCCGTCAGGGTGTTGAAGCTATCGGCGACGTTTCTTCCTCCGGCGACCTGATCGTCTGGGCGGAGATTTTCGGCGATGAAGCTTTTGCTTCCGGGGATTATGATACGGCGATTTTGGCATATGACACCTTGGTTTTCGCAGACCCGCAGAGCGAGTATTTTCAGAAATTAGCCGATGCGTATGTAGCGGCGGGCGATGTTGACAGCGCGATAGAAACCCTGCGTAAGGGTTATAACTATACTGGAGACGCGGCGCTTGCCGCGCGGTTGGAGGAACTGGAAGCGGATGAGACGCTTGGCGTGTACCTCGGCACATACACTGTCGTCGGTACGATTACGGCGGGAAGTTATGATGATGAAAAATATCAGTCATATGCGGCGCAATATGAAGGTGTGGGCTACAGGGTCGGGGTTCGTTTTGCGGAGACAATCACGTTGCCGTCAGGGGAAACTATAAGTGGCGCGGGATATGATGCCCCTGACAATATGGAGTCATACTATATGGAGCAATATCGTGACCAAGCCACTATGATGACTGGGCGATTGTATTTTGACGAGAATTCTAGTGAATTCGAGCTGTATCCAGAATATGACGAATATAGCTACAATCCTTGGTGGCCATACAGGTTTGAAGTCCTATCAGTTGAATGACGAGAAGTTGAGATAAGGACAAAAAACCGAAATCACAGGGAACGAAAATGAAAGACAGGAGTGAAGAAAAAATGAACAAACGAAACAAACTGCTATGCGCTCTGGCTCTGACCGGCATGTTGGCACTGACGCCGCCGGCGGCGCTCTGGGCCGATGACGGCGCCCGCTACGCCTCTTACCGCGTCCAAATCAATGAGGAAACGGCGGACGCGGCTCAGTATTTTTTGACCGGGGAAAACGCCCTCTATGTCCAGTTAGACCAGATCGCCCCTTATCTGGGCCTGAACGTCAAAATAACGAATGACGCCGTTACTCTGGCAAGCGAGGCGCGAGTTCCGAGCATAGACCGCCTGAGACTGGAACCGGCAAACCCCGCGCTCACCGGCTCCGCTCAGGGGCAATACGCGGCGCGGACAGAGCGGGAATTGGCGCTCATCTGCAACGTCATGCTGGGTCGCTATTTAAGCGGCGACCAAGAACCCCCCGCTGAAACACTCACGCTAGGCGGGGCGGACGCCTTCTCTTTTGCCTGCGCCGTGCCGGCGAACACTGAGCCGGAACTGGATCTGGACGGGGCGCTGAGCGCGGCGCTTCGGGCCTGGCGGCTCTATGGCAGCGAATCATTGCGTTGCCGGGTCACCCCTATTTACAACGCGAACACGGATGAATGGGAATATTTTTCCATCAGCTTCCGCCACAGCGCCCTGAGCGGGATCCCCGAAGCCAACCGCCCCACCGCCGCTCAGGACAGCGCCGCTTATGTGAATACCGTCAATCAGCTGCTTTATTATGACAGTTTTATCGACCGCGGCGACGCGAAAAAAGCGGAACTGCGAAAAATCATCATGCTCCACGATTTCATGGGCCAGCTCCTGCAATGGGACTACCACAACCCGCAGATCGACCCCGGCAAGATGATTTACAGCGACGCCCTCGCGGTCGGCAGCGCCCGGAATTTTGAGGACTGCACGCCGCATATGATGCATTTTGCCGCTCTGGCCCAATTCCTCGGTCTGGAGACGGGACTGGCCCGCAACACGCATGAAACCGGGCACAATTGGAACACGGTGCGCTATGACGGCGCTTGGTATCATCTGGATTCGCGCATGGACGACTATGACGACCCCGCCCTGGGCGCGAACCTCTATCGATATGCCCTGAAAAGCGACGCCGATCTGCAGGCGGCATATTATCTGTACCGCGGCATCAGGGTTTTCAGTTTTCCCGGCCTGACGGAAAATTATGATCCGGCCCTCTTCACAAAATCCGTGCCCACAGCGGAAATCCGTTCGGCGCGGCTGGGCATAGAAAAATATCCTTATATTTCCAGCCAGCTCGTGCAAAACGCCACCACCCCAGCCATTCCCGCCACGCAGCCGGCGACTCTGGACGGGACGGCGCAAAACCTCTCTCTTTACAAAATTGGCGGCCGGATCTTTGTCAAACTGGATAACATCGTAAACGCGGCGGGCGCCGGTTTGCAGACTACGGGAAGCCTGATCACTGTTTATTTTTGAAAAGAGGCAATAAATGCGTGGCAGCGGACTGATACTGAAAATACTCAAGGCTTCGCTCCTCGGCGCCGTGATGAGCGCGGCTCTTAGCACGGCGGTTTTCGCCACGTCGCATCCGGCTGTGAGTTATGAGGAAAAACAGGTAAACGGCGTCAACCTAAAAATTGTCGTCGTGAACCAAACGGATCCGGGCATCGGGTTGAAAGTCACTCTGACCGATAACACTCTGGGCGCCACCAAGGCGTTTTCCGAGATCGTCGCCCAGGAAAAGGCCATCGTATCCATCAACGGCAATTTTTTCGAGGCGTATCAGGACTATAAGGTCCCGCTGGGCAACGTCATGGCTGGGGGCGAGCTGCTATACGGGGCGGCCGGGATGCCCGGCATGGGGATCACAGCGGAAAATGAACTCGTCTTCGGTCTGCCCAATTATTTTGCCCATGTAAAAACGATCCCGCGTTACGACGGGGAAGCGGCCTTTGATTTTGTGGCCGCCGACGTCAATCTGGCGTTCCCGCGGTCGTCCCTCCAGCGGCTTTACACCCCCGCTTACGGCAAGACCTTTGAGGCGCTGATGGCGGGCACGGCCTATGTTTTTGAAAACAATGCCTTCGCCTCGTATCGCCGGGCGGCAGCGGGCGAGCAGGTGGCAATTCCCGCGGCAGGCTATGTAGTCTATTACAGCGAAAACGCCCCCGCCAGAAGCGCGCCGTCTGACCCGGATATCCTTATAGGGTGCGGGGCGGCGGTCGAATACCGGCTGAATTACCCGGAGGCGGAAACGGCGGCGGATTTTGGCGCTAAAAAAATTACGTCTATACTTACCGGCAACGCCCGTCTGATCAAAAACGGATCGACGGCGGACGCGACGGCGGTGGACGCTACTGATGAAAACGACCCGCGCTGGACCGAGGCGGCGCCGAGAACGGCGATCGGCGAACTGGCCGACGGGAGACTGCTCATCGTCTCCACGCCCTCGGCGCGGCTGGAGGCGTTGGCGGAGGCTATGGCCAGCCTGGGGTGCGTGAACGCGATAAACCTCGACGGCGGCGGTTCCGTCTCCATGGCGGTCGACGGCAAGGTAAAAGCTTCCGGACGGGCGCTGACCGTGACCTTCCATGTAGTTGAGAAAAGCCGGACAGCACCGGCGTCCGGCGGAGTGAGCGCCGCCGCGCCGGAAACCCCGGCGTCCGCGCCGGAGAGCGCTCCCGCGCGTGACCCCAGGTTTACCTATATCAGCGGGCAAAACCGGGTGGAAACCTCTGTGGCTATCTCCCGCCAAGGATGGACGAGCGCGGAGACGGTGATCCTCGCCCCAGGAGGGCAGAACAATCTGATCGACGCTCTGGCCGTGGCCCCGCTGGCCGGTCAGGAAAAGGCGCCTATCCTGCTCAGTACCGGCAGTCTTGATCCCGCCGTAGTCGCGGAGATCCAGCGCCTCGGCGCGAAGAAAGTCTACGCCGTAGGCGCGATAAGCTCGGCGGTGATCGACGCGCTGAAAGCGGCGCTGCCCGAAGTCACGGTGGAAGTATTGAAAGGAAGTAACAGGTTTGAGACCGCGGCGCTGATCAACGCCAAACTGACCGCGCCGCAGGGCACGTTTGTCGTCGGCTATAACGCTATTGCTGATGCTGTAAGCGTAGCGTCATTCGCCGCCGCTAATGGTTATGCTATTCAAATAGCAAACCCGAACGGCAGCGTCAGCGCCGCGCCCACGGGAACAGCGTATATTCTGGGCGGCCTGACCCTCGTGAGCGACGTGACCGGCGCGACGCGGCTCTACGGCGCGACGCGCTACGAGACGAACAAGGCCATCCGCGACGCTTTGACTTTTGAGTACACGAATATCTACACGGCTGACGGCGGTACTCTCGTGGACGCTCTGACCGGCTCCGCTCTCGCCGCTCAGACCAGAGCGGCCATCGTCCTCCTGCCGGGGAATAATTCCACAGGCACGGATTTTGGAGAAATTACCCAGGAAACGAAGATATATGCATTTGGCGGATAGACGCGCGACCGCGCGAAGCGAAACAGGGAGCGCGGCTATCGGCAGGAACACGCCGCCATGAGAACAACTAAAGGTGATAACCCGCGTATGGCGGTGATGTTCCAACGAGGATCGAAGTAATAGGGAAACGCGGGCAAGAGGATCCCCCTCCCCCGTCTCGTCATTCCGGGCTTGTCCCGGAATCCAAATAATCCCAAATTGTCATTCCGGACTTGTTTCGGATCCAAAGGTATCATCATAATAGCGACGACGACAACGAACATATAAAATAAACATGTGGAGGAAAAAATAATGAAAAAACTCAAACAAAAAACGGCGGCCCTGTTTCTGCTGCTCTCCCTGCTGCTGACTCTGGCCCCGGTCAGTCTGCCGGCCGATAATATCGCGCTGGCGGTGGATTTAGGCAGTGTGGTCACGGAGATCGCCGGCAATCTGGAAGCGATGGCCGCGGATTTACAGGCAATGGAAACAGCCAGCCTGCAACCGCAGTACGGCTCAAACGGCCAATTCCTCGCGCCGATAGACGCGCCTGATCCGAGCGCTATCCCGATATCCAGTCGGGCGGATCTGGCAAAAATCGGCGCGGACAGCGCGTATCCGTTAAACGGTTCCTATAAGCTGACGGCCGACATCGACCTGAGCGGCGCGGAGTGGGCGCCGATTGGCGACGGCACTGCTGGAAACAGAATTTTCACCGGGACATTTGACGGGCAGGGCCATGTGATTAGCAATCTGACAATTACCGGGAATAACCACCATCAGTATAATGGACTGTTTGGTGCTATCGAAAGCGCGATTGTCAAGAATATCGGGTTGAGGAACACTCGCATTGATGTTTCTTCTTACAATAGTTCTTCTTATGCTGGTGGAATTTGTGGTTATGCTGATGCTTCCAGTTCCGTTACAATAAGCAACTGCTACAATATGGGAAATGTTTCTTCTTATGATGCTGTTTCTTATGCTGGTGGAATCTGCGGTTATGTTTTTGGATCCGATTCTATTACCATAAGTGACTGCTATAACTTGACTTTGACGGCAAAAACGGTTTTTTAGTATAACAATGCGGACTTTCCAAGGGTCCCTGGCCCGAAAACGAAAAAATTCCGCGAAATGTGGTGCCGCGTATGTGAAAAATTT
>JAISAH010000003.1 GCA_031266805.1 Gracilibacteraceae bacterium
TTATCACCAAAAGCTTCCCGGAAAACCCGGATATAGGTGGCGCGGACTTTTTCCGACTGGACAAAGACTTTATGGGCGTACACGCAGCCCGCGACGGTGCAGAAATGTTCCGGGACGTCGCCAGTGCAGACAAAATACGGAATATAGCATAATAAATCAGTGCGACCCCGCAGCCTTTCAAAGTAGAAATCCGGGTGGACAGCGGTGACATAATTATCCGCGTCATAGGGGGCAAAGGAAAATATCGCGTCGGGCCGCCGCGTTTTCATGTCATATCCGCGCCAGTCCGCGCACGCAAAACTTACGCCGTAGCTCTCCGCGCCCTCATAGCGCGCCGTGCCGAGGGAGCCGTCGTTATTCCGCTCAAAATACGGTATGGGCAGCCAGACGGCCTCGCACTCCGGGTCGCTTTTGGCGGCAAGGTAAACGGACTCCAGGCAGTCCGCCATACTGGCGTTGTAGGAGAGGAAAACGGCTTCGATTTTATTCGGGCGCAGTTCGCTCCTGACACCGGCGCTGATCGCGCGCAAATGCTCCCGCAAGGCCTCCGCGCCGATCTCACCGCCGTCCGCCCGGAAAAGCAACTCGTAGTATTCCGCCAGAAGCGCGGCAGTCCGCGTGCCCTCGCCCTCAAGGCTTTCGACGTACCTGATGATGCCGAGCGCGCCGTCCTGACAGTCGGCGTACAGACCCGCCGCCTGCGCTTCCTCTATGGTTTGGAGTAAATCCAATATTTGCCATTGCTGTTGTTTTCTCATGCGATGCTCACAATCTATATTCCGGCAATCATATATTATTTCGGCAGTTACAGGCGGCAATTAAGCGCGGCAAACAGAATACTCGGAAGTCTTGATTTTTCAACTTCATTATGTTAATGTGAATCAGACGTCTAATTTCAGAAAGAAGGTTCCCCATGAAAACGCTTGTAAAAACCAAGTATCTTTTGGATTGTACCGGCGCCGGCCCCATTCCCGGCGGGTGGTTCGTTTTTTCGGACGGCGTCGTCCGCGCCGTCGGCCGGCCGGGCGAACCGGCGCCGCCCGCGGAGAGCGCCGACGCGCTCCTTGATTTTTCCGACAGTTTCGTCATGCCCGGCCTGATCGATTCCCATGTGCATCTGGGCCTGAGCCATACCGACACTATCGAGCCTATGCCGGTGAACGCTCAGATGGGGCAGCCGCCGCAGGTCAAGATCTGTAAAGCCGCGCTGTATCTGCGCCAGCATCTGCGGGCCGGCGTCACGACCGTGCGCGGCATGGGCGAGGAGCATTTTATCGACATCCATATGGCGCGCGCCGTGGCGGAGGGATATATCGAAGGACCGCGGATCATTCCGTCCGGCAACATCATCACGGCCACGCACGGGCAGGGACAGATCGGTCTCAGCGTCGCGGACGGCGTGGAGGGAGTGCGCCGAGCCTGCCGGGAAAATCTGGCTCAGGGGGCGGATTTTCTCAAGATCTTCGTCACGGGCGGGGTGGTCAGCGGCAAAGGAGGGCCTTGCGCCAGCACTTACACGCCGGCGGAGATCCGCGTGGCGGCGGAGGAAGCGGCGGCGCTGGATAAATATGTCGCCGCCCATGTCCACGGCGGCCCCGGCTTAGATATGTGTATCGACGCCGGCGTCCGCTCTCTGGAGCACGCCAGCATGGCGACCGACGCCCAAATCGAGAAGATCCTTCAGGCCGGCTGCTGGGTGACGGGCACGTTTTCCCCCGCTTTTCATCCTCAGGGCGTCCATTCCCTGAGCGCGGAGCAGCAAGACCGACTGCTGAGGATCAGGGATCAGTTTATGGCAACTTTTTCTAAATTAGTCGCCCTGGGCGCCAACCTCAGTTTCGGCACGGACGGCGTTCACGGCGCTCTGGCCTTCGAGGCGCTGACCATCGCCCAATGCGGTGCGGACAATATGCGGGCGATCCTTTACCTGACCCGCGAAGCGGCCAAAGCCTGCCGGCGGGAGGAGGAGATTGGCGTCATCGCTCCCGGCAAATACGCTGATTTTATCGCCCTGGCGGAAAACCCGCTGGACGATTTGGAAAACCTTACCACGGTGCGTTCCGTCTACATCGGCGGGACGGTCAAAATTTGAGGGGCGGGAAAATCATGAGTACTTTGGTCAAGACGGGTCTACTCCACACCTGCGCGGGCGCGTCGCCTGCCCCGGGCGGCTGGTTTTTGTTCAGCGGCGAGCGCATCACCGCCGTCGGTCTGCCGGGTAAACCTTGCCCGCCGGCGGACGCCGTGCTGGATTTTTCCGACTGCAGCGTCATGCCCGGTCTCATCGACGGACATACGCATTTCAGCCTGAGCCACGCCGACGAGATAGACCCCATGCCCGTCATGCGCCAGTTGGGGGAGCCGGGCCCGCGCAAGATCTGCAAGGCCATCATGTACGCCGGCCAGCATCTGCGGGCGGGAGTGACGACTGTGCGCGGCATGGGCGAGGATGATTTTATTGATTTTGACCTGAAAGCCGCCATCGCGGCCGGCTATATCGACGGCCCCCGCGTCAGTCCGGCCGGCGCTTTTATTTCCCCGACCCACGGTCACGGCCAGACAGGGCAGACGGTGTCGGACGGCGTGGAAGGCACGCGGAAAAACTGCCGGGTCAATTTGGCGAAAGGCGCCGATCTGCTGAAGGTTTTTGGCAGCGGCGGCGTGGTCAGCGGTCAGGCCGGCCTGGGCTACTGCACGTCCACTTTGCCCGAATTGCGCGTGGCCGTGGAGGAAGCGGCGGCGCTGGGCAAATACGTCGCCGCCCATGTGCATGGCGGCCCGGGGATAGATCTGTGCCTGGAGGCCGGCGTGCGCAGCTTGGAACACGCCACCCTCTGCACAGACGAGCAGATCGAGCGCATCGCCGCCGCCGGGGCCTGGGTGACGGTCACTTTCAGCCCGCTGTCCCATCCCTCCGGACTCTGCGGTCTCGACCCGCTGAAACAAAGCCGGTTGAACTCCATTCGCCGGGAGTATTACGCGGTCGTGGGCAAAATGCTGGCCCGCGGCGTCAAGATCTGCATGGGCACGGACGGTGTGCACGGCGCTATGTGGTTCGAGGCGGCGGAAATGGAAAAATGCGGCGCCACCCGGCGGCAATGTCTGGAGTTTATCACCCGGCGCGCCGCCGAATCCTGCCGGATGGAAAACGACGTCGGCACGATCGCGGCCGGCAAATACGCTGATTTTATCGCTCTGCGCGGGGATCCCTTGGAAGACCTGGCCCATCTGCGCTCGCCGGCCGCGGTCTATCAGGGCGGCGCGCGGAAAGGCCTAAGGCGGCTATGAGCATGAGCAAACTGACGGAAATCGAGGAAAAACTGCGTCTGCAACCGGACGAGCCCCTCCTTTGGCTGGAAAAGGGGCTGGAACTGACGGCGCTGAACCGGCATTACGAAGCGGTCGAAGCTTATTCGCGCGGTCTTTATCTGGGCGGCGCCCGGGCGGAGCTGCTTTTGGCCCGTGGTCGCCGCTATATTTCCCTGCACCGCTGGCCGGAAGCGCTGGCTGATTTGGCGGAGGCTGCCCGTTTGCTCCCGGAAAATTTTGACAATTGGTATTATCAGGGGGCGACTCAAGCCTTGAGCGGCGATTACAACCGGGCCGCCGCCGCGTTTGAGCGCTGCCTGCCCATAGTCCGCGCCGGGGATGAAGCCTATCTGTCGCCGGTCGCGGTCTGGCTCTGGTTCGTTTATACGCGCCTGGGCCGGCGCGAGGACGCCGCCGCCGCGGCGGCTCAGGTGACGCGGGAGACGAAAGAGCTGGCGGCGGCGCCTTCCTACAAGAAGATCGCCCTGCTGTACAAAGGGGAGACGGCCCCGGAAGGTTTTATCGACGAAAGCCAGCCGGAGAGCGCCGACCCGCGGGCGCGCCTTTATTACATCACGGAGACGTATCATCTTGCCAATTATTACTACGCGCACGGCAGCGTCGAGGAGTCGAACGCCCTTCTGCGCCGGCTGAAACGGATAACCACCCATCATTACGCCTTCGCATACATGCTGGCGCGGCAGGATATGGCCCTTCGAGGCCTGTGATATGCAGACGAGCGAATATGTGTCTCCATGGTTGCCATCATTGATCAGCCAAGACGTCGTCGAGCGGCGGGCCGCTTTTTAATCCGGTTGTTTATCTGATAGCAAAATCAACGGCGCTGCAGACCGGTAGTCGAGGTCCGCGATGAAGACGGGCTTCGGGCCATAGGCAACGGATTCATGATCTGAACATCGACTTGGTTGTGGCATAGCTTTGTATATTGTATTTCTCTACCGTTGGCGCAATCTGTTTTTTAATATATGCCGTTACTTCCGAGGCCGTCATGCCTCTTGTCTCCTCGTACAACGCAAGGCGAACAGCGTCAAGCTCATCTTCGACGTGGTTATTCTTCGTTGTATTGTTCATCATCAAGAACCTCCTTCGCGGTGCAGATGGCTGTGATCCCGTATCCTTCCGCACGGTTGACTTTTTCCGTTAATATCTTCGTTTTCAAGCGGTTAATGTGCTTGAAATTATATGACAGTATACAATCAAGCCGGTTGATAGACGCTACCGCTATATGAGCGGCGTCAAAGCGAAAATTTTTGGGAATAGCGCCGCTTTTTACATATAACTCAGCAAGTCTGTATGCCTCATCTTCGCCTTCAAGCCGGGTGATTCCATATTCATCCATAAGGTTTAACATATTGGCTCGCTTGGGTTCGTCCGCTTTTTGCAATTCAATGATGGCGTAATCCGAGGTTTGACGAGTCAAAACAAGCGATTATACAGGTCAAAACTCTTTCGAGAATATCGCTGGGCAGGCGTTCTGTGAACGTAAATCGCCGGGCGTTTAAATCAACGGATTTAACTTGTTCGCAAAGAATTTCGCCCGTAGTTTTTGTTCGGTCGTCCAATGCGACATGGAGCGGAAAGCGCCGCGCCACACCCGTGATAGGCGCAATATATACTACATTTGTTTTCGCGATGGCAAAGTCATTGGAAACAACAACAGCAGGGCGATAACTACTTTGTTCATGGCCGATCGTTGGTGAAAAATCAAGTTTGATGATATCTCCTTGTTTTACCATACTTCGTTGCCTTGTGGTTTACCCCAGTTGATTTCTTCTGTCTGGAAAAAACCTCCGTCATAGTCGGCAAAAAGCTCTTGTATGTTTTCCCGTTTGCGGATCGCTCGCAACATAATTTCTCCTTCTTTTGACAAAAAAATCTCGACCTCGGTTCCTTCTTGCATATTAGCCTGCAAAAGAATGCGGCGCGGAATTCTGACTGCTCCCGAGTTGCCCCATCGCCTTATAGTCGTCAAACAAGTCGCCTCCCTCGTATATTTTATTACACCGTATATTCTATTATACCGTATATACGAGAAAAGTCAAATGGCTGCTTTATTTTCATACAGTCCCTAAAGCGGCGCGCGAAGTTACGGCCGGCAATTGAGGCAGGGAACATAACCGGCGCTCACGGCGTCTTCCCGCCGCGAGAAATAGGAGCGGTTTTCCGGATTGGGCAAGGTCCAGCAGGTGGGCCGGTGGAATTTATGGGTCAGGACATTGCCGATGTAATCGACGGCCGTCAGCATACCCGGCGTGTAGAACAGCGGATTGAGCGTGACGCTTTTCTTCGTGTATTCCAGATGCAGATGAGGGCCGGTGCTGACGCCGGTGCTGCCGACCAGCCCGACGAGATCGCCCTTGCGGATCGCGGCGCCGTCCGTGACGGTTTGGCTGCGCAGATGCGCGTAAAAAGTGCTGTCGCCGTTGGTTTTGCTGATCCGCACCCATAATCCGTATCCGGTCGCCGCGTCCCCGCCGACGGTGGCCGTACCGCTGTGGCAGGCGTAAACCGGGGTTCCTTCGCTTTTGGGGATGTCGAGACCGGTGTGCAGCCTTTTTTCCTGATAAACGGGATGGATCCGGTAGCCAAAACGATCCGTGGACACCCAGCCCTCCTCGGGGAAAGGCGAACCCAGCTCCCGCCGCGTCGTAAACAGGCCGGCCTGGCTCAGGGCGTCCATTTTTTCCTGTTCAGCCGCCGTGAGGAGAGCGTCCGCGTTTTCCGTCAGGTATTCGGTAAAAGGCTTGGCCGTCAGGCGGACGTCCATATGGTAAATTATGGTCTCGGAGGAGTCGTCGACGCCGTCGTCGGGATCCGAGTCGGAAGTGTAAATTATTTCCTCCCATTCATTCAGAGCCAGATCATAGAGCAGGTCGTGCAGACGGCTGATTTCCGCCCGCACGTCATGCGGCAGCCCTCCACCCGGCGGAATGATCAGTTTGGCCAGACTGTAATCGTCATATTTGCTGTCCAGATAGGCCAAAAGGGCTTCGGCGTCGGTTTTTACGTCGATGCGGCTTAAAGCGATGCTCCTGTTGTTCAGGTAATAATGGAACTCGTCGATGCCCGGATGACTGCCCGCTACGCCGAGCACCTCCGCTTTGAGGTCGGCGTCGAGTTCGGTGATCCGGATCCAGGTCTCCGTCAGGGCTTGATCTTCGGATTTGAGGGAAATGACCGGGACGACCGACGTTATGGCCGATACGCCGCCGACGACAAAAGAAAAAACGATGATGAGCAAAGCCGCTATGAGCATGGTTTTGCGGATGATAGGGCTTGCCAGCAAACGGACGATGCCTTTGCCCAGGCGGTAGACGTTCCGCGCCTGGTAAACTACGTCCCGCGCGCGGGTAAGAGCTTGCAGCCCTGCGTCCTGCCCGCCGCGAAAACCGCGGACAGCTTCGCCGGCTTCCCGCCGCAGAAAACGACCCGCGGAAACCGCGCCGCCCCCGGCGGCCCGCGCGGCATGGCGGCGGTAAACGGCGCCGGCTTCTTTGCCGCTCAATTCACCGCGCCGCGTCGCCCTGCGCAGCGTGACTCCGAGCGATATATGGCGGAGGGCGCCGCGCGCGGCCCCTGCCGCGGCTCCGCGGGCGTGCCGGAAGCCCCGGACGGCGTATTTGCCCGCGAGCGCGCGGCTGCGGGATTGGACGTCTCCGGTCTTATCCCGGCTGAGCCCGGCCTCGGCTTTATGATCTATCCGCGTGGCTATCGCGCTCAGGGCTTTGGCCGGCAGCCCGCGCTTTTCCGTCGTCGCTTCGGGCGAAAAACGCTTCTGCTCTTCCTCCGCAGGGCCGCTAAAAGAAGCCGCGGCGAGGTGCTTTTGCCTTTCCTCCGCCGCGCCGCCTGGCGAGCGGGCGGTATGTTTTTGCCCTTCTTCCGCCGCGCCGCTAAATGAGCGGGCGGCAGCGGTTGGGCGTTCCTGTCTTTCCTCTGTTACATCGCTAAAAGAGCGCGTGTTGGCGCGTTTCCGTTTTTCCGCCGCAGTGCCGCTAAACGAGCGGACAGCGACAGAGCGCCTTTTCGCCGCCGTGCCGCCAAATGAGCGGGCAGCGGCGGTACGCTCAGGCCTTTTCGCTGGACTGCCGCCAAACGAGCGAACAGCGGCTGGGCGTTCTTGCCTTTCCTCCGCCGTTTTGCCAAAAGAGCGAACGGCGGCGGGGCGCTCCTGCCTTTCCGCTGCCGCTTTGTCAAACGAGCGAACGGCGGTTGGGCGCTGCTCCTGTTTTTCCGCCGCTCCGCCCGACGAGCGGGTAATAGCTGGACATTCCTGTCCTTTCGCCACCGCGCCGCTAAATGAGCGAATGGCGGCGCGGCGCGTCTGTCCTCCCGCCGCGTCACCAAACAAACGAGCGGCGGTTGGGCGTTCCTGCCGTCCCGCCGTCCCGCCGCCAAAGGACCGGGCGGCGGCGGGACGCTCCTGCCTTTCCTCCGCCGCACTGCCAAACGAGCGAACGGCGGCGGTACGCTCCTGCCCTTCCTCCGCCGCGCCGCTAAAGGAGCGGACGCCAAGAGACCGGCTAAAATTATATTCCGCCAAAATTTCACCTGCTCCCGTTAAACCGCGATTAATTCCGCGCCCCTCTACATTAACACAAAAAGTATGTTTTGTCAAATATATCCAGGGAAATTTTCCTATTATTTTGCCTCAAGTTTTTGCCTCAGTTAGCTCCCGCCGTCACCCGTTCGCCGGCGCTAAAATATCGCGGCCGTAACAATAATAAAAAAATCATAAGCGTATCTTTGCGCGGAAATATCCCATGAATGACTACTGCGCTTGGATATCCCTCCATTAACGACGAGCCACTCGCCCTGAAAAGGCAATATGTACTATATAAATATAAAATTTGATAATACTATGAACGCAACCAGTTTATTCACGGTAAATCGTAATACTCCCGGCGATTTATTCGGATTATTTATAATCATACACAAACACCTCGACGCCTTTTTCAATCAAAGCCCGGCATATCAGCGGCTCTATTTTTTCCCACCTCCCGCCGGCCAGACCACAGCCGATCCGCGGCATGTGGACGGAAGCGTTTAATTCGGCCGCTTTTTGCGCTAATTTGCTCAAACAGGCCTCGACCGCCTCATAGCGGATCGGCGGTCCCTGACTTCCGGGTTTTATCCCTTTTTGCCCGATCATATTCGCGACGTAGATATATTGTTCCGCCTGAACAAACTGCACCTCCCCCAAAGTGAAGTTTTCCTTGGAATTATACCAGGCACGGTATTGTTTTTCCGGCTCGCTCCATTTTTTGGAAACAGCCAGGACAAAACCCTTGCCCCAGCCGCCGATATCATTGCAAATATGCGCTATTATCTTGACGCCCTTGGCCTGAGGAGATGTAGCGTCGCCGTTTATATATGCGATCTTATTTTCCATATTTTTGACCCTGCCATATTGGTGTTGGTGCGCTCGAAGGGACTTGAACCCCCACGGTTTCCCGCAAGAACGTCTGCCGTTATTATAGCAACAAGCGCCGCCGCACGCAAGCGGATAACAGGCATGAGTGCAGAAAAAAGTACCGGCGCAACGCGACCCACTCCGGCCCAGTTCCGCGTCAATTGTTATCTTCCTTTTATTCCGCCGCAAAAGCTACCCCGTTTTCGCGCGCGTAGCCGGCGGCATAGGAGTCCGCGCCGCCGCGGAGCACCAGGTTTTCACAATCTTCAAACGCGTCGTCTTCGATGCTCGTCACGCTGCCGGGGATGGTGAGGTCCGTCAGGCCCGCGCAGCCGTAAAACGCGCTATGCCCTATGCTCGTTACGCCGTCCGGTATGGTGATTTTTACAAGACTTTCGCAAAACTCAAACGCGCTGTCTCCGATATCCGTAACGCTGTTTGGCAGGGTAATGTCCGTCAAATTTTCACAGCCGTAAAACATCCATTCCGCAATACTTGTCACACCATCTGGAATGGCAATATTTTCCAAATTTTCGCAATAAGCAAACGCGCCGTCCCCGATACTCGTCACGCTGCTCGGAATGGTGATTTTTCTCAGATTTTTACAATCTTCAAACGCGCTGTCCCCAATGGTAGTCACGCTATTCGGGATGGTCATGTCCGTCAGGTTTTCGCAATCTTCAAACGCGCTGTCTCCGATAGCCGTCACGCCGCCCGGGATGGTGATCTTTGTCAGGCCGCTGCAGCCGGAAAACGCGTCGCCGCCGATACTCGTCACGCCGCTCGGTATAGTGATATCCGTTAGACCGCGGCAGCCGGAAAACGTGTATTCGCCGAGATTTCGCACACTGTCCGGAAGGACGACGCTCATCAGATCGCCGCAAAAAGCAAACACGCCTTCCCCGAAAACGGTCACGCTGTCCGGTATGATCATATCCGTGAGGCTCTCGCAGCGCTCAAACGCGCCGTCCCCAATACTCGTCACGCTGCCTGGGACGGTGATACGCGCGAGACTCTCGCAGCCGCTGAACGCGTTATCGCCGATACTCGTCACGCCGCCCGGGATATCATACGCGGAGCTTTCCTTAGCCGGCGGATAGCAAATCAAGGTTTACAAAGGCATAATACTGCCCCCCTTGATCTGATGGCGTCAAAGCCGTCAGATTTTCCAGTCAATGTCCACGTTTTCGCTGGTGGCGTTTACCCTGCTGATGAGAGCGTCGGCTACGGCGCGCCTGTCTTCCATACTGGCGTTATCCCAATCATCCAGAAGCTCGGAAATCCGGAGCATTTCATCCGGGGAAACTTCGTCCGCGATGATCTCGGCAAGCTGCTTCGCGAGGTTCCGCTTCCGGTCATCAAGTTCGGTGATTTTCGTGTTGGCGTAAGAGATAAGAATGTCGCTGGCACCCGTCAGAGTATTCAACAATTTCTCAATCTCGCTCTCCACTTTCGCCAGTTCCACTTTCAGCACGGTCACTTTGGGTTTGACCGCCCCCGCCTCGTCCTTTTTCATCAGCGTGTGAAACCCTTGCAACTTTTCGACCATCCTAGCATAAACCGTCCGCTCCAAATCCGCGGTACGCAACGTCCCCGCCCCTTCACAGCTCTTATCCTCGGCGCGTTTCTTGCAACGAGTGTACGCTATGCCTTTTATGTTGAGACTCATAAGCGCGTACCCGCAACGTCCGCATTTTATCTTCCCGGCAAGCCAGGTATTGGATGCTTTCCGCGCAGACTGGAAGGATTTGTTGTTCATAATCTTCTTGCGGCAGGACAGCCAAACACCGGAGTCAATTACCCCCTCATGCGGAGCAACCACCAGCATCTGCCCCGAAAGATCGTCTTTCGCTTTGCTCGTCTGCGCACGCCCCTTGTAGAGGTAACAGCCGTTCATTCCCGTAAAGTCCGAGGGATCATTGACAGTGGTCGCGCCCTGCGCCTTGAAAAACTCGTATATGTCCATGTCCGCCCTGACGTAAACAGGGTTGCGGAGCATTTTCGAGAACGTCACACGTTGAAGCCCTCCCTCGTTAATCTGAATCCCAAGTTCCACAAACCTCCGCGCTATGTCGCCCAGCGATACCTCCGGCCTGGAGTACATATCGAACATAATCCGCACGTTCTCAATATCGCTTGCTTTCGCCACCAACCGCTTCGTCTTTATGCCGTCCATCACGAACGGCTCGGTGTCGAAACCATACGGCGTTGTGCCACCCATGCGGTAGCCGCGCTGGTTGCGGGAATAGTAGGCGTCGGTGACGCGCATCTGGATGGTTTCCCGCTCAAGTTGGGCGAATACAATGCAGATGTTGAGCATTGCCCTGCCCATCGGCGTCGAGGTGTCGAACTTCTCCTGACATGATACGAACTCCACATTATACTTCTGAAAAAGCTCCATCATATTGGCGAAATCAATGATCGAACGACTGATACGGTCGAGCTTGTAGACCACGACCCGCCGGATCAGCCCTGCCCGAATGTCTCGCAAGAGATTTTGAAAATCGGGGCGATCCGTGTTCTTGCCGGAAAATCCTTTGTCTTGGTAAGCCTTGTAACTGCCCCCTTTCAACTCATGCCCGCAAAAGTCAATCTGGCTCTCAATAGAGATGCTGTCTTTTTTGTCCACGGATTGCCGCGCGTAGGCGGCGTCTATCCTGTTATCCATTTTATGGCTCCCTTCCGCTATGAGAACGGAGCCGCCAACGGTTGTAGTATAACTTGGGCGGCCCCGTCATTCAAGTCAATTCGCCAGGTTCTTGCGGTTTTTTTGCTTTTGTTGCTTGCTTTCTGCTGCGCCGGGCGCTCGCCCCTTCTCCTTATTATGGTATTTGAGACATATATCATAAAGCCGCGTCTCAATTTCCCGTCTGCGTTTCTCGCGCTGCTCCGGGGTGAAGATAGGCGTACGGCTGGTGAGCGTGACCGGTCTGCCACGCATAAAGACGATTTCCGTTTCTACCATGAAGCGCTGGTTTTCGTTATTAATTATCTGCTCCATATTCATAACTCCTATCTTTGAGCGGACAAACCGCTTAATGACTCTGCGTTACGCAAAATAAGCCGGCTGTTTCTTTTCTCTGAAAAATCTCTCCACATCGGCGATCTTTGACGTGACCAGACAGGGCGGCAGCGCTGTCAGAATCCGGCTGCGGTAGGCGCCCCGCGTATTGGCCCGGGAGTCGAGGATAGCGACTGCGCCGGTGTCCGTCTCTTTGCGGATGAGCCGACCAAAGCCCTGCTTCAGCCTGACCAGCATTTCTGGCGTCACTACGTTATAGATGTAGGAGCGCGTGTCCGGATAGAGGGAACGCTCCCACTCGCTGACCGGATCCGGCGCGGCGAACGGCAGCCGGACGATGATCAAGAGCGAAAGAATATCGCCGGGGATGTCGATCCCTTCCCAGAGAGACCCGGAAGCAAACAGCACTCCGTTTTTACCGCGCCGGAACTGGTCAATGGCCCGGCTACCGCCGCGATCCAGACGAAAAATGGGATAAGGCAGACCTTTGGCGGCGATGCGTTCATAAGTCAACTCCATCGCCTTGTAGGAAGTAAACAAAAGAGCGGCATGGCCATGAGAGGCCCGAATGAGCCGCTCGCTCTCCCGAGCTATGGTGGCGATATATGATTCCTCCGCCGCGTCAGGATAAGGGGTTGTCTCGCTGATATAGAGCAGGGCGTTGTTTTTATAGTCGAAAGGCGAGGGTTTGCTGGTCTCACTAATGCGCTCCGCTTTAGCCAAGTCGATACCCAGCCCCCTTTTCAGGTGGCTGAAGTCTCCGCTCGCCGACAAGGTGCCCGAAGTCAGGACAAAAGGGATGTCCTTGCTCCAGATGTCGCGGCAGAGCGTCCGCCCCAAGTCCTTGGGGATGCCTTTGAGAACAGTGAGGTCAGGCCTGTTTTTAGCGGAAGTATTTACCGCCGCGACGGCCGGTTCCGCTTCCTCCAGCCAATAGACCAACTCCCGGTGACGGATGAAAGCGGCTAGGCTCTCGGAAGATCGCTCCAATATCCTGAGCGCCGCCCGCTGCCGGGCTTCAAACTTGATGGCAGTTTTCCTTGCCGTGAGCAAATTCGCCAGATCGTCTGCCGCTGTTTTCAGGGAGCGCGTCAGTTTCTCCACGCGCTGGTTTATTTTAGTAGAGTGCCGCTCAATATCCTCGCCTGCCGCATCCTCCGGCGCTTCCTTGCTGAGGAACTGGAACAGCAAACGAGCGCGGGATAAGAGACGTTCCGCCTCCCGGCAAATATCACCGGTTGGTACTCCCTGACCAAAAGTGAAGCCGTTTACGTCCTTTGCCACTTTTTCCAGCGAAGCGAGCGACAACTCCGCCCCATACATCTGGCGGGCGGCATCCAGGAATTTGTGCGCCTCATCAATAATTACCGCCTGATAGTCCGGCATAAGCGGTCTTTGACCCGCGGAGCGCCTGCGAATATCCGCTAAAAAGAAATTGTGATTGCAGACCTGAAAATCGGAGCCGCCCTGCTGCGCTTCCCGGAGAAACCGGGTGTAACGGCAGTGCCCGAAGCGGGGACAATCCTGTCCGCAGCGGTCGTCCACGCAGATTTTTCGCTTCATATAAGGCGTCAGGCCCGCCGCTGAATCAATATCCACAACACCGCTTGCCAAAATTGATTTCAGCAGTGCTTCGGTGTGCGGATCGGCAAAGGACGCGAACTTTTTCAGCTTGTCCTCGCACAGGTAATGCCCTTTACCCTTGCGCAGCACTGGCGCCAGCGGAGCCCGGATGTTGCCGTGCGCTTCCAGGATTCTGGACTGATCCGGCACATAATCCCGTACTATGGCCTGTTGCAGAGCAATGGTCGAAGTAGCGATGAGTACCGGCGCCTGTCTCCCGTTTGGCAGAGCGGTTGGAACGCGGCCCTCGTTGATCCTGGCCCGGCGCGCCAAGGCGGCAGGCAGGAGATACGCCAGAGTCTTGCCGATGCCCACCCCGGCTTCGGCGATTATGATTCCTCGTCTGCCGATGGCGGCGAGTATCTCTCCCGCCATTTCCTTCTGCTTGCTCCTGAGTGCGTAACCGTATATAGGCAGGATATGGTCAAAATAACGCTCCTGGAACTCGTGTAAATCTTTCAGATTCGTGATCTTCATTTGAATAAAAAACCTCCAAATGAGTCTGGCGGCAGAATGATGCGGACGAGCGCCCGGCCGAAAATAAACTTGGCCAAAGGGCAGAGCCCGTCCGCACGGTTCCGCCGCCAAACGCGAATATTTTCATGAATGGCTGATTAAATTAGCGGAACGCATCCTATTTGACCACGCTTCCCGGATGCGAGGGGGGTACGCCAGACTGAAAGTCTAAAGCTTTCACATAGGGGCCCCCCGGCGCCTGTTTCAGCGCCGGCGGCGCCCCTCCCGCCTCCCTTGTCGGGCGGGCCTGTCTCGGAAGTATCATTATGGCGCCCTGCGTCTCGGCGAACTCCCCGGATGGGGAACCTGTAAGCCAGCGGTTTCTCGCCGCCTGTCCTCCGGGGTTCCCCGGCGGTAGGCTCTCGCGCCGCTTCTTCTCCGCGCTCGGCAAGGCGGTAATGTTACCTGGCGTCCGGTATGACTGCCCTAAAAGAGCGGCATTTGTCAAAGAACGTGAAAGGATAAATTACCCTCTCATTAATCCCTCCCGAAAACCAAGTGGGTTGAGTATCAAAAATCGAGATCTTTTTTAATTTTTTTCAGGATTTTATGCTTCCGCTTGTTCACGCCTTTTTGAGAGATCCCGATGCGCCTGGCATATTCCCGCTCGGTCTCGCCGTTCAGGATCAATGACTGGATCAGATGTCTTTCCTCCAGCGCCAACTGTTCCAGCGCCTTCATCGCCTGAGCGCCCATGATGCGGCGAATAGCCGCGTCTTCCGTCTGTGCCGCGCGCTCCCCAAAAAGCGCCAATGAAACAAAGTCCATGTCCATCTGTTCCAGCGATAACAGCCGCCCGGCGTCGCGCTCGGCCATGTAACGCTCGCGGCGGTCGCCCTGAGCATAAACCTCGTAGACCTCCGGAGTAACTTCTGTCTCAATTCCGTCCACTGTGATCGTGAAACGGGCCTTGCCGCTTTCGCCTATGCGTATCCGGTAATTCCTGCGTCTTTGCCAATCTGCCATTTGCCTTTCCTCCGCTCAATTTTTGAAATAACTCAAAAACGAAGGAGAAAAGGCGGCGCGCGGCAGCGCGGACTAAACAACAAAAAAAGCGCCTCCTTCACCGGAGTGAAGCGGGGCGCTTTTACTGAAAAAAACCGGAGCAAAGCTGCTTGCTTCACTCCGGCCATTTGATGGTACGTTGGCCGCTTATTGCCGCGGCAC
>JAISAH010000024.1 GCA_031266805.1 Gracilibacteraceae bacterium
TGACTGGCGGCATTTACCGGAAAACATGCCTTGGTTAAATGGGGCAAAGTTGTCCTTGGTGTTTAGCTGAATTCATTATATTCTGTGACGGTTAAACCCGCCGCGAAAATCGGTGTTTATATGTAAAAACCGATGGACCCGCACTGGATCCATCGGCTATACCTGAAACAACCGGCCGTTCGCTTTGGACTCATTAATACCTAACGAAATCCTTACCCCTTCTTGATCGCAGGGGCCTCTAAGCCATTATTTGAACTTACGTTTCCGCGCCGCCTCGGATTTCTTTTTCTTTTTGACGCTGGGTTTTTCATAATGTTCATGTTTGCGCGCCTCGGACAGTACGCCCGAGCGCTGGCAGTTGCGCTTGAACCGGCGGAGTGCGGCATCCAGGGATTCATCCTTGCGTACTCTGACTTCCCCCATAATTCTATCCCCCCCTCCACTGGCATTTCGAATTTTACCGTACCGATTGCTCGCGCCTAAAGCATAGCAGTCGCTACGAGATTCATTATAATGGATAAAGCAAACCGCGTCAAGCAATATTTTACCTGTGGGTTAGCAATCAGCGCGGATCGCGGATGGTGTCCAATCGCGCCCTGTGCTATAACACCCTCCGACTATTGTGTCCAATCGCGCCCTGTGCTATAATGTAGGCGACAAGGAGGCGTGAGTTTATGAACAAGCACATTCAAACGATCATCAAGGGCAATTTGTCCGCCGCGGCGCCTCAGGGCGGCTGCGGCGCCTGTCAGGCCTCATGCCAGTCGGCCTGTAAGACTTCCTGCACCGTCGGCAATCAGGTTTGCGTCAAGTAATCAGGCGTACACCGGCTGGCGGCGGCATGGCGGCGAACGCCATGCCGCCGCTCCCTAAACCACTGATTAGTTCTGTCACGCGCGCCGCTCTTTTTTCCGTCAAACATCGGCGGAGGGGATAATATCTTGATCTGGGAAACATATGCTTTTGCGAAAAATATACATCTGTACCGGCACGGCGGTCTGAACCTCGTTTACGACGTCAATTCCGGCTCTCTGCATTTGCTGGACGCCAAATCCTATCGCTGGCTGGAGGATATGATAAAGTCCGGCGCGGAAAACCGGGCGGCTGCGGGCGGGGATCTGACGGCGGCGGAGCGCGGTGAAATAACGCGGGAGTTTGACCAATTGGCGCGGGAAGGGACGTTGTTCAGCCCGGAGGCCGAATTGCCGCCCCCGTATCCGGAAACGGAAACGCCTTTGCTCAAAGCCGTTTGCCTGCATTTGGCCCATGACTGTGATCTGGCCTGCCGGTACTGCTTTGCCGGCACGGGCGCTTTCGGCGGCGAGCGGGGACTAATGCCCTTGGCCACCGGCAAAAGAGCGCTGGATTTCGCTCTGGCCCGCGGCGGCGCCCGGGCGACGCTGGAGGCGGATTTTTTTGGCGGCGAACCCCTCCTGAACACCGCGGTCATGCGCGCGCTGGTCGCCTACGGCCGGGACGCCGCCGCCGCTCTGGGCAAAAGGATAAATTTCACTTTGACCACGAACGCCCTGCGCCTGGACGACGATCTGCTGGAATGGCTAGATCTGGAAAAAATTGGCTTGGTCTTGAGCATCGACGGCCGTCCGGCCGTCCACGACCGGATGCGTCCGCTTCGCGGCGGCGGGGGCAGTTATGCCGCCGTTCTGCCCGCCGTGCTGAACGTGGCTCGCCGCCGGGCCGCCGCCTCGCCGTACGCCTTGGGCGCTTATTATTACGCCCGGGGCACTTATACGCGGTATAACACGGATTTTGACCGGGACGTCCTCCATTTGGCCGACCTCGGCGTCGGCCGCCTCTCCGTGGAACCGGTGGTGGGCGGCGGCGGTCTGGCCCTGCGGGAGGAGGATCTGCCGGCGCTTTACGCCAGTTACGACAGGTTAGGCGAGGCTTATCTCGCTTACGCGGCGGACGGGCGCCCGTTCAGTTTCTTTCATTTCAACGCCGGACTGGACGCCGGCCCCTGTCTGCCGAAAAGACTCAAAGGCTGCGGCGCGGGCCTGGAATACGCCGCGGTCGCTCCGAACGGGGATATTTACCCCTGCCATCAATTCGTCGGCCGCTCTGAATGGCGCATGGGCAGCGTCTATGACGAACCCGCCCCTCCGCCCCCGGAGATCGCGCGCCAATTCGCCGGCGCCCATATCAACGCCAAAAAAGCCTGCCAGAGCTGCTGGTGCCGCTTTGTGTGCGGCGGCGGCTGCCACGCCGCCAATGTGGATATGGCCGGCGATCTGCGCGAAGTGTATGACTTGGGTTGCCGCCTGCAGCGCAAGCGTTTTGAGGTGGCCGCTTACATCCGGGCCAGAGAGGCGCTGGCAGGCAGCGCGGCGTGATGTGACGTGACGTGACGTGACGGCGCCTGGGCTGGCGGCGCCGGTTTTAGGAGGTCTTTTATGTTCTTTCGCCGGAGAAAAATGTTCACCATCGTTATCATCGCCCTGGTCAGCCTGACCATGCTGGGGTCCGGTTTTGTCGCTCTTTTTTCCATCCCCCCGGATCAGGGCGGCGACCCGGACGCGGAGCGGAAACTGCTGGAAGACGAATACGCCCAGCGCCGGCAATTAGCCGCGAGTCTCAGCCAAAGCGCGGAAAACGACCCGGAAAACAGCGCTCTGCGCGAGGCGCTGGCGGACGCTTGGCTGGACGTATATATTTTGGCCTCCTATCTCGGCGCGCAGGAGACGGACGGCGCCTTAGCCAAAGCGCTGGATCTGTACGCCGAACTGACCGCCGCCGGACCGGACTCGGACATCCAGCTGAAATACGCGACGGCCGCCTTCTATAACCGGGATTTCCCTTTGACCGGCGAGCTGCTGACGGATCTGCTGGCGCGGGAACCGGAGAATATCGACGCCCTGACGGTATACGGGCAGTATCTCTTTTACGGCGCGGCGGATTACGCTCTGGCGGAGCAGGTCTGGCAGGAAGCGCTGCCGCTGGCCCGGGACGACACGGAGCGCTCGTCTATCGAATACTATATCAGTCTGGCTCAGACAGCGAAAAACGCGGCGGCGGAAAGCGCGGCCACGGAAAACGAAGACGGGTAAAGCGGGTGGAGTTTTGTTTTTTGGCACTTTAGCCAGCGGCAGTTCCGGGAACGCGATCTTAGTGGGGGATGAAGGCGGGAGTTTTCTGATCGACTCCGGCGTGCCGGTCACTCGCCTGACGGAGAATATGCGGCGCGTGGGCGCGCGGATCGAGGAACTGAGAGGGATTTTTGTCACGCATGAACATGTTGATCATGTGCGGGGAGTAGGCGCGGCGGCGCGAAAATACGGGCTGCCGGTGTACGCGACGGAAAAGATCTGGGAGGCGATGGAAAAGACGGTCGGCGCTCTGGCCGCCGAACAGCGCGTGGTCATCGCGACGGACGATTTTACGCTGGCCGGTTTTGACCTCACGCTGATCCATACCTCGCATGACAGCGCGGAAAGCTACGGTCTGCTGGTCCGCTCCGGGGCTCTGACTCTGGGCGTCGCGACGGATACAGGCGTCGTCACCTCGGATATGCTGGCGAAACTGAGGGGCTGCGACGCTTTGATCATCGAGGCCAACCATGACGGCGGCATGTTATGGCAGGGGCGCTACCCGTTTTATTTGAAAAAACGCGTGGCCGGCGAATTCGGTCATTTGAGCAACAGGCAAACCGGCGAAGCCCTGCGGGAATTGATCGGAGAAAACACGCAAAAAGTGGTGCTGGCTCATCTGAGCGAGGAAAACAACACGCCGGCGCTGGCTTTGAAAACAGTGGTGGAAATGCTGCGCAGCCACGCGGCGCGGCAAAAATGCGGCCGGGTGAAGATCCGGGTCGCCCCCCGCCACGAACCGCATGAGCTCATCACGCTGGATGAGGGAAGGGAGACGTATGGCGTTTTACGCGGAGAACGAACGGCCGGCGGCGTTACCGCCCGCTGACCGGGGTGAAAACGGAAAATATGAATATGTGATCATGCCGTCCGCGGCGCGGCGGAGGGTGGATCTGCCGGCGCCGGAACCGGGGCGGCGGCCCAGGGGGCGGGGGGTGATCTCCACTGTCGTCCTCGCCTTTTGCTGCGCCATGCTGGGCTCGCTCGTCACTTTGACGCTGGCCCCCGTTATTTTTGACGGCGCTCGGACGGTGGATGGCGGGAGCGGCGGCGGTAACAGCGTCACGATCCAGCAGGTGGGAGCGGTCGGCGGCGCGGATCTGGCGATCGGGGAATCTCCCATCGTGGCCGTGGCGGAGGCTGTAGGGGAAACGGTCGTGGGCATAGCTAATTTCCAGCATCTGCGCTCCTGGTTCAGCGGCGGCGAATTGACGGAAGTGAGCAGCGGCTCCGGTTTTATCATCGACGCCGAGGGCGGTTATATCGTGACGAACAATCATGTGGTGGAAAACGCCGAGGATTTGATCATCTCTTTGGCTGACGGGCGCGACGTGCAAGGCTTTGTCGTCGGCGGCGACGCCCGCACCGATCTGGCGGTGGTAAAAATCGAAGAGGCCGAGGGCCTGCGAGCGGCGACGCTCGGCGATTCCAGCGTTTTGCGCGCCGGCCAGTATGTGGTGGCCATCGGCAATCCGGGCGGCACGGAATTTGCCCGCACCGTGACCTGGGGCATCATTTCCGCGACGGATCGCTTCCTCCAGCTTGAGGGCGAGGCCAGTTTCAAACTCATCCAAACCGACGCGGCCATCAACCCGGGCAACAGCGGCGGGCCGCTCGTGAATTTTGACGGCCAGGTCATCGGGATCAATTCCGCGAAAAATCAGGCTTTCGGCTACGAGGGCATGGGTTTTGCCATCCCGATCTCGGACGCCCTGCCCGTCATAACCCAATTATTGGAAAACGGCCGCGTGCGACACCCGGCGCTGGAAATCCGCATAGACGAACGGTACAACGAGGCTTACGCCAGTTATAAGGACTGGCCGGAAGGCTGCTATGTCTCGTCGGTGGTCGTGAAAGGCGGCGCGGACCGGGCCGGCATCCGGGAGGGAGATATCATCGTCGCGATCAATGGGGAAAAAGTGGAAAATTCCCTGAAGCTGAGTCATCTCCTTTTTACGCGCAAACCGGGCGACGTGGTGGAAGTGGAATACTACCGGAGCGGGAAGACTTATATGACGGAAGTCACCTTGGGTGAGATAGTGGATGAGTAAAACGATCTGCGTGCTGACGTCGGCCCACTCGCCGGACGACGCCCGCGTATACCATAAGGAAGCTTGTTCGCTGCGGAAAAAAGGGTACGAAGTGACTTTGATCGCGCCGCGGCCCAGCGGAGCGGACACCGGGCCGGAAACCGTCACGGCGGAGGGGGTCCGTATCCGCTACGCGCCGGGCTATAGCAGCCGGACGGAGCGCTGGCTGCATTTGAGCGTCATATTGCGCATGGCTTTGACCGAGCAGGCGGACGCCTATCATCTGCATGACCCGGATCTGCTCTCGCTGGGTCTCAAGCTCCTACGGCGCACCGGCCGGCCGGTGATCTACGACGTCCATGAATATTACGGCGACAGCCTGCGCACCCGCTATTGGGCGCCGGCGCCCCTGCGGGTCCCGCTGGCGGTGGGTTTTGACTGGTATGAAAAACAGGCGGCCAAACGGCTGGCGGCCTGCGTGACGGTGAACGAGCATATGGCGGCGCAGTTCCGCGCCTTCAATCCCCGCGGCGCCGTCATTTACAATTATCCGTCCGCGTCGGTTTTTTCCCGGCCCGCGCCGGCGGGGTCCCCGCCGCGCCCGGCGGAGGAAGCGCCGGTCATACTCTATCTCGGCGGTTTGAACCGCGAGCGGGGGCTGGAGGTCATGCTGGAAGCCATGCCGCTGGTGCGGGAGCGCTTTCCGCGGGCGGAATGTATATTAGCCGGATCGCTGGACGAGAGAGATCTGCACAGGCGTTACCGCCCGCTGGCCCCTTGGCTGGAGCGCGGCGGGATCAGTTATCTCGGCCGTCTGCCGCACGCGGAAACGCCGGACTTGCTCCGGCGGGCCCATATCGCCCTCGTGCCTTTGCTGGCCACCTTGAATTATACGAAGGCCATCCCGGTAAAACTGATAGAGTATATGGCCGCGGGCCTGCCGGTGATCGGTTCCGATTTTGGCTACATCCGGCGGATCGTGAGCGAAAGCCGCTGCGGTCTCTTGGCGCGGCCGGGAGACCCCGCGGATCTGGCCCGGCAGATCTGCGAACTGCTCGCCGACCCGGCGGAAGCGGCGGCGGCCGGGCAGAGAGGCTGGGAGGCTTTTCAGGCTCGCTACTGCTGGGAACAGGAGGAAATCAAGCTGTGGCGCCTTTACGCTGAACTGATCGGCGAGCCGTGAGACCGCTCTACCGCCTCCGGCAATTCTGGAAGGCTGTTTTTCCCTGCGTCAGGGAGCGCGACCGGGATTGGGTCCGGTCGGTCCTGCCGCCGCGGGCCGGCGAGGTTTTTTTCCGTATGAGCCCAGCCGGGCAGAGACACGCCATCGATACGGCGCGCCGGCTTGCCGCCTGGGAAAAACATATCCGCGCGCGGCTGAGCGCGGAGGAATACAGGACCTTATTGCAGGCGGCCCTTTTGCATGATTGCGGCAAGATCCCTTTCCGGCTGACGGCCGGCCAGCGCGCCGCCAGAGTATTGCTGAAAGCGTCGCCCTTTCCTTTGCTCCCGCGCGCGCTCGAACGCTGCCCTTATGTCGGCCAGGCTCTGGAAGCCGCCGCCGTTCACGCTGCCCTGGGGGCGGAAACAGCCGCCCGCTGCGGCCTGAGCCGGGAAGCGCAAATTTTGATCGCCCGGCACCACCAAGCGCCGCGCACCCCGGCGGAAAGCCTGCTGGCTCAGGCCGACGACTGCAGCTGAGGTATCCTTATGAACCGCGTCATCCTTCATGTGGATATGGACGGTTTCTTTGCCGCGGTGGAGACCCTTTCCCACCCGGAAACCCTCGGCAAGCCGATGGCGGTGGCCGGCGACCCGGAAAACCGCCGGGGGATCATCCTCGCCAAAAACCAGCTGGCAAAAAACGCGGGCGTCAAAACCGCCGAAGCTATCTGGCAGGCGCTGCGGAAATGTCCGGGCCTGATTTTACTTCCTCCCCATCACGAATTATATGCAGAATATTGCGAAAAAGCTAACGCCATCTACGAGCTCTTCACCGACCGGGTGGAGCGGGCCGGTATCGACGAGAGCTATCTGGACATGACCGGCGCCCCCAAGCTGCGCGAATACGGCTTCGGCGGCCGGGTGGCCGACGCGATCCGGGCCGCCGTGCGCGCGGAACTGAAACTGACCGTTTCCGTGGGCGTCAGTTTTTGCAAGGTGTTCGCCAAACTGGGCAGCGACTTGGGCAAGCCGGACGGCGTCAGCGTCGTCACCCGGGACAACTACCAAAAACTGCTCTACCCCTTGCCGGTGCGGGCGATGATGTTTGTGGGCCG
>JAISAH010000036.1 GCA_031266805.1 Gracilibacteraceae bacterium
CCCGGAAAAAGATATTGCCGCGCTGATTTCCGTCGTGCAGCAGGAAAACTTCCTGCTCAACATCAGCATAGCGGACAACATCCGCATAGGCAAGCCGGAGGCTTCCGAGGCGGAAATTACAGAAGCGGCGAAGAAAGCGCAGATTCACGAACCCATCATGAATCTGCCGCAAGGCTATCAAACCCTCGCGGGCGAGGGCGGCGCGAAGCTGTCCGGGGGCGAAAAGCAACGTATTTCGCTGGCGCGGATGATTTTGAAGGATTCGCCCATCGTCATACTGGACGAGGCCACTGCCGCCGTTGACCCGTATAACGAGGCTCTGATTCAAAAGGCCGTCACCGCGCTGTGTAAGGACAAGACGCTGATTGTCATCGCGCATCGCTTGTATACCATTACCGGCGCGGATCAAATCGTGGTGATGAACCGCGGGCGGGTCGAGGCCCAGGGAAAGCATGACGAACTGCTGTCGGACTGCGAACTCTACCGCTCAATGGCGGAGGCGCAGCGAGAGGCGCAAAATTGGCGGATAAGGAGGGCGGCGATATGATTCGGGAATTGTTCGGCTGCATCGGCAAAAAAGGCCGGGCGACCATGCTCGGCGCTGTTCTTTCGGAAACGGGGAACGCGCTGATTTACGCCGCCGTCATGCTGACGGTGTTTGACATGCTCTATGCGGTTATGGCCGATCCGGGCGCTTCGCTTCTGCCGCATATCGTCCGTTTCACGTGGCTTTTGGCAGGCAAATTCGTCTGCACAACGGTATCCATGATTACCATGCACGACGCCGGATTCGAGCTTGAGACCGCGCTCAAAGCCGGAATCGTGCGCCGTTTGAAGCGGTTCTCCCTCGGCTTTTACACGAACGAGCAGCTTGGGAATATCAGCACGGTGGTACATGACGACATTGAGAGCCTGCGGCAAAACACTTCCCACATGGGCGTGAGCATGATAGCGGACACGATTACCGCCCTTGTCATCGGCGCGGCGCTGTTCGCGCTGAACCCGAAAATGGGGCTTGTGATGATTTCGCTGCTGCCTGTATCATTCCTTTTGCAAAGGGTGAGCGGCGGCGCGGCTTTGCGCCTGAAAAACGAGAACGGCAAAAACCTCGGCGTGATGGTGTCGCGTTTTGTGGAGTTCACGAAAAATATCCCTATGCTGAAAACCTTCCCCGGAGGCTTGCTTTTCCAAACCAACGTAAAAGAGAGCGCCGCTGATTTCGCGGTGAGCAGCAAGGCGGAGGCGCGGCAGGGCGCAAAAGACATGCTGCGCTATTTTCTGCCTTTTGAGCTTTGTTTCGCGCTCATTGTATTGATTGGCGGGGCGCTGGCGGCGAGCGGCAGCCTGTCCGTGACTGATTTGATTTACTTTATCGTGTTCAGCCAGCTTTTCTATATCCCATTCGCCAATATGGAGAGTTACCGTCTGACGTGGGCGCAGATCAAAAGCTCTTTCGGGCGGGTATCCAAGCTGCTAAACGCTCCTACGGTGGAGACGCCGGAATTGCCGCAAAAACCAAACGGCTTTGATATCGCGTTCCGGCATGTGTGTTTTCGCTACGCCGAGGACGGATTTGAATTGCGGGACGCGGATTTTCATCTGCCGGAGGGCAGCCTGACCGCGTTGGTGGGCGCTTCGGGTTCGGGCAAAACCACGGTGATGAACCTGCTTCTGCGGTTTTGGGACGCAGAGTCCGGGAGCATTGAGGTCGGCGGCGTTGATATTCGCCTGATGGATTATGACGAGTGGCTCTCCGGCGTCAGTATCGTCATGTAGAACGTCATCCTTTTTGCCGACACGATTTATGAAAACATACGCACGGGCAATCCCGACGCCACGCGGGAGCAGGTGGAGGAAGCCGCGAAAAAGGCGCGAATCCACGATTTTATCATGAGTCTGCCGGATGGCTACGACACCATGCTCGGAGAGAACGGCGCGAGACTGTCGGGCGGCGAGAAGCAGCGCGTATCCATCGCGCGGGCGTTTTTGAAGGACGCGCCCATCCTGCTGCTGGACGAGGTGACGAGCAATGTTGACCCGCTGAACGAGGTGCTGATACAAAAGGCGATCAGCGCGCTGTCGGAAGGGCGCACGGTTCTGATGATCGCGCATCATCTGCAAATAGCGCAATCGGCGGAGCGTATCCTTGTGTTCGACGGGGGCAGGATTTCCGAAATCGGAACGCACGGGGAACTTCTGGCATTGGGCGGCGTGTATGCGCGGCTCTGGAACGCGCAGGCCAAGGCGCGGGAATGGGGTGTGGCGTAGGATATGGCACGGTATCCGGCGGGCTGCGACCCCGGCAGAAATGGGGATGAGCGGAATTATAAAGAATCGCGAAATCATAAACGTGATAAACAGCACAGGTTGTCGCGTGATTGATAAGACTGTGCAATAAGAATTTGGAGGAAAATCAAACATGAAACGCTTTTTATCTCTTTTGGCAATGCTTTTGATCTGCGCGATGGCGCTGTCCGCCTGCGGAACGGGCAATGGCTCCGGCAACGAAACCGCTTTCAATCTGTCCGATCTGAGCAACCCGTTTATCGGGGAGTGGCAATCGGAAATTCCAAGCGCAAACACAACGCTGACATTCAATTACAAGGCGGACGGAACATTTGACTATGAAATGGCAGGAGTACCCGCCGATCAAGGCGGCAAAGGCACGGGCGGCTATGTGGTGTTCGAGAATATACAGATTTCCTGGCTGGACTTTGAAGGCGCGGCGGCTTACACATTCGAGGTTGTGGACAACAATACCATCAACGTAACCGAGTTAGAGTTTGGCGAAAACGGAGAAAAGGTTTCCGGCAACACTTCGCCTTTTACTCGCATAGAGGGTTCCACCGTCAACACAAAGGACATTCCATTCAACCTGAACAACGATTTTATCGGCAAATGGCAGTCGGAAATCCCCAGCGCCGACGCGGTGCTGATATTCGATTTCAAGGCCGACGGCACATTTGACTTTGAGATGCCCGGCGTCCCGGAGGATCAAGGCGGCAAAGGCGTAGGCTGCTATATCGTATACGGCGACAAGCAAGTCAGTTACTTGGACTTTGAGGGTGTGGCTTCATATTCTTTCAAGGTCGCTGACGCCGACACCATCGACGTGACCGAATTGGAGCCGAATGAAAACGGCGAATTGGTTCCCGGCAACACCGCGCCGTTTGTAAGGGTCAAATAGAGTCGGCTTACTCGAAACGACGCCCTAATTTCTTGTCCAATTGGAGTGTGCGCGTCCGAATGGAGTTGTGGTTTTGATTGACGCATGGTATAGTAATACACATTAGCCATAGACAACTGGGCGGTGCGAAATATTGTCGTATTTTATGCGGGAAGGAGGTGAGGCTCTTGTTTCCTGACGACAAAATCGATCTCGGACGAAACGTGCGTCCGGTGGTGCAAAACGACCGATGCTCGGTCTATAAAATCCAAAACCCAACGGGCGACGGCTTGATGACCTGTTATAGACTCCTGCCCGGCATTGTTCTGATGCACAACGATATGCATATGTCGCAGTATTTCTCCGACTTGCAGGTTAAAACCGAGATGTTTTCCATCGACCACTGCCGCGAGGGACGGATGGAATGCCGCCTGTCA
>JAISAH010000008.1 GCA_031266805.1 Gracilibacteraceae bacterium
GGGATCTGCCGGAGAATTCAAGAAGCATCTGTTTGCCTGCGCTGTCAGAAACGGTTACGGCGAATACAAGGAAACGGTTCTTTTGAGCGATGGCGCGACATGGATCCGCAACATGAAAGACGAGTTGTTTCCTGACGCGCAGCAGATATTGGATTATTACCATCTATGCGAAAATGTGAGCAATTATGCGAAACAAATATTCAAAATGGATGAAAAACTCTATAAACCATGGTCAGAGCAAGAACAAGTATGCGCGGCGCTCAAAGCCGGTGAATACCAAAAAGTTCTGGCTGATATCGGCAAGCCGAGCGGAAAGAAAGAAGAAAACAGCCCGAATTTATACGGTTATATAGCATAGCAAACAACGCGAACAACATCGACTACCCGGCGTACATCGCTAAAGGGTATTTTATCGGCAGCGAGGCGATCGAAAGCGGAAACAAGACCGTGCTGCAGCAGAGACTCAGGCAGGCCGGCATGCGGTGGAATATTGAGAGCGCCCAGCCAGTGTTGACCCTTAAAGCGAAAGCGGAAAGCGATTTGTGGGAAAAGGATGTGGTCATACCTTTTGTTGACGCCTATATAGGCGGATTAAGTGCTGCCTACGATTTGTAACTGCACCCTTGGACAACTTTTCTATTGACTTTCACTCCGGTATATCTTAAAATATAAAAACCGCGATTGTCGCGGAGATTGAGGGGGTGCAGCATGAACAATGCAGAAAGCCAAATGATTATATTCACGACAGAAGATGAAAATGTGTCTGTTGACGTACGGTTTAACGAGGAAACCGTTTGGCTGACGCAGCAGCAGATAGCGGAATTGTTCGATACTGCGCGGTCAAATGTCGTTGAGCATATCAAACATATATACGAAGACGGAGAACTAAAAGTCGAGGCAACCTGTCGGGATTTCCGACAGGTTCGAGAAGAAGGAAATCGTCAAGTAACGCGAACGCTGCCATATTATAACTTGGATATGATTATTTCGGTTGGCTATCGCGTGAACTCGAAGAGAGCCACACAGTTTCGCCAATGGGCGACGAAGCGCCTTAACGAGTATATCCGCAAGGGCTTCACGCTTGACGACGAGCGGCTGAAAAACGGTGGCGGGCGCTATTTCCGCGAGCTTTTACAACGCATCCGCGACATTCGGAGCAGCGAGCGCAACCTCTACCAGCAAGTTACGGACATCTATGCCACGGCGGTTGATTATGATCCGAAAGCCGCTATGACGCGGGAGTTTTTCGCCACGGTCCAGAACAAAATGCACTACGCCGCGCATAAACACACCGCCGCCGAGGTTATCTATGAGCGCGTGGACAGTGAAAAGCCTATGGTCGGTATGACCAATTTCAAAGGCGATTACATCACCAAGAGCGATGTGAGAGTCGCGAAAAACTATCTTACCGAACGTGAACTTACTGTGCTGAATCTGCTTGTGTCGCAATTCCTCGACTTTGCCGAATTGCAGGCGTTGGAGGAACGCGCTATGACGATGGCGGAATGGATAACGGAACTTGACCGCCAGATTTTGGGCAATTACCGTGAACTGTTGACAGGCAAAGGGCGCGTACCCCACAAAAAGGCGGTTGAGAAAGCCGAAAAGGAATTTGAATTGTACCGCGCCCGCGAAATGCGCCAACTTGAAAGCGACTTCGACAGAGCGGTAAAAGAGCTTGCGCAGAAAGACAAAAGAGACAAGGATGCTATTGGTTGATGTGCCGTCCAGCCCTGCCTCAAAATTTGCAATCAGAACATATATTTTGGTCGGAGCGACAAGACTTGAACTTGCGGCCTCTACCACCCCAAGGTAGCGCTCTAGCCAAACTGAGCTACGCCCCGACACTTCTATAAAGTTACCACATTATCACCAAAAAATCAAGACGCTTGAAAAAGTTTCGTCACAGCTCGCGCGAGGCGACGCGGCCGGGCGGGGCGGGCGCGTTCGGGGTTCGGCTTTCGCTTTGCCCCGAGCGTTCTTTGGCCCACTCTACCCGTTCCGCGAAACTCATGGCCGCGAACGGCTTTGCCGCGCGCGGGCCGTCCGGCGTCCGCGCTTCTTTTGCCGGGGCCTGCTCCGCCTGGGTCGTCTCTGTCTGGGCCTGCCCTGTCTGCGTTTGCGCTTGCGCTTTCGCCATCTCCGTTTCCGCCATCTCCGCCCTCGGCAGGCGGGCGATTTCCGCCGCCGCGGCTTCCGTCAGCGCTGTTCCTAATTGCTCCGCGCCCGCCAGTTCCGGCGACTGGCGGCCCATTTCCTTGATCTCCGCGCCGAGTTTGCCCGCCTCGGTGATCAGTTCGCCGGTCCGCGTCATCACGCCCGCGACCAGAGCGGCGACGGCCCGAGCCGCTTTTTGCGCCACCTCCAGCATCAAGGCGGACAGAGAGTCGAGCAGCCCGGCGGAAAGGCTGAAGACGAACAGATTCAGGCCGGCCGTAAATCTGGCCGGATCAACTTTTTGCCCGCCCAAAGGCGCCTCGCGGCGGGCGAACTGCGCCGCCCACATCACGCTTTCGGTGATGAGGGCGCGGGCCGGGGGCGGAAAATTCATGACCGCGTCCGAGATATTCTCCAGCACTTTGACCAGCGCGCCCTTCTCCGTGACGGCGGTGAGGCGCCCCGCCTCGGTCACATAAGAATCCGGCACGTGCAAGCTCCTCAGGCTGGGGCCGAAACCGGCGTCCATCTTGAGGTAAACGGTGTTCTCCGGCGGGATGAGCGCGCTTGGGAGACGGCGGCCTTCGTGGACACACGATCCCATATTATGGTAAAAAGGGTGGACGAAGTCATTTTCCCCGCAGACGGAGGCGAGTTTTTCCGTGCGGATCTTGTCAAAATTTTCCGCGCCCAGCGCGTCGATCATGTGCCCCATCGCCTCCGGGCTCATGCCCTGCCCGTCCATGGAAATACCCGCGCGAACGATGTCCTGATGCTCGGTCATCATCGCGATAAACTGCGCCTTATTGCCGCCCTTGGAATGACCGGTCACGATCACCCCCGGCTCTTGTCCGCTCAGTTCGCGCATCTTGGCCGCCGCGCCCTCAATATAGAAGTCGAAAAAGGCCAGAGCCTCCTCCTGCTGCGGGGAAAACGGCATAAGCCCCCCGCCCGCCAGCGCGTTATCCAGCCATTCCCCGCCGCCCGTTCCGCGAAAAGCGGTATAAACAGTCCCCGTGCGCAAGTCGCCGTAAAAACCGGCTTTCAAGCCGCCGGACGGGAACGGTTCGCCAGTGCGGGGATCGGTCAGTTTGACGCTTTCGCCCAGCAGCATGATATTGGCGAAATCCGGGTTAGCGGCGCAGGCGGCGAGAAGTTTCGCGTGCATCCGCTCCTGCTCGGGAGTGAACGTAGCGAAATAGTCGTTCTCACCTAAAATCTTCTCCATAGTCAAATTTTGCCCTATGTTGATTTTTGGTTCTAAGTCCAGATACTGAAAAATATTCAGCAAAGCGGCGATATCGCTTCCTTCCGGCGGACTGTTCATTTTTGACCGCGCCTCCAAACGCTATTCGCAAAACGCAAATGTTCGTCCGTCCAGTCTATATGACTCAATTCCGGGTATCTGAACTTGAAAAAACCGCGGCAAAGCATACACGGTTTAGCCGGATCGGCATAATCATTATAATTTTTCGCTGTGACTTCGGGAAAAACCGCCGGGTCGATATAGGTGACGCTAAATCCTAAATTGAAGCGCTCGGCGCGCAACACCTCGGCAAAGCCCTCCAGATCCTCCTCTTTGCGCTCTGGCGAGTTTCGGGTAATAATCTCAGCGCGCGACTTTGTTCCTGGATTGGACAAAAAAGCCCGCCCGTCCGTCGAGCGCATATCAAGAAACACTCTAACCATCCCCGTTTCACAAACTACCAGACAGTCCCCGTACACCTGAACCGCTGCGCGCCGCACTTCCTCCTCTATTTCCTCCCGCAGCAGCAGGCCCAGATAGTTATCCACCAGATCGCCGGTATTTTTATCCCGCAAGACCAGCACCAACTGCCCGGGCAGTTTGACCGCCCGCAGCCAGATTTCCGTTTCGCCGGACAAATAGCTCTCCGTGTCGGAATTGCGGTATGTGAAGGTGTCCTCATACTTTTCCTCCATGTACCGGATGATATCCTCAATTGTTCGATTCTTTTGCAAAAAGCGCGGCTTCCGCATATCGCCACTTCCTTTCATTTTCTTACATAATATAATGCCTTGCGGGGAAACCCCTCCGGCAACCCCTCCGCCCTGTATGGGGGCACCTCCCCTTGCAGGGGAGGCAGGGGGGCAATGGGACATTGATTCTGGGGACAGGGCCACTTATAGTTTCGACGCCTTGCCGCCAATTCCTTCCATATTTTTCAGGGAAATAAAAATTTTACTATATATGTAATATATGCCTGGTAATTCTTGCTATTCCGGGGTAAGCCCGGAATAACAAAATATGTTCTTAATGCGAATGAAAGCAAACTGCGTTTATTTTTCGAGAGCCGTGTTCCGCGAGAATTTTAGCTGAATCCAAATCATCTTCGGCAAATTCAAACCAACGCAACGTGTGGAGGTCATCCATAGATTTTTACCCCCGTTCTCGCGATGACTTTTTCAAACGTCGCGTATTCCTTGTTGCGATTGAATTTCCCCGAATGTTTCACGATTAAATCCACCGGCATACGGAAACTGCCGCCGTACAGCAGTCCCGTTATCGCCACCTCTGTTTGCAAGGGATTTGTGTCGCTGTCCGGCACGACGACATAAATATCAAGGTCGCTGTCTTCGTGCGGCGCTCCGTTAACATATGAGCCGAACAGATAAATCGCCTCTGTGTCCGGCGCGGCGCGCAAAACCGCGTCTTTGACGGCGGTTAGTTTTGCCTGTACGTCAGGCGTTTCATACGGTTGCATAGTTGCACCCCTGTCTTATGATTTTGTCTGTGCCGATATTTTCACAGCAAATGTGACAGATTCATATATGAAAGCCCGCAGTTTTACCCTGCGATGCGGAAATAATTCCCCAAGTACTGCGAATCACGCTATTATTGTAATCGTTCATAGCGAAATTGTCAATGCTGCTCGCTAGTTTTGCAGCCTAAATTATGGGAAAAAGTCGTGTGCGGTGCTCCCGCTATGCTCGCAATGACGGTTGTTTCCTCCGAAATTTTCAAAATTGTTGCCGCGGGGAAAGATTCAGCAGAAAAAAATTTCTCCGAACCTTAAAAAAAGATTAAAATTTTTGTGTTTTGTGACCGCTGTGAGACTTTCTTATGATATACTTACTGCATATAAGTGCGTCAAGCACAGGATTATCCAAGGAAGCACTGAGCGATCCTTCGCCGGAGGGCGGCAGGACCGGGGTTTCCCTAAATTACACTAGATGGGAGAATTTGACATTGAATAACGGCAGAAGTTGGGCGGGCACTGCGCGGACTATTTCGTTTTTTTTCCTGGTTCTCATCCTCGCCGCCGTGGGCTGCGGCAGCAAAGACATCTATCTGGCCGGTCAAACGCGGGTGGCGGTGGCGCTTTACGACGGCGCTATGGCCGGAGATCCATATTATGAAAACTGCGCGCAGGGCTTTGAGCGGCTGCGCGGACAAAATATCGACCCCCAATATTTTGAAAATCCTACCGGCAAACCGTTTGCGGATATTCTGGCGGCGGCGGTGGCCTCAAGGCCGGACGTGATCTGGTGCCTGGACAGCCGGGGGGCGGACGCGGCGGCGGAAGCGGCGGCGGCAAACCCGGAGATCCAGTTTATCACTTTGGAACACGCTTACGCGGAACCGGCGTCTAATCTGGCCGGTGTATATTTCGACTCGCCGGGAGCGTCTTTCCTCGCCGGTTATTTAGCCGCGGTCGCGACGGAAAACGGCGATGTCGGCATTGCCGGCGGCGCGGCTAGCGCGGCCCCGGAGGAATTCGCCTTCAAGGCCGGGGTCATTTACGCCGGGAATAGCCTGGGCAAGAGCATCCGCGTCCATTCGGCTTTCGCCGGCGACAATTATGACGCGGCGGCGGCGGAAGGGGCGGCGGCGACTTTATACGGCGAGGGCTGCGACGTTATTTTCAGTTCTTCCGGCCATACGGCGGCGGCGGCGGTCACGGCGGCGCAAAACGCGGGCCGCTCGCTGATATGCCTGAATTACGGCCAGTATACGGCGGATGCCGCGCCTGATGGGGTCGTCGCTTTTGTGGCGGAGAGCGTGGACGCGCGTGCCGACGGCATGACGAAAATGGCGGCCGCCGGTCAGGTCGGCGGACAAAATCACTTTTTTGGCTTCCCCACTAATTCCGTGCGTCTGGAGCGGGTCGGGACCTCTTTCAGCGATCAGGAATGGGAAGCGATGAATAATGTGCTGAGCCGGATCTTAGCGGGAGATTTCCGCGCGCCGGCGGATCAGGAAGCTTTGGATGAGTTTGTCGCCGCGGCGCCATGGCGCTCGGCTGGCGGTTGAGGGGAGGACGACGACATAACGATATAGCTGCACTATTAAGGAAGCGGAAAAGAGAAAAACAGAAGAATTAGAGAGAGAAATCGAATGCGGCCAGCAATCTTGTGCCTGAAACAGCAGACAGGAGCCATAGATTCCGGCATAAAGCCGGAATGACGGATGGAATGGATGCACGGGCGTAGGCGGCGTCCTCGACGCACCGCCTGACCCTGGGAGATGGATTCCGGCATAAAGTCAGGAGGGCGGAGAGCCGCGAGAAAAACAAAGAAAGGTAATAAAGGAAGGTATAATTGCAATGAAAACTGACGAACAAAACGTGAACAGATCCCAGCCGGTCCCGCCGGGACCGCGCCGCTCCAAAGCGGAAAAAATGTTTTCCTTGGTATTGTCTATTTTGGTACTGATCGCCATGATCCCGGCCCCCCTCTACGCGGATGATCCGCCCCCTGTGCGAACGACGAAGACGGCGGAGCGGGTCGGGGAAAACCTGTGGAAAGTGACATTGAATTTGGAAGGCGATATGACGACAGTCAAACAGCCGCTGGATGTTATGCTGGTGCTGGATATATCCGGTTCTATGACCACCAATCGCATGACCGCCATGAGGACTGCCGCAGAGAACTTCGTTACTCAACTGGTGGGTTATAAAAACAGCGGTGCCTTAGATGACGTGCGCGTCGGCGTTGTGAAATTTGAAAGCACTGCCAGTTATGTTCCGGCAGGTACGGGAATAACACCCATTGATTCAGCGCACATGACAACAATAGATGCGATGTTAAATGGTATTAAAACTTTGAGCAGTGGCGGTGGAACTCGTATTGATAGGGCCATTGAATTGGCAGACGATCAATTGCCACAAAGCAACCGTTCCCGATATATTGTGCTGATGAGTGACGGTGAGCCGACCCCAGGCTATGATGACGAAGCAGAGACGGCCGCTACAAATTATAAAAATACTGGCGGCCATCTGATTACTGTTGGATTGGATTTAGCGGATAATTCTGCGGGCGCGAAATTCCTCAACAAAATTCATAATGCCGGCTATTACAATGCCAATTCCAGCGGCAGCAACCTCACTCAGGTTTTTACCAATGTACTCACAAATATCATAGAAAACACCCCTGTCATCGCGAACGCTATTGTGACCGACCCCCTCGGCCCTGCTTTCAAATATGTGGATAGAAACGGCAACAATGCGATTGACGCTGGGGATATCAGAACTTTCAACCCTGACGATCCCGCGAAATATGCCGGCGTAGCGTCGCTGCAAAACAGCAACCGGCAGATAAAGTGGGAATTTACCGAAAAAATCGCGAAAGCGACGATGGAATATTATGTAGAGTTGATCGACCGGAACAACCCTGCTTACCATAATGTACTCCTGCCCACCAACGGCAATACGACTGTGGAATACACCTTGATAGATAATACCGAAGGGGATCAGACGTTCCCTGAACCGGTGGCCTCTTATGGCATGGGACATCTGACCGTCGCCTACGGCAACAATGTGACCGGCGCTCCGGGGCCGCAAACTTACGGAGCGGAAAGCGACTGGAACACAAATACCAGATTTACTTTTAACGCGCCGGCGGCAATCCCCGGATATGAACTGGCCTCCATAAGCCTGAACGGCACGGAAGTGCAGATCGCTTCGGGCGGCGGTCTGACCAGCATAACCTGGACTGACGAAGATATCACGACGGCAGTTGTGACGCCGGACAGCGACCTGACGGACCGTTTCGCCCCCGCCGCTGACGGATCGGGACTGATCTCCATGCCCGTGCCGGCCGGCGACCTCGTTATCACTTATAATTACGTTTCGGTCATCTTTGACATCACCGAACAATACAGAGACGCGGCTGGCGCCGTGCTGTTGTCCGATACGACCGTGAAGGTCAACAAAAATTCGGATCACAATTTTACAGTCCCGGACGATATCACGGGCTATGTGCCCGTCGGCTATCAGATCGACAACGGGCAGCAGCAGATTGAAACTACCGGATTTCCCAAGGATATCAAGAACACGATATCCAACGTGACGACCAACCACACCGTTACCTTCATATACGCGGAAGATAAAAACGGCGACAATATCCCCGATCCCGGCCAGAGTTTCACCATAACCGAGCATTATGACCTGTGGGATGAGAACAATAACCCTATTATAGGCGATATTCAGTCCCAAACGACGACTGTCGTGCCGACTGGTAATGGCGGTTCTTTTGACTACAAAAAAGACGCGCAGCCTATCACCGGCTATGTGGCTGTAGGTTATCAAGCTGAGGATGTAGTTGAAGATGTATATCCGAAGCCGGTAACTATCACCATAGGCCAGGTGAAAACCAGCCAGCATGTGTATTTCTACTATAAATATGATAAGAACAACAACGGCGTCCCTGACGACGACGAGAGCGAAAAATTCGCGATCAGCGAGACTTATGTCAGCGAAGACGGAACGGCGCTGAAAGCCGCGACGACGACGGATCTGCCCTATGCGGACGGTTCTTTTGACTACAGTAAAGACGCGGAAGATATAACAGATTATGTAGCCATCGCTTACCAGGTGGATGGTGAGCCGCCGGTTCCGCTGAATACTTTCCCCGGCGCAGTCACGGCGAAGATACCTGAAGTCAAAGCCGCTCACGCCGTGAAGTTCACCTATAAGAACGACAAGAACAACAACGGCGTTCCGGACGAAGACGATCCCGACTTTTATGAGGTGTCGGCCTCTCTGGTCGGCCCGAACGGTCAGGCGTTTGCCGCTCCGGTGGATAAAAATGGAAATCCACTGGATAATCCGCAGCGGTATACCGCCGATAAGAGCAACAGCTTCGCCGTTAACGAGCCGGCTCCGGGTGTACTAGACTATGTGGCGGTGAGCTACCAGTTTGACGGAAATGAAAACCTGGTCAAAGCCAATCAAGACTCCGTGACTGGTGTTTATGAGCAGCTAATCATCGTCCACGGACCCATCGCGGCCGACCGGGCGGTGAAAGTCAATTATAAGGACGACAAGAACAACAACGGCGTCCCGGACGACGACAGCAAAGAAACATTCACGATTAGCGAGACTTATGTCAGCGAGGGCAATGCGGTGCTGAAAACCGCGACGACGACGAGTCTGCCCTACGCGGACGGTTCTTTTGACTACAGAAAAGACGCGCCGAATGATATAACGGATTATGTAGCCGTCGCTTACCAGGTGGATGGTGGGCAGCCGGTTTCCCTTAGCGCTTTCCCTGGCACGGTCACGGCGGCGATAGACGGAGTCAAGGCCGCTCATACCGTGAAGTTCATCTATAAGAACGATAAGAACGATAACGGCGTCCCGGACGAAGAAGATCCCGGCTACACGGTGACGGCGACTTATGTCGACGAGGCCGGCCAAAATCTGACTTTGCCGAATAACGCGCCGAACCCGGAGACATTCCAAGCGGGCGATAACAGCACCGGGTTCAGCTTCAGCGAACCGGCGCCCGAACCTCCCGGTTATGTGGCGGTGAGCTATCAGTTTGACGACGGGAACCTGATTCCCAACATTCCGGATTCGGACGGCGTCTACGGGCAGCTGACCATTGAGCACGGCCCCATCGCGGCTGACCGGACAGTGACGGTCAATTACGAAAAAGATCAAAACAACAACGGCAAGCCGGACGACAAGGAAAGCGATTACACGGTGACTGCGTACCTGATGGACGGAGCGCTGTCGGCGAACGGCGGCACAGCTATCGTGGATCCCAAGGCCCCCAATGGCGATCCGGTCCCGAATCCGACCGCTTATCCCGCCCTCCAAAGCGCTAATTTCAATCTGTCGGAGCCGGCGCCGGTGATAGCGGACTATGTAGCTGTAGGCTATAAGATCGAAGACGGGACCTTTATTCCCGGCGTGAAAAATCAAGTCACCGGGGCCTATCTGTCTCTGCAGATAGCGTACGACCATGTGCCCTCTAATTTGACGGCGGAAATAGTTTATCTGACCGACAAGAACAATAACGGCATACCCGATGAAGGCGAAGCTGACTACAAAGTGACCGCGGATTATGTTGACGCGGCCGGCCTGACTCTGGCGGATATCGGGGATAACGATACGGAATTCATCGTCACGAGCGCCATGGGCTTCGGTTTCAGCTACGAATTGAAGCCGGTGCCGAACTATGTGGCGGTGAGTTATCAGTTTGACGGAATCGGAGAACCTCTGATCGAGGCTGAGAAAGACGCGGCCGGCGCCTACCAGCCGCTGACCATTGAGCATGATCCGATTTCCGCTCCCCGGACGGTGACGGTCAATTACAAGGACGACAAGAACAATAACGGCGTCCCGGACGACGGCGAAAAAGACTACAATATCCAGGCGAGTTATATTAACATCGACGCGGATGACCCCGGCGATAGTTACCTGAAATTACCAAACGACGCGCCGAACCCCCAGGATTTCCCTGTCAAGAGCGCCACAGGGTTCAGCTTCAGCGAACCGGCGTTGGATATACCTGATTATGTGGCGGTGAGCTATCAGTTTGTCGGAGACGGTGAACTTTTGATCGAAGCCACGAAGAACAACGAGGGTGTCTATAACCAACTGATGATCGAGCATGACCCGATTTCCGCTAATAAGGAAGTAACGGTCAACTACAAGGAAGATAAGAACAACAACGGCAAGCCGGACGACGGCGACGGCGGCGTCGCGGAAGCGTACCTGATCACCGTAAATTATCAGGATAATGACGGCGATCCCCTCATTGACCCCGTTACCGGTCTGAACAAGCACGAAGAAGATCTGCCCGGCGATGGTGGTTCCTTCGACTACACGGCTGAAGCGCCGCCGATAGAGGACTATGTGGCGGTCAGCTACACAGTGGATCCGGGAACCCCAGAGGCAAAAACCGGTGAAGGCGAGAGCTACGATTTTGAAGATGTGAAGATCGATCACACGATCATTTTCCACTACAAGGACGATAAGAACAACAACGGCGAACCGGATGACGAGGAAGCCGGCTACGAAGTGAACGTGGCTTATCTTGACGAGGGCGGCCAAGCTCTGCCGGATATTGGCCATAATCTGGCGAAATTCCCCGTCACCAACATCACTGGGTTTAGTGTCAGCTACCCGCTGTGGCCGATAGTGGACTATGTGGCGGTGAGTTATCTGTTTGACGCTCCTGGGGAACAGGTGATTCCAGCCGAGCAGGACGACGAGACCGGCGCCTACAAACCGCTGATCATCGAACACGGCCCCATCTCGGCCGACATGAAAGTGACGGTCAATTACAAGGACGACAAAAACAATAACGGCGTCCCGGACGACGACGACAGTGAAAAATTCACAGTCAGCGAGACCTATGTCAGCGGCGGCGCAGTGATACACGACCCGACAGCGACGGAGATGCCTGACGCGGACGGTTCATTCAACTACAGTAAAGACGCGGAAGATATACCGGATTATGTGGCTGTCGCTTATCAGGTCGACGATGAACCTCAGGTCGAACTGACTGCTTTCCCTAGCGCGGTCACAGCGAAGATAGATGAAGTCAAGGATCCTCATAACGTGAAATTCATCTACAAGGACGATAAGAACAACAACGGCGTCCCGGACGACGACGACAGTGAAAAATTCACAGTCAGCGAGACCTATGTCAGCGAGGGCGACGCGACGCTGAAAGCCCCGACGGAGACGTATATGCCCAATCCGGACGGTTCTTTCGACTACAGTAAAGACGCGGAAGATATACCTGATTATGTGGCCGTCGCTTATCAGATCGACGATGAGCCTCAGGTCGAACTGACTGCTTTCCCCGGCACGGTCACGGCGAAGATAGATGAAGTCAAGGGGCCGCACAACGTGAAATTCATCTATAAGGATGACAAGAACAACAACGGCGAACCGGACGACGGCGGCGGCAACGGCGGCAGCGCGGAAGCGTACAAGATCACCGTGATCTATCAGGACAAGAATGACGCAGCTCCTGTCGGCGCTCCGGCGACGCATATCGAAGATCTGCCTGGCGACGACGGCTTCTTTGACTACACGGCCACGGCCGTCCCGATAAAGGACTATGTGCCGGTCAGCTACACGGTGGATCCGGGGACTTCGGATGAGGAAACCGGCGACGGCGCGAGCTACAAGTTTGATGATGTGAAGATCGACCACACAATCATTTTCCACTACGCGGACGATAAGAACAACAACGGCACGCCGGACGACGAGGAAAAAGCCGGCTACACCATCACCGTGAATTATCTGGCCGCGGACAATAACAACGCCCCCCTTAACGACCCCGCTACCGGACAGCCGCCTCTCCCGGTGAAACTGCCTGGCGCGGACGGCTCCTTCGACTACACGGCCGCGGCGCCGCTGATAACAGACTATGTGGCGGTCAGCTACACGCTGGACGACGGGACGACGACGCTCGGCACGAGTTACGACTTCGACGATGTGACGGAAGATCACACCATCAGTTTCAACTATAAGGACGACAAGAACAACAACGGCGAGCCGGACGACGGCGACGACGGCAGTGGCAGCGGCGGCAGCGCGGAAAAGTACGAGATCGGCATGAGTTACCTGAACCAGAACGGTGATCCCATCGCGCTGGCGGACACGCATGATCTGCCGGAAGCGGACGGTTCCTTCGACTACACGGCCGAGGCGCTGCCGATAACAAATTATGTGGCGGTCAGCTACACGGTGGATCAGGGAATGCCGGGTGAAATAACTGACAGCGGCGTGAGTTATTTCTTCGACGACGTGAAAATCGATCACGCGATCATTTTCCACTACGAGATCGATAATAACAACAACGGCGTCCCGGACGAGAACGAAGGCGACTACGTGATCAGCGCGGTCTATGTGGACGAGGGCGGCAATGAGCTTGACAGCCCGGCCCAGTTCACGGTGAAGGCCGACGACGGCTACAATTTCTCGCATTACGCGCCGACAGTCCCAGGTTATCTGGCGGCGGGCTTCCAATTCGACGGCTATGACTACGTCGGGGCGGGAACTATCAGTGGTACCGAGATTTTGGTCCAGCCGCTGACCGTTTTCCTGGACAGCGTCACGGCCAGTCTCGGCGTGACCGTCACCTATACGAAGGACGCGAACAACAACGGCGTCCCGGACACGGAGGAGAGCTACACTCTGACAGTGGAGCCCGTGGATGGCGGCGGCGACCCGATTGCCGGCCCGCAGACCGTGCCGGTGACGGGGGCGAACGATTTTGAGGTGGATATCCCCGCCCCGCCGCTGGATAACTATGTGCCGACCGGCTATCAGTTCGAGGGAGAAACGCCGGTGGAAGGCCAGAAGAACGGCGACGGCAGTTATCAGGAGCTGCATGTGACGCACGGCCCGCTGGACGCGGATACGACGGTGAAAGTTTTCTACGCGCCGGACTATAACGGCAATAATATCCCGGATATGCAAGAAGGCGACTACACGATCACGGAGACTTATATCTCCGACACCGGGACGGAGCTGGCCTCTCCGACGGCGGCTACGGCGAACAGTGGCAACGGTTACTATTACAGCCGGACGGTGAAGGACAATATCGCGGACTATATCGCCATCGGCTATCAGGTGGACAATCAGGCGGCGGTGATCTACACGAGCGGCTTCCCGCGGGATGTGCAGGTGCAGCTGACAAAAATTTCCTCCGACCGGAACGTCGCCTTCATCTACGCCCGCGACGTTGACGACAATGATATACCGGACAGTTTGCAGGCCGGCGAGTTCGGTTATACGATCCATTACTACAAAGAGTCTGTGGAAGCGGGCAATCTGCTGCTGGAGACCGTCGTGACCGACGTCAGTCTGGAGGACGTGATCCAACTGACGAAGGCGCAGCTGAACGCGGCCTGGCCGGCTTACGGCTACTATATGGGCGTGCAGCAGGGAGCGCCGGTGGTGATCATGAGCGGCGCGAACAATATCGACGTGGTTTACCAGCGCATTCTGATCACTGACCCGCGCCTGACGATCACCCATTCCTACTATCGCTCCTCGGTCAACGCCCTTAATCTGGAAGGAACGCGGGACACGGACACTTTCACCGACCCGCTCGGCTACGGCCAGCAGGAGATCAACTCTCTGCTCAAATATTCGCACGACGGCCGCAACTATTCGGCGAAATGGCCGGTCACGGTGGAAATGTACCCCATCATCTATATCGTGGAGGACGACACGCAGATCGGCGGCAGCGGTATATTTGAAAACGAAAACGAGTACGACGAGTACGACGTATACGGCGTGGAGGATGACGCCTATGCCGCAGATGCCTACACGGTCGCCGACGATGTGGACGCCTATGAAGTCCTGATCGACAAGGACAAGGATTCGCCTCATGTCGTGACGCTGACGCTGAATTCCGGCGATACCCTGAATGTTGACTATGGCTATATTTACCAAATCTCCGCTGATTACACGCGGCCCATCGTTCCGAACGGCGGCAGCGGCGGAGGTGGCGGCGGCGGCGGGACCGGCGGCGGAGGCGGGACCACGACCGTGCCGGATACCGACGTGCCGCTGGCGGTGATCCCAGAGGAAGTGCCGCCGCTCGCGCTCCCGCCTGAGGAAGATGAAGACGATCTCACCAATATCGACGATGAAGATACCCCGCTCGTCCCGAATCCCAAGACGGGCGGCGACGTGACCAGCGCTTCCGGCGCGGCCTCTCTGATGGCCCTGCTGGGTGGGATCCTGATGAACAGACTGCGCAGGAAATAACCCGAATAACCCGAACAGCGCTTGAACAAACTATCATAGTCTCGCGCGGGAAACACGGGAAAGGCCGGCTCTGAGAGCCGGCCTTTCTTGAGGAATCATACCTTGTTTTAACCGCGCTCCCGCACAAACTTAGCCGCCGTCATAATAAACGGCTCATCGGGATAATGACGGAGGTTGCCGGTTATCAAAGTTGCGCCGCACTCTTTGGCGACCTCGTAAAACATCTTGTCGTCTTCGTCCGCAAAAGATACAGCGCTCGGTTTGGCAACCACTGAGAGTCCGTCATTGCGGACGCGGTTAAGCACAGCGCCGATTTTTGAGCGCTTAAACGCGAACTGTGGCCGGTTCAACACGTCTCTGTACTCGGTCATGATCCGCGCGTCGTAACAGAGAATGATTTCCCCTTTGATAAACATCTCAAAGATTTTGGCGGGATTGCCCGGCGCCGACCACAGCGCCGAAACAAGTATATTGGTGTCTGGCACCACTCGTATCATTTGGCTTTGCCGCGCTTTTCCCGGCGATAAGCCCGGATTTCGGCCTCAATTTCTTCTTCTGACAAAAAACCGCTCTCGGCGGCTTCTTCGCGCATACGGTTGAACTCCCGCATGAGTTTCGCCTGCCGAACGCCGGCTAAAGTCTCCTCGAAATTTCCTTCCGGTATATTCAATAACAGCGCTGTGGGTCTGCCGTTGTTGGTAACGACAATCTCTTCCTCGTGGCTCAGTTTATCCCAAATTTCTTTGGATAACAACAAAAGAGCCCAATTTTTGGACTCCCTTGTTGTGTAGACATATGTCTTATCGCTTATTTGGTGCGCTCGGAGGGACTTGAACCCCCACGGTTTCCCGCAAGAACCTAAATCTTGTGCGTCTGCCAGTTCCGCCACGAGCGCCTGCCATTATTATAACAACAAACGCCGCCGAACGCAAGCGGCCGGAATGACGTGGGTGCATGTCAGGAATGTTTGAAGTTACTGCGGCGCTCCTTGATTTTTCTGCGTGTCGCGTGAATAGCGTCAAGAGTGTCATTTGTCGTCTTGCTCATGGTATTTTTGGATTCCGGGACAAGCCCGGAATGACGGCGGAGGGGATTGCCCCGGTTACCCAAAACTCCTCCACCCCTTGAAATTCAGTCGCAAATGCGATATAATGCTGAGTATGGGGACTGTGCCTGTGACAAAATTTGAGTATTCCCCTTCCCCGTCATTCCGGCTTTATGCCGGAATCCAAAAATTGTTATTCGAATATAATTTAAAATTTGTATAAACACAAAGGTGACGAAAATGTATATACAACTGAGCAAAATTTCATTTTTGCGACGGTTTATTATTCCCTGCGCCATCGCCGTTCTGCTGACCGGCTGCGGCGCGCCGCCGCAAACGAAACCGGCGCCTTCCGCGGAGCAAACCGCCGAAACCGAAACGGCGGCGCTCACCGGCGGCGACGCTGAATGTACCTTGGCCGACGTCTCTAAAATCAAGGTGAAAGAGTTCAATCTAGGCGAGGGAGAGCTAAAAACCCTCAAAGGCTTTCCGGTTCCCTGCCCGCTGAACGGCATTATCGCCGTGCCGGAGGGAACGGGCCCCTTCCCCCTTGTCATTATTTTCCAGGGCGTCTATGCAATCAACGACGTCTATAAGGATAAAATCTGCGAGGGATATGACTATTTGGTCAAACAGCTTGCCGCGCAGGGCTATGTGGCCATGAGTTTCAATATTAATGTGGAATACACCTTCGACTACGGTGAATCTGTGGACTACGGCTGGGCTTACGAGATATACAAGCAGCATCTGGCGAAGATCGAAAGCTCCAGCGCCGGCGAGGACGCGGGTTACGGCGTCGATCTCGAGGGCAAGGTGGACACAGGCGACCTTCACCTGATGGGACATTCTCGCGGCGGCCAGATCGCCGAGGTGATCGCCCGCCGCGAGAAGAGCGAGGGCAAAAACCGGATCCATTCCCTCTTTTGTATCGCGCCCCCGCCCATGGGCATCTTTGCGGAGCCGCTGCCCGACGTTCCCACCGGCGTCGTCATCTCCGAATTCGATGAGGATGTCGCCGGCAGCGGCCAAAAGATCTTCGATGAAATACAGAAAACGCCGGGGCGAAAATGCCCCGCCGCCATTGTCTATCTGCGCGGCGCCAACCACGCCTTTTTCTGCCGTTCCTTTGCGCGGGGCGACGACGACAGGGCCGATCGTCTCACGCGGGAGCGGCAGGAGGATTTTACCGCCCGCTATATCAGCCAGTTTTTGGATGTTTTTTCCAAGGGGGGCGCTCCCTCCGGCCTGTTCGACACGTCCGTGCCACAGCCGCGCAGGATGTACGGCTATGATGTCGTCGCGTCATATTGCCCGCCCGGCAAAGTGAGCCTGCTTTCCGTCACGGAGGGAAACGGCCAGGTCACGGCGAAGGGCGCGGAACTCAGGTATGTCGTGCAGACGATCAACGGAAAAACGCTTTTCCGCCATCCGGGATATCCGGAGGAATTGCCGCTTTATAATATCCGCTGGACAGACAGAGCCGGGGCGGTGTCCGTCGCCCCCGAAACCGCCGACTTCACGCCCTATAGAGCGTTGAGCGTCTACCTTGCGGTAGATTCCTCTGACCGGCTCAACGCGCCGGGCGAGCCGCAAGCTTTGACCGTCGCGCTCAAAACAAGATCCGGCGCCGAGCGGAGCGTCGTCGTGCCTAAAGGCATAGCGGCGCTGAGTTATCACCCCGGCGAAAAAGCGAGCGTCAAGGAGTTCGACGGCAGTGTGACCGAATATTGGACCGGGCAGATGCCGCTGGGCGACCTGAGGATTCCGCTCAGCTTTTTTAACGCGATCGACCTCGGCGAGGTCAGTGAAATTTCGCTGAGCTTAGATCAGACTGACTCCGGCGCTATTATGATTTCAGGGATGTATTTAACGCCTTAATAATCAGCTTTCCTGGATCATCGCCGCGAATTCTTCTTCCGTGTACACCGGCACGCCCAGCGCCCGGGCTTTATCCAATTTGGAACCGCCGTTTCCGCCGCAAAGGACAAAAGAGGTGTTATTGCGGCAAATATACCTTTTTCAGCGCGTCTAAGATATCCGCCAAAGTGAGGGGCGAAACTCCCAAGGCTTTCATATCCACGGATTCCTCGCCCAGCGCCTCAATGAATCGCTCCATATCGGCGCGGACGCTTTCCGGCATCTCACATCGTTCGCTGTCGGTGAGCATTGAGGCGAGGCGGACAATATCATTCATGTGTTTGCGTATGTCCTTGCTGTCTATGGATTGCCCCGCCGCTCTGCGACCGGACAGATCCAGCCACGCTTTTGCCTTGAACAAAATCAGGTATGCGTGAGGCAGCACCGGCAGACCTCCGAGAACTGTCCGTCCCGCCAGCAGCATTTGATAATAGTCGCTGTTCAAAAGGATTGCCGAGAGACTGGAAATTTCATCATCCAGATGGAGCGGCACACAACCATGCGCATCCCGGTCCAAAACTGATTCGGTTTTGGTGAAAAGCTCAATCATATGAGGGAAGTCCGGCGTTTTTGGTTTTTCAAATCTATAGAATTGCGGAGCGCCGTTGCTTCGGAGTTTGTTTTCATAGCCGCCGGCGCCGATGAACTCCCAGAACCGGCGACCGAAGGCCGGGGTCAGCGCCTCGACAATCAGAACCATATCCAGATCCTTGGTCGCGCGGAACACGCGGTTCGCCGCGCCAAAAACCACATCGCAGGCGGCCCCTCCAATCAGGACGTACTGCCCCTGAAAGTCCCGGAAATATTCCCTGAACATATCTAAACCTTTAACCATTCAGATAACCCTCCAGTATTTCTTCGATTGCCAATCCCACACGGGGATCCGACAGTTCATCAACGGGGACGGACAAAACAGCCGAAAGCGGGTCGATGGCCGCGGCATCTGCAAAATCCAGGCTGTATCGCATGACTTGGATCACTTGCGCCGGGGTTTCATCCTTCGGAACGGTCCCGTATTGATCCAAAGCCGCCGTTTTTGCCTGCTCTTTCGTGACGGCGCAAACCGGGCAGGCGCCGTCCGCCAGCATGGAGTAATGGCTGACCGCGGACAGACCGCCCTGCTTCATGCCGTCCACAAAAATGCGTTCCTTTAACCGGTATTGCTTGCCGATGGGACTGCGCAGCAGGGGATATGTCAAATCCCAGAGTCCTCGAGGCGAGCCGGCCCATGCAAAGTTTCTGGTCTTGCTCGGCTTCGCTATGAGCTGCGGCCAAAGCGCCTGCAACTCGTCAAAGCAGCGCGTCGCGGTCATTTTAGATACGCCAAGTTCGGCAGCCGCCCCGGTCAGCGTCATGTTTTCCCAGCGCCTGTACATCGCGAGCAGCAGCAGCTTCTGCGCGGTGTACGAGATTTTGTCCACGGCGGGAATCTCTCTGATATCCCCTGCTTTCAGCGCGACGCCAAGAAAGGGCATGTAGATCTGCCGCCCCGCGATGATAAAGGGCAGTCCCTCGTCAAGCATTTTTTCCTTGGTATAGGCGCCCGCGGATCTCAGGCACAGCACACAGTCCATCCCCGTTAGTTTTTTGAGTTGAATACACTGTTTGCGCGCGGCAGTCAGGTTTTGCGCTTCTTTCGGCTCGGCCAGCAGACATTCGCAGCCCGATAGCTTTAAGATATGCAACGCGTAGCCTTTCCGCAAATAGAGCGGCAGGTTTTCGGTATTCGTGAATTCCGCCGTTTCCGCTTTTAAGTGCAGCGTATCTTCAATATATGTTACGAACTCAGTCATAGGAACACTCCGTAATATATTTTTTTGCATTGTAACATAGTTTGCGTTACAATGCAAACGGTTATTTGCACGGGGTGTAGATAAAGATATATGGTAAATTATGACATTCTAAACATGATTTGAACGAAAAAGCAATGCGCTAAGAAAGGTATTTCAACATCACTCATCCATAATGAGCATAACGCGCCGGCGTTTTTTTGCGGAGCAAAACGCGGCGATGCGGAAAATTTATGGGACTAACCGCAACTGTAAAACCGGCGCTGATTTGGGCGAACCCCGGTGATTTTTGCGGCTTGGCATGGTATAATCACCGGTAAGAAGGATTCGCGCCCGACCCGTTGGCTGACCGCATATGTAATGTAATAAAGGTGAGGGTGACACATGGCAAGACCGAAAAAACACAATGCCGACAAGTTTTATTTCTCCGAACGCCTGTCCGAGAAGCTGGATGGGCTGCTTTGGGCGAAAACGACGCTGATATGCGCCCCTGCGGGCTACGGCAAGACAACGGCCGCGCGGGAGCATCTGAACAAGCGCCTGCCAAAAACCGCCGCGCTCCGGTGGCTCACCTGCGTTGAAGAACCGGCAGCCGCCGCGTGGAGACGATTTTGCGACGTCATTCAAACTATCGACGCGGAGGCCGGGAGAGGGCTTCTCGCGATAGGACTGCCCGACGATGACACGAAGGGCGATGTCGCAACGCTGATCATGGAAATGGAGTGCCGAGGCGAAACATGGCTTGTCATCGACGATTTTCATTCCGTCAAAGACGCCGTGCCGGGTACGGTGTGGGATGTGCTGATGGAGCATGGCGCAAAAAATCTGCACACCGTTATTCTGACCAAGGCGGCCGTGGAAATGCGCATGACGCAAAAGCCCGGCGTACTGTATCTGAAACGGGACGATATGCGGCTGACCGAGGACGAAATCGGTGAATATTTCGAGCAGGCGGGCGTCGCGCTCACGCCGGCGCAAATCCGAGAGGCGAACCGCCATACCGAGGGCTGGATCACCGCCCTGAATCTGCAAAGGAAAAGCTATTTGGACACCGGCGCTTTTCTGGACACCGGCGACATTCACGAAATGATGCGGGAAATCGTGTGGAACAGGCTCACGGAGAACGAGCAATCGTTTCTGCTGCGCGTTTCGCCTTTTGACAGCTACACGCTCGTACAGGCGGCCTATATGATGGACGCTGATAAACTGCCGGAGTACGCCAAAGCTCTGAACGAAAAGAACGATTTTATCCGGCGCGACCCGTGGGGCTTGGTATTCAGGCCGCACAGCACATTGCTTCATTTCACGCGCGGCGTGCTTGACACGATTTCCGTAGGCGAGCGCGCAGAGATTCTCACCCGCGCCGGCGACTGGTGCGCGGGGAACAAACAGCCGGAGCAGGCCATGTATTTCTATCACCGCTTGGGCGATTACAAGAAAATCCTGGCGCTGGACGTTTTGGGCATAGAATTTGAGCGGGCGGACGGCGCGGACTACGCCGACATGCTGCTTGATATATTGGAGAACACAACGCCGGGGGAAAAGCTCGCCCGTTCCGTAAGCGTGATAAAAATCATCTTCATGCTATTCGGCGCGGGACGCTATGAGCAATTCGGACGTTGGTGCGGAGAGTTGACCGCGATTGTAGCCGAAAGCGATCTGCCGGAAACGGAAAAGAACCGTCTGGCCGGCGAGCTTGCCTTGCTGACTTCCTTTACGAAATTCAACAATATCGCGGAAATGGGAGGCCTTATACGCCGCGCCGACGAGCTGCTTTGCGGCAAGCCGTCGCTTATCAGCATGAACGACGCCTGGACATTCGGCAGCCCCTCGGTTCTGTTCCTGTACCACTCGGAAGCGGGTCGCCTTGACGGGGAGCTTGCCGACATGGATGAGAACGCCGCTCATTACTTCTCCCTGACGCGGGGCCACGGCAGCGGCGGCGACGTTTTGATGAAAGCGGAAGCGCTGTTCAACCGGGGTGAGATGAGTCTCGCCCCGATCTCGGCGTATAAGGCGCTGTATCGGGCGGAGAACAGGCGGCAAGAGTGCGTCTGCATCGGAGCCGCGCTGCTGCTTGGCAGACTGGCGCTTCGACGCGGAGACAGCGACGAATTTGCCGACATTCTGGAACAGCGCATATTGCGGTACGCGGAGAAAAACCCGCTCAAATCAAACCGGATGGAGGCGGATCTGGCGACTTCCTGCCTTATGCAGCTTTTGGATCGCCCGCAGGACATGGCAGGGTGGCTCAGACACGGCGATCTTGGCGACAAGCGTCTGTACGACGTGACTTTGCCCTACGCGCAAATCCTGTACGGGAAATATCTGCTTGGGTCCGGCAGCCCGGACATCTGGCTCGGCATGGCGGGCGAGGCGATGGCGCTCGCCGAAAAGCTCCGTTGCGGGATGGCGGAGATTTACGGCGGGATACTCACCGCCGCCGCCTATCGTGCGCAGGACATGACGGGGAACGCCGCTGCCGCGCTGAAAGGAGCGCTTGATCTCGCGCTCCCCGACCGGCTGTATATGCCTTTCGCGGAAAACCATTCCCTGCTCGGCATCTTGCTTGACGAGCATTGCCCGCAGGGCGCGCTGAAATGCATCATTTCCCTCGCGGAGAAGCAGGAGGCGGGCAAGGCGGCGATTTTGCGCAAGCTCTACCCGTTGCTTCCGTTCGGTCTGACACAGCGGGAATATGATGTGGCGAAGCTGGCGGCGCGGAACCTCACAAGCCCGGAAATCGCGGAAAATCTATACATCTCACTCAATACGGTGAAAACGCATATCAAAAACATTTACCAAAAAACGCAGGCTTCGTCCCGGTCGGAACTGAATAAAATTTTCGAGAAAATCTAAAAAATCACCCGAATCGGGTGATGTGGGAAAAAAACTAATGCGTTATGCTTATAGAATAGAAAGCATGGCGCATTTTTTTGTGCGCCGTGAAAGCAAAACCCCATATTTCAATTCAAAAGCAATGAGAGGTGGTTTTTATGGTTTGGCCTGAAATGAAATCCGGCGCGCGCCTTCTGGAAGTCACGTCCGACGATGTAGGGGGAGAGGTTTTTATATGGGCGGTCATTGACGACAGAGAGATTCGCGGCATCGTATACGAGGGCATGTTTTACTGCCAGCTGCGCGCGGACGCGGCCGGGCTTACCGTTACGTCCGTGACCGAGATCGCGCCGATTGAGGCGAAGCGCTCCACGCGCCCGCAGATAATGAAGTTCGTTGAGGACTGCGACGCGGACGACGAGTTTCTTTGGGACACATACCGCAAGGGCTATCACCTGTTCGTCCACCGGACGGCGGACGGCGGCGAGTACATCGTTATGGCGACGAAATGCGTTTGGGGAGAACCGCGCCCGTACAACGGGGGCCTTGCCGCTTCGGATAATCAAATGAAAAGGAGGGACAGCAGGTGAAAACCATTTTTGTCGTTGACGACAGCGACACCAATCTCGCCACGGCGAAAGCGGCGCTGGAAGGTTCGTACAAGGTGTTCACCATACCGTCGGCGCAAAAAATGTTCAAGCTGGCCGAAAAAATAATTCCCGATTTGATACTGCTCGATGTGGACATGCCGGAAATGGATGGGTTCCAAGCCATGGAACTGCTGAAAGCGGACGCGAAGATGAGCCGGATTCCCGTGATGTTTCTGACCGCCCGGTCGGACGCGGCGGTTGAAGTGCGGGGATTTGAGCTTGGCGCCGTGGACTTTGTGACGAAGCCCTTTTCGGCTCCTGTCTTGTTGAAACATATCGAAATGCACATCGGCTTGGACGAGCTGATCAAAAAGCGCACGGAACAGCTCATCCGGCAGCAGAACGGCATTATTTCCGTCATGGCGGACATCGTGGAAAGCCGCGACCAAATTACGGGCGGCCACATTGAACGGACGCAGAAATACCTTGAAATACTGCTGACCGCCATGCTCGGCACGGGACTGTACGCGGAAAAAATATCCGGCTGGGACATGAATATTGTAATTCCTTCCGCGCAGCTGCATGACATCGGCAAAATCTCCGTGCCGGATCATATCCTCAATAAACCGGGCAAGTTGGAAAAAGACGAATTCGAGGCAATCCGCGCTCACGCCGCCGAGGGCGCGCGGCTTGTTGACAAAATCGCCGGGAAAATCGGCGGCGGCGACTTTCTTGTTCACGCCAAGCTGTTCGCGGCGGCGCACCATGAAAAATGGAACGGCACAGGCTACCCGAAAGGACTCTCGGGTGAAGAAATCCCCTTGCAGGGGCGCGTCATGGCAATCGCCGACGTATACGACGCGCTCATCAGCGAACGTCCCTATAAAAAACCGTTTTCCCACGAAGAAGCCGTCGAATTGATCAAAAATGACGCGGGAACGGCTTTCGATCCAAAAATCGTCGAGGTGTTTCTGAACGTCGCCGACGAATTCTGGGTCGAGGTCATGATATACTAACGAGCGTTTGAATTTTCCGCAAACACGAGTATCACTCAAAAAAATATTTTTGGAGGTAACGAAATGGTTAAGGTTTACACGGCATTTACAAAGGAAATTGACAGCGCCGAGGACGCTGTCAATGAAATCCTTGGCTACGCCGCTCCGATTGTGGCGCTGACGGCAAACGCGATAACGGGTAGCGACAAGATGTTTATGGATAGGTTGGCCAAACCGGAAAGCAATCCAAGACCTCTTGAAATCTTCGGTGAAAAAAGTCCACGCTTGCGGCACAGCTTGAAAAAAACCGGCGAATTCATGCGCCATTATTTCGTCATAAACCCCAAATCCTTTGTTAAACTGGAGGATTTGAAGCATTTCCTTCTCAGCGTGGAAAATTGCTTTTCGGTTGGCAACCGCGCGGAATACAAAATCTACATATCCCGTTACCCCCGTGACGCTGTGGCCGCCGTACACAGATACGCGGCAAGCGTTCGGGACTGTGAAACGGTGAGGATTTACGCCGTAGGGGGCGACGGAGTGCTTTTTGACTGCCTGAACGGCATGGCGGAGTTTGAGAACGCGGAACTTGCGAGCATTCCTTACGGTAACGCGAATGATTTCATAAATGCGCTGGGCGCGGAGAATTTTGACGCTTTCAGGGACATCAAACGCCTTTCGGAAGCGCCGTCTGTGCCTGTGGATTTAATCCGGTGCGGCTCACGCTTCGCTCTGATCAATTGCAGCATCGGAGCGGAAAGCCGGGCGGTCATGAATATGAACGGCATAATGAAAGCGATGAATAAAGGCAAAAATACACGCCGTTTTATACCGGCGATTTATAAAATCGGCGCTATAACCGGCATCATCAACGGTTCCATTTTGCCGAAGCGCTATATCGTGGAAATCGACGGCGCGGATAAATCCGGTGAATATATGAATATGAACATCGCGAACACAGCGTTCAACGGAGGCGGAAACATTCCGAACCCTTACGCTGTGCCGGACGACGGGGAACTGGACGTTGTTTTTTTGAACCGCCTTTCCCGGTTTCGCACCATTTCGATTATGCCGGGATACACGCGCGGACAGTTTGAAAAATATCCGCAAATATTCACGCACTTGCGCTTTCGAGAAATGTCATGCAGATGCGAAACGCCCATGAGCGTAATCATGGACGGCGAATTGTTCATGACATCCGAAATCACATTCAAAGTGCTGCCCGGAGCCGTGAAAATAGCCGTTCCCGAAGGTTTGGGCTTTGTAGATGCGACGGCAGGGGCCGGACGGAAAAAGAAGGAGGCGCGTCATGAATCGCAACGCTGAAAGGATAACGAAAACCCGGAGTTTCGCCAATTTCGCCGGGCTATTCGGCATCATGCTGTATGGGGTTTTGCGCCTTTGCGAGTCGCTTCTCACCGGGCTTTATGCTGAACGCGGCGTTTTGGTGTTTTTGATGTGCTTGGGGTGCGGAGTCTGTGTGTGCCTGACGCAAATCATGCTGAAAAACCGCCGCTCGGTTCCTTTGGTGTCCGGCACGCTGATTTTGCTGTCCTTTATCGCCGGGGCTTACATCACGGCGGATTTTGAGTATTTCTATATCTCAATCCTGTGCATTGCCGGAATTGTGTGCCTGTATCAGGATTTCAAAATGGTCATGGCGTTTTTCCTCGAAAACATCGTCGTGAACATCGTTTTGTTCCTGAGCGTGTTCAGAGCGGGCGTGATAGCTGACTTCAAGATCATGAGCATTGACGCGCTCCTTTTTTTGTACGGTTTCTTTTTCCTCGCCGCGCTGTCTTGGCGTTCGACGAAAAAAGAAGGACAGGCGGAAAAAGGACTGAGCGCCTTCTCCTCGCTTTTGAAAACAACGCCGAATTACATGGTCATCGTCGATACGGAAAATCTGGTGCGGTATATTTCCGATCCATTGGCGAAATTCGCGGATATTGAGCCGGAACACACCGTCGGACGTCCGCTGCTCGATTTGTTTTCAGAGAAAAGCATGGAAATGATGTTCGCGGACATCCTTGACGCCGATGGATTTTGGACGGATACTCGAGAGATCGTCGTCGCCGGAGAAACCCATTATTTCAAAATACTCTCGGACAGGCTCGTGGGCGACACGGACGGCATGTTTATCGAGATAACGGACATTACGGAAACTGTCACGGCCAAGATGGACGCAGAAAACGCGAATCGCGCGAAATCGCGATTTTTGGCCACCATGTCCCATGAAATCCGCACGCCGATGAACGCGATTATCGGCGTCGCCGAGATTTGGCTCCAGCGCGGCGACATGCCCGCAGATTTGACAAAGGCAATAGATACAATCCGAAGCTCCGCTCACGGGCTTCTCGGAATCATCAACGATATACTCGACCTGTCAAAAATAGAGACGAGGCAGTTCGAGATCCGCCCGGCGGAGTACGACGTGCCGAGCATGATAAACGACGCGGTGCAATTGAATATTTTCAGGATCGGGAGCAAACCCATAGAGTTTTTTCTTGATGTGGAAGAAAACGTGCCGGCGCGGTTGTTCGGCGACGAGCTTCGCATCAAGCAAATCCTCACCAACATTCTGTCCAACGCCTTCAAATACACCGAGAGCGGAAGCGTGACGCTTTCGGTGAAGTCAAACGAATCAAACGAAGCGGACGGCGGCGTGTCTTTGGTTTTTCGTGTGGCGGACACAGGACAGGGCATGAAGCCGGAGGATTTGGATCGGCTGTTCAGCGAATACGCGCGATTTAACGACGAAGCGAACCGCGCCACGGAAGGAACCGGGCTTGGCATGAGCATAACCCGCAGCCTTGTGCGGATGATGGGCGGCGAAATTGATGTGGAAAGCGAATACGGCAAAGGCAGCGCGTTCACGGTGACGCTGCCCCAAACACCGGTGGGCGGCGCGATCGTCGGCGCGGAACTGGCGCGAAGCATTCGCGATTTTGCGTTCATGCGCGACCGGCAGGGCGCGAACGCGCAGATCATCCGCGAGCCGATGCCTTACGGAAGCGTTTTGATCGTGGACGACGTGGACGTGAACCTCTACGTCGCGCACGGCCTGATGGCGGTTTACGGCCTGAAAATCGAAACGGCGTCCGGCGGTTTCGCGGCTCTGGACAAAATAAAAGACGGCGCTTCTTACGATGTGATTTTTATGGATCACATGATGCCCGAAATGGACGGTGTGGAGACGACGCGAAAGCTCCGCGAGTTTGGCTACGGCGCCCCGATTGTGGCGCTGACGGCAAACGCGATAACGGGCAGCGACAAGATGTTTATGGAAAACGGGTTTGACGGCTTCATATCCAAACCCATTGACATCAGGCAGCTGAACGCCGCTTTGAACAAGTTCGTCCGCGACCGGCACAAAAGAGAAGCGGCGACAATTACCGCAATGCCGATTCAAGATGCGGCGGCCAAACCGGGAAGCGATCCGAGGCTTCTTGAAATCTTTAGAGGCGACGCCGCGAAAGCGGTTGTGACGCTGGGGGAAACGGCGCGGGACGGGAACCTCAAGCTGTTTACGACCGCCGCCCACGCGATGAAATCCGCATTGGCAAACATCGGGGAAGCGGAAAAATCCGCGTTGGCGGCCCGGCTGGAAAAGGCGGGCCGGGACGGTGACAGCGCCTTTATAGCGGCCAACGCCGAAAGTTTTGTCGCCATGCTTGAAGCATTTGCGCTCAGTGCGGCGGATGAAGCGGATACGCCGGGCGATACGGACGCTTCGGCGGACGCGGCGCTTTTGGGTGAAGGGCTTCGGATTCTCAAGCAAGCCTGCGCGGAATACGACAGCGCGGCGGCGGACGCGGCGATTTCCACGCTGAAAGAATACGCCCGAAAGCCTGACACCCGCGCCGCGCTCCGCAGAATCTCCGAATGCCTTCTGCACAGCGATTTTGACGAGGCAATGGACGTGATAGACGCTTTGATAAACTGAGCTTTTTTGATTTTTGACTTCAAAACCCCTTGACAACACTTATTCCCTGGATCATCGCCGCGAATTCTTCTTCCGTGTACACCGGCACGCCCAGCGCCCGGGCTTTATCCAATTTGGAACCGGCGTTTTCGCCGCAAAGGACAAAAGAGGTGTTTTTGCTGACGGAGGAAGACGTCTTGCCGCCGTTCATCTCGATCAGCGCCTCCGCTTCCTGCCTTTTCCAGCGGGTGAGCGTGCCCGTGACCACCGCCGTCTGTCCGGCCAGCAGCTCGCCGCGCGGGGCGGCGGCGGCGTTTTCCGTCGTCAGCACCCCGGCTCGCTCCAGTTTGGCGATCAGCTCCAGCTGCTGCTTATCGCGGAAAAAATCCGTGATACTTTGGGCCATGATCCCGCCCACGTCCGGCAGGCTCTGCAATTCCTCCGCCGTAGCTTGCCGCAGGCGCTCCAGACTGCCGTAACTCGCGGCCAGCGTCTTGGCGGCCTTGACCCCCACGTTGCGGATCCCCAGCGCGAAGAGTAACGGCCCCAGACCGCGCTGCTTGCTGCTTTCTATGGCGCGCAGCAAATTTTGAGCCGATTTTTTCCCCATGCGCTCCAGAGTCGTCAGTTTTTCCTCCTCCAGCGCGTAAAGGTCGCCGGCGTCGCGCGCCAGACCCTCCGCCTGCAGCTGCCACAGCACAGCCGGCCCCAGACCGTCGATATTCATCGCGTCCCGGGAAACAAAGTGAATGAGCGCTTCCCGTTGCCGGGACGGGCAGGCGGGGTTTTCACAGCGATGCGCCGCTTCGCCGGCCTTGCGCGTCACCTTGCCGCCGCAGGCCGGGCATTCCTCCGGCATCTCGAACACCGTTTCCGCGCCGCCGCGCTTATCCGGCAGAGAGCGCAAGACCTCCGGGATGATGTCCCCCGCCTTGTGGATCACCACATGATCGCCGATGCGGATATCTTTCGCCCGGATATTATCCAAATTATGCAAAGTGGCGCGGCCCACGACGCTGCCGGCCAGCAAAACGTCCTCCAGCACGGCGGTCGGCGTTAAGACCCCGGTGCGGCCCACGTTGATCTCGATCGCCCGCAGCACGGTCTCCGCCTGTTCCGCCGGGAATTTATACGCTATGGCCCAGCGGGGGCTTTTAGAGGTAAAACCCAGCGCCCGCTGCGCCGCGAAATCGTCGACCTTGACGACCAGCCCGTCGATATCGTAAGTAAAACCGTGTTTTTTATCCGCCATCTCCAGGCAATAGTCGATCACGGCCTCAATATCGGCAAAAACGCGGAACTCCGGATTGACCTTGAATCCCCACTGCCTCAGCCGCGCCAACACTTCCGTCTGCGAGGTCACGCCCCAGCCCTCGGCTTCCAATAATTGGTAGGCAAAAAAATCCAGTTTGCGCCGCGCCGTGACCGCGGGATCCAACTGGCGCAGCGAACCCGCCGCCGCGTTGCGCGGATTGGCGAACAGCGGCTGACCGTCCGCTTCCCGCTCCTGATTCAGGTCGGCAAAAGAGCGTTTGGGCATGAAACCTTCGCCGCGCACGTCCACGGGCGCTGCCGGCTCCCCGGCGGCGACGCGCAGTTTGAGCGGGACGGAGCGAATAGTCCGCGCGTTGCCCGTGATCTCCTCGCCGGTTTCCCCGTCGCCCCGCGTCGCCCCCCGCGTCAGGGCGGCGTTTTCATAAGAAAGGGCCACGGTGAGACCGTCTATCTTCAGTTCCACCACATACCGCGCCGCCGGAGCCACCGCGCGCACCCGCCGGTCAAACTCGCGCAGATCCGCCGCGTCAAAGGCGTTATCCAAACTGAGCAGCGCTTCTTTATGCCGCACTTTGACGAATTGCTCCGCCGCGGCGCCGCCGACCCGCTGTGACGGCGAATCAGGCGTCACCCACTCCGGGCGCCTCTCCTCGATAGCGCGCAGTTCCCGGAGCAGCCGGTCATATTCCGCGTCCGTCATGGCGGGGCTGTCCAGGACATAATATTCGTGATTGGCGCGCTCCAATATTTCTTTTAATTCTTCCAGCCGAGCTTTTTCGTCCATCGCCGCAAAATCCCCTTCATTCTATTTTTTCCAATTTCGCGTAACCGGCTTCGAGGGTTTTTACTCCCTGACGGAAAATCACTTTGATCAGCGCCGCCGCGCCTGCCCCGCGCACGGAAGAGACGATGCCGGGGCCGAAAGTCGGATGCTCCACCCGGTCGCCGATGTCAAAGGTCCCGGGGTCACGCGCGGCGACCACCGCTCCCTGCCGCCGCCAGTCCCCGCCGCCGGAGCGCGAGCCGCCAAAACCGCCAAAACCGCGGCCATAGCTTTCTTCTCCCGCCCCCCAGCTAGGCCCGGCCGCTTCGCCGGCGCTTATATATTCCATGGGCAATTCCGCCAGAAAGCGCGAGGGCTCGTATCTGTTTTCCCGGCCGAAAATCAGCCGGCGCCGGGCATGAGTGAAATACAGCCTTTCCCGCGCCCGGGTAATCGTCACATAACACAGGCGCCTTTCCTCCTCCAGCCGGTCCTCCATGATGCTTTTTCCGCTCGGAAAAATCCCCTCCTCCATCCCGACGCCGAAAACCACCGGAAACTCCAGGCCCTTGGCGCTGTGCATGGTCATGAGTTTCACCGCGTTCTCGCTCTCATCCAGGCTGTCGATCTCCGCGACTAGGGCGACCTGCGTCAAAAACCCGCCCAGCAAAGGTTCCTCCGGGCCGGAAGCGTCGTATTCCGTCGTCAGGGAAAGAAATTCCTTGATATTTTCCCGCCGCGCTTCTTCTTCCTCTTTCTGAGCGCCGGTCAGTTGCTCGAGATAAGCGGTGCGCCGCAAAATCAGCTCCACCAGAGCCGTAACGCCGCCGCCGTCCCATTCCCGGAGCAGAGACTGGATCAGCGCGAGAAAAGCCTCGACCGCCGCGACGGCTTTGGGGCGCAGATCCGGGATATAAGGCGCCTCGGTCAGGGCCTCCAGGACCGGCATGTTCTGCTCGTCCGCGTAGAGCAGGACTTTGTCCAGCGTGCCGGCGCCGATCCCGCGCCGAGGCACATTGGCCACGCGGCGAAAACTGACCGTGTCGGCGGGATTGCACAAAAGCCGTAAATACGCGATGATATCCTTGATTTCTTTGCGCTCGTAAAACTTGACGCCCGAAAAAATGCGGTACGGGATCCCCTCCCGCATCAGCGATTCTTCCAGCAAACGGGACTGGGCGTTTGTGCGGTAGAGCACGGCGAAATCGTTATAACGCCGCCCTTCCTCATCCATTATTTTCCTGACGACGCCGGCGACAAAACGCGCCTCCTCGCGCCCGTCGTCCGCCAGATAGAGGAATACGTTCTCGCCGGGATCGTTGTCGGTCCAGAGTTTTTTATCCATGCGCTCGGTGTTGTGGCGCACGACCGCGTTGGCGGCCGCCAGGATCTTGCCGGTCGAACGGTAATTTTGCTCCAGTTTCAGCACGCGCGCCTGCGGATAATCACGGTTAAACTCCAGGATGTTGGTGATGTCGGCGCCGCGCCAGGCGTAAACCGACTGATCGTCGTCCCCGACCACGCAGACGCTGCCGTGCCCGGCCGCCAGTTGTTTGACCAGCGTGTATTGGGCGTGATTGGTGTCTTGATACTCATCGACCAGCACATGGCGGAACTTATCCTGATAACGGGCCAGCACATCCGGGTTTTCCCGAAATAGGCGCAAAGTCAGCATGATCATATCGTCAAAATCCAAGGAGTTGCCGGCGGTCAGCCGGCGCTGGTATTCCTGATAGACGTCTGCGGCCTGCCGGTCAAAAGGGTTCGCGCCGAGTTCGGCGGCGTAAGCGCCCGGGGTGAGCAGGCGGTTTTTCGCGCTGCTGACGGCGGCGGCAAAAGCGCGCGGCCCGATCTTGTCGGCGTCGATATTCAGTTTTTGCAGGACTTCTTTGACGAGAGCGAGCTGATCCGCCGCGTCCAGGATGACAAACTCGTTCGTATAAGGAGGGAGCAGGGCGATCTCCCGCCGCAGGATCCGCAGGCAGATCCCGTGAAACGTGCCGATCCACAGGCCTTTGCTCTCGGAGCCCACGAGATTCTCGATCCGGCCGCGCATTTCTTTGGCGGCTTTATTGGTGAAAGTTATGGCCAAAATGCGCCAGGGCGCCTCGCCGCCGGCGATCAGATGCGCGATGCGGTACGTCAAAACCCGCGTCTTGCCGCTGCCGGCCCCGGCCAGTAAAAGCAGCGGTCCGGCCCCGGCCGTCACCGCTTCCCGCTGCACCGGATTCAAATCATTTAAGTCGTACAAACAGACCTCCGTCTGGACACCTCTAAACACTCATTCATCGCGCCTCCGCCGCCCTTTTCCCGTCAGGCGTCGTTGTACGACCGCGCCGCATACGCGCCGCGGCTTTCGCACTCCTTCGACTATGACCGCTGAAGCGGCCAGTCTCAGTTGTCGTCAGTCACCATACCGCAACGGGTATGCCTCCTTCCTCCGCCTAGCCTGACGGGAAAATTGCTGGCGGAGGCATCGATTCTGAGTATTTAGAGGTATCCTATTAATCACAATAACCTCTGGCGCGCAATTTTTCCAAATGTTCCCGGATTATGTTTTCCACGCTGATCTGATACTGTTCCTCTAAAACAAACATCATCGTCACCGCCGTCTGGGCGACGTCCAGCAGTTCCAGCGCCACCAGCCGCATGGCTTCCCGTTCGTCCACCCGCCGCGTCTCGCCGCTCAGTCCCCGGAATTTGCCGATAGCCTGCGCCAGTTCCCCCGACTCCTCCATGATCTTCAGCGCCGTGCTTTCCAGAGTCGGTTGCAGGCGGTTAAGCCGCGGCAAGGTCAAGGTTTTTTGTTTTTTTTCTGTCAGCATCCGCTCCGCCTCCCATCTGATCCATATGATCCATATGGATGCCGCCGTAGATATTGTAGCATTTTTAAAGGCGGAAAACAATGCCCGCCGTCATTCCGGCTTCATGCCGGTAAACTCGGCGGCGAGGGAGAGAGAGACCATTTTCTTGCCGCACACTTGATGGAAAAAAGTGTTTACTTAACCTGCGGACATGTGCTATAATGGTCTCAGCGCCGAGAGCGCCGAGTAATTGACGGGTTATTTTCACGATGAAAACAAAATCAATTCATAAATGGATCTGCATCGCGGCCCTGAGTCTGGGGGCGCTGTTTTTTGGCGTCTGCGCCTGCGTGCCGGCGGATATGGTCTACGCGGATACCGGAAAACCCGGGGAAACGGCCGCGCCGCAGGAGGGCGATAGCGCCAATACCCGGACCAACAAATATGACGGGTATTTTCTCTACGGCTCGAACATGCAGTGGCTCAACCAAAACTGGCGGGACGAAGATATCGCGGACATCCTGACAGGCAGCGAGCGCCGCGGCTGGGAAGGCGTGGGCGTCACCAGTTTGCGTCCCGCGCTGTACGAGGATTTTGTGGAAACGTACGGTTACGATATCCGGGTCAGCGCCTTCGAGCATTATGAGCGCGCCGGCGCGAAAAACAACGTGGTCTTTATCGGCGACCGCCCCTCGGATCAGCACCGCGAGCGAAAACAGTATATTCCCGGCGTGCCGTCCGAATCCTACGAAAACCTCTATGAGCCCATTTGGGATCAGGGGGAGAACGGAACGCCCGTCAACGACCAGAATTATTATGCTTTATATGTATACAATGTCGCCCTGCGCTACAAGGGCTATGTAAAATTTTGGGAAATAAAAAACGAGCCTGATTTTACCTATGCGCCCATGCGCGCCGAAAGCGGGCCCGGCGAGGAAGGCAACTGGTGGGACGCGGATCCCGACCCGCAGCTTCTGGCGAATTTTCACGCCCCGATCCAAAGCTATATCCGGATGCTGCGGGTTTCATACGAAGTGATCAAATCGGTCGATCCCGACGCTTTCATCTGTGTGGGCGGCATCGGCTACGCGAGTTTTCTCGACGCCATCCTGCGCAACACCGACAACCCCGACGGCGGCAAGGTCACGGCCGCATATCCCTACACGGGCGGCGCCTGGTTCGACTGCCTGAGTTACCATATCTATCCTATGTATTATCTGCAAAAATGGAGCGGGCCGGGGTTCACCTATTTCCGCCACTCGGACGCCGCCGTAGACGCCGTAGTCCGCCAAAACGGCCTGTACGCCGATTTGCTGAAAAAATACGGTTACGACGGCCTGAAATATCCCGCCAAGGAGATCATCATCACCGAGACCAATACCCCCAGCAAGCGGGTGGGCGAGTTTATCGGCTCGGAGCAGTCGCAGCGGAATTACCTGATCAAGATGGCCGTGACCGCCCAGCAGAACGGCGTCAGCGCTATTTACCCATATAGTCCGTGGGATTTCAAGGAATTAAGCGAAAACGGCCAGGAATACGATTACAAAGGTTTTTACGGGCCGATCCCCGCCGCCCCCGGCAGCGGCGAATTGCGTATGCACGAGTCGGGGATCGGCTGGCGCACTGTGAGCCGGATGCTGGACGAACGGAAATACGACGCGGCTGAAACCGCCCGGCTGAACCTGCCGGCGACTGTCGGCGGCGGCGCCTTCCACTCGGCGGCGGCCGGTGATTATCTTTACGTCCTCTGGGCCAAAACCAGCCGGGATCTGGCGGAAACGGCGGCGGCCGCGTTTACCTTCCCGCCGTCCATGAACGTCACTAAAATGGCAGTCGTTTCCTGGGACGAAAAGGAAACAACCGTCGCCGGCGGCGCCATCAGCCTTACGGGCGACCCGGTTTTCATAAAACTCAACGCGGACGCCGTGAATAAAGCGGTGACCGGCGTCACGTTCAGCCGCGCGGCCGAAGCGCTGGAGACCGGGGATACGCTCCAGCTCGTCGCCCATGTGGCCCCCCGCGGCGCGGCGAACAGAAAAATGACTTGGACCAGCGCCAACCCCGCCGTCGCCAGAGTCGACGACCTGGGCGTGGTCACAGCCGCGGCCCCGGGAGAGACCGTCATTACCGTAAAAACCGCGGACGGCCAAAAAACCGCGGTCTGCGCCGTCACAGTCCGCGTCAAACCGGTCAGCCTGTCATATATACTGCTCAGTGCGTCTTACGAACGTATGAAAGTGGGAGAAACGCGGCAGCTGGGCGTCGAGTTTTTCCCGGCGAACACCTCCGAGCGGAACATCATCTGGAAAAGCAGCGACAGCGGGATCGTGACCGTGGATAAGAACGGCGTGCTCCGGGCCGTCGCCGCCGGAAAAGTGAATATTACAGCGACACCCGCAGGCGCGGACTCAAAAGCGAAAACCTGCGTTGTTCAGGTAAACTGAACCAAATGATCAAGCCTTTTCCATGGCAGTATTTCCCCGTCATTCCGGCTTTATGCCGGAATCCATCCCCATCACTGTAGGGGTTCAAAATTTTGAACCTCTACCCGTCCCAAAATCAAACGAAATGAGTGCGAATAATATAACTGCCAAATTGTTCACCCCTCAATCTATACGAAAACTACATATCTGAAGAAATTTCGTATCATCGAAGAAAGATACGGTATCCAAAAGCATCCCCCAATCAGCCAATATAAAAACGCGAAAGTCACGCTTAAGGCAATAGGGTTCTGCTCCATATCCATTACTTTGAACAGCTGAAAAAACCCAAAAAATGAAATAAGCAGCGCTGCCGCGTGACTTGCCGGGACCGGCCAGCCTTGAATTACCATCACATAACAAACCATGGCGGCAAGTTGAAGCACTAAACAGCGGCGCATATTTTTTTTGAGGTCAACTGTTGAATTATCCATTTCACTCCTTTTGCGGCAAAGATCAACTGAATAATGATCCGTGATTTTACTTATTCTCTCATTTCTCATCATTTAACAAATCTATTTTTTGGACAATGCAGTGTTAACTATATTATGGCACGAATTTGCCTAAAAGTAAAGTGCGAATTTTGAAACGTGCTTTTATTTTATTTTTTCAACGGCCACGAATTGTGCCTCACTAACCGCCTCGGCAATCGCCCCCGATGGAAAAATATGCGGATATATGCTATAATTAATAGCATGAACAATCAAACCTACAACCAAATCGTGTCGTCATCTGGGGCATCTGGGGCATCGCGGACATCATCGCCGATATCCGCGCCTTGGAGCGCGAAACAGACGGCTTGCTGGCGGAGGTGCTGGGCGATGGTATATAATTCCAACATCCGCCACCGCAAATCTATGCGGCTAAAGGGATATGATTATTCACAAAATGGGCTGTATTTTGTTACGATTTGTGTAAATAACCGAAAACACCTATTGGGGCATATTAATAATGGCATAATCGAATTAAACAACAACGGTGAAATCGTCAGGGGTTGTTGGTTGTCAATTACTGAACATTTCCCGAATGTTCGGTTGCATGATTTTGTTGTCATGCCGAATCATATACATGGTATTATTGAAATCACCGCACATGTGGATGAATCTGCAGGGGTTCAAAATTTTGAACCCCTACCGGCGCAACCCCTTAAAAATGCCTATCAACATATAATTCCGCGTTCAATCGGCTCAATCATACGCGGGTTCAAAATCGGCGCGACGAAACAAATCGGTTATTCTATTTGGCAGCGCAATTACCACGAACGCATCATTCGCGACGACGAATCTTACAATGAAATCGCTGAATATATCCAAACGAATCCTTTGTGCTGGAATGACGACCGCTATTATGATGAGGTGTTGGGATGAGCGAATGGTATGGAATTCTGCCGGAGCATTCCCAATCAGGCAATATGGAACAAGATGGTATCTGTTATCCATTGTCAGAAACTGCTCGCGCTTTTTGGAGCAAAGGACTTGAAGCAACTGAAAGCGATGGTTTCCAAAAGCCCGCAAAACCGCCAGTCTCAGTTGTGCAGTCAGCGACTGCACAAATTAGCGGCCTTGAGGGACGGGTCTTTTACGTTATGTACGGAACTTCATTCAAGAAGTGGCTGGCCAATATGGTGTTTAGCGTGACCTACAATACCGAGGGCAGACCGCTTGACGGTGAAACTGCGCTATGATAAACCCTTTTCCGTGGCAGGAAGAATGTCTCGCCGCCTGGCTGGCCGCCGGCGGGCGCGGTATAGCCCACGTCGCTACCGGCGCGGGCAAAACGGTCATGGCTCTCATGGCGGTCAGGGCCTTGGAGGAGCGCCTCCGGACGGATCTGCGCGTTAAGGTCGTCGTGCCTAAGGTTTTTCTGGCCGCGCAGTGGGCGGAGGCCATCGTCAAAATTTACGGCGCCGCCCGCGCCGAGGTGGGAATATGCTCGGGGGCGGTCAAAGAAAGCAGCCGGAAATTCACGGTCTATGTCGTCAATACGGCTCGTCTCTGCGCCGCCCGGCATATCGCGGCGGATTTCGCGGCGGGGCGCGCGGTTTTTCTCATCGGCGACGAATGTCACCGTCTCGGCAGCGAGGAAAACGCCCATGTCTTCGATTTCCTCCCTCTGGCCGGCCCGGACAATTATTTCGCCCTCGGTCTTTCCGCGACGCCGGATTGCGAGCGCTATGAGAACGTAATCGTCCCGGCGCTCGGGCGGGAGATCTACGGCTACGATATCCGGGAAGCGGCGGCGGCGCGCGTCGTGGCTGATTTTGCGGCGCACGGCGTCGGTCTGGCCTTTACGGAGGCGGAAGCGGGTGATTATGAAGAACTGACGGAAAAACTGAGGGCCATTACCAAAAAGCTGCTGAGAAAATGCCCGTTTCTGCGCGCCCTGTCCGGGAATAAGTTTTTGGCCTGTCTGAACCGGCTGGCCGCCCAAAAAAATGAAATAGGCTCTCTGGCGAGCGCGGTGCGTTTCTTGATGTTTCGGCGCAAAGAAATAGTCTATCTGGCGCGGACGCGGGTCCTGTGCGCGGTGGAGCTGGCCAAGCGGCAGCCGGCCGGCAGCCGGGTGATTTTTTTCCTGGAAAGGATCGAAATGGCGGACGAGCTGTACGCCGCGCTGCTCCCGGTGTATGGGGGCCGGATCTGCCGTTATCACAGCGAGATGAGCGATGAGGAAAAACGGCGGGCGCTGGACGCCTACCGGGACGGGGAAGCGCTGGCCCTGGTTTGCTGCCGCTGGATATTCCGGACACGGACGCCGGGATCATCGTCGCCTCCACCTCGGCGCCGCGCCAGCGCATACAGCGGCTGGGCCGTTTGCTCCGCCGCGGCGGCGGCCGGGCGGTCAAGGATATTTACTATTTTTATATCGCGGAATCCGTGGAGGAGCGCTTATTGCTGCCGGAACTGCCGCGGGGCGAGGACCTGTTTTTCGATCACAGGACCGGCGCCATCGAAAATCCGCCTTATGACGCGCTGGCCGCCGGGCTGCGGGGGAAACTGGCCGCTCGCGGCGTGACCCCGCGCCTGATGGAGGAAGTGGAGCGCAATCTGCGGCTGGGGGCGATCCGGCGCGATTACCGGGAGCGGGCGGGGCCGGAATACCGGGCGGAGGAGAGGAGCGAGCGCAACTATTGGGTAACGATGCGCCTGCTAAGAGGGCAGGCGGAGGAGCGGGAGCTGGATTTGTCGGAACTGAGAGGTTTGATCTCTTGACTTTATACGCGGAAGTGCTGCTTGACGTGCCGAACAGGCGGCTGGACGAAAGTTTTCACTATATTGTGCCGCCGGGGATGGACGCGCGGCCGGGAGCGATCGTGCAGGCGCCGCTGAAAAACCGGGAGGTGCGCGGGCTGGTCGCGGCCTTGCGGGAGGAACTGCCGGCGGACGCGGATTTTACGCCGCGCCCCCTCAGCGCCGTGCTGGAGGAAGATTCGCTGGTGCCGCCGGATATCCTGGCGTTGGCGGTTTGGCTGGCCGAGACGACTATTTGCCCGCTGGCCCTGAGTCTGCGGGCGGTCTGGCCGTTTTTGCGCGGAAAAGGAGAGCTGTGGTACAGCCCGGCCGGGGCGTGGGCGGTAGACGGGGACGCCGCGTCCGCCGCCGAAGAAGCGGCGGACGAACGGCGGGCCTTGGTGCGGGGCTGTCTGCGCCGGAGCCGCCGCGGGGAACTCGCGGCGAAAGTGCTGATGAGCCGCTCCGGGGTGGACGCCGCTTTTTTGCGGGAGTGCGAGGCGGCAGGGCTACTCAGACGGGAAGTCCGTTTCCCGGGCAGGCGCGCCGCGCCGGCGCCTGACGGCGCCGGCCTGGCGTCAGCGGCGGGGGGGATAGCGCCGGAGCGGCCCGGCCTCGGGGAGGCCGGGCCCCTTCCGGCGCCCGCGGGTCCAGCCGGCCGCGGGCCGGCCGGCTGGACCTCGGCGCCCCCGGGGCTGACCGGCCGGCCGGCGGCCGGCTCGGCCCCGGGGGCGATAGCCTCCCCGCCGCTGACGCCAGCCCAGGCGGACGCCTGGCGGCGCGCCGGGGAAGCCTGGGAGGGGGGGCAGGGCACCGTTCTCCTGCACGGGGTGACCGGTTCGGGTAAAACGGTGATTTACGGCCGGGCCGCCGCCGAGGTTTTAGCTAAAGGGATGCAGGCCATCATCCTCGTGCCGGAAATTTCCCTCACTTCCCAGATCGCCGCTTTTTTCAGCGCCCATTTCGGCGCCGTCGTCGCCGTCGTCCACTCCGGGCTCCGGCCGGGAGAGAAGCTCGCCATCTGGGAAAAATGCCTGCGCGGGGAACTGCAAATAGTCGTCGGCGCCCGTTCCGCCGTTTTCGCCCCTTTTCCCCGCCTCGGCCTCATCGTCGTGGACGAGGAACACGACGGCGCTTACAAACAGGAAGAAAACCCCAAATATCACGCCCGCGACGTCGCTCGCCGCCGTCTGCCGGGCGGGCTGGTCCTCCTCGGCAGCGCCACCCCTTCGCTGGAAGCTTACGCCGCCGCCGCCCGCGGGCAGATCGCCCGCGTTTCCTTGCCGGCCCGCTACAATCAAAAACCCATGCCGCGCGTCACGGTGGCGGATATGAAACAGGAATTAGCCACCGGCAACAACAGCGTTTTATCGCTCCCTTTGCGCGACGCGCTCACGGAGACGCTGGCCCGCGGCGAACAGGCAATCCTTTTTCTCAATCGCCGCGGCTATTCCACCTTCATTCTCTGCCGCGAATGCGGGCACGTCGTTTCCTGCCCGCGCTGCGACGTGGCCCTCACTTTTCACCAAAAAGCGGACGTCCTCCGCTGCCATTACTGCGGCCACCGGGAAACGCCGGTCAAAAACTGCCCGCGCTGCGGCAGCCGCTACATCCGTTATTTCGGCCAGGGCACCCAGAAAGTGGAAGAAGCGGTGCGGGAACTCTGGCCTCAGGCGCGGGCGCTGCGGCTGGATCGCGACGCCGCCGCGGAGGCCCGGGGGCCGGAGGAGATCGTCGCCCGTTTTCGCCGGCGGGAGGCGGATATTCTCATCGGCACGCAAATGCTGGCCAAAGGTCTGGATTTTCCGTATGTAACTCTGGTCGGCGTCGTCGCGGCGGATCAATTGCTCAACATGCCGGATTTCCGCGCCCGGGAACGGGCTTTCCAGCTTTTCACCCAAGTCGCCGGCCGGGCCGGTCGTGGGCGGCGGGAAGGCGCGGTGATATTGCAGACCTACGCGCCGGACGACCGCACGGTCCTGTGCGCCGCGGATTATAATTATGAGCTTTTCGCGCGGGAAGAGCTGGCCTACCGGAGCGAGCGCCGCTATCCCCCTTTTGCCCATATGCTGCGCCTGATGATTTTCCAGGCCGACGAAGCCCGCGCCGTCAAGGCCGCCGTCGTTCTGGCCGCCTGTCTGCAAACGGAACTGACCGCCGCCCACCCGCTCCTGCGCCTGTTCGGGCCGGCGCCGGCCGTTCTCACCCGCCTGAAAAACGAGTACCGCTGGCAGATCATCTTACAGGGGCGCGATCCGGGGGAACTGCGCCAGGCGGCCCACCGAGGCGTCGCCGCTTTTTACCGGGAGAGCGCGGCCGGGGGGATCCGGCTCAGCCTGGACGTCGATCCGTTATGAAAGGTCATTATTAGCGATGAGAATTGTGTTTATGGGGACGCCGGAATTCGCGGCCGTGAGCCTGCGGGCGCTTATCGGCGCCGGGCACGAGGTCGCCGGGGTTTTCACCCAGCCGGATCGGCCCGCCGGCCGGGGCCGCCGCCTGAAAGAGAGCGCGGTCAAAGAACTGGCCCTGACGGCCGGGATCGAGGTTTTCCAGCCCGCTCGCTCGCGGGAGGGGGCGGAGGCCCTGCGCGCCCTGCGCCCGGAACTGATCGCCGTGGTGGCTTACGGGCAAATACTGCCGCCGGAGATCCTCGCTCTGCCGCCGGGCGGCTGCGTGAATCTGCACGCTTCGCTTTTGCCGCTGTACCGCGGCGCGGCGCCGATCCAATGGGCGCTGCTCAACGGGGAGACCGAGACCGGGGTGACGACCATGCGCATGGACGCCGGCATGGATACGGGCGATATTTTGCTGCAGGAAGCCTGCCCGATCCTCCCCGGCGAGGATATGGGCGCTTTGCACGACAAATTGGCGCGCTTAGGCGCGGCGCTGCTGGCGGAAACGCTGCGCCGTCTAGGGCGCGGCGGCCTGACCGCGCGGCCTCAGGGAGAAGGCGTCACCTGCGCCCCGCGGCTGGAGCGGAGCGACGAGCGGCTGCGGTGGCCGGAAGACGCCGTCAGTCTGGCCCGCCGCGTCAGGGCTTTGCGGCCGTGGCCGGGCGCGTTTACCCAGCTGCGCGGCGAGACGATAAAAGTCTGGGCGGCCGAGGTCCGGGCGGAAGAAGCACTCGGGGCAGCCGGACCGGGGGAGATCCTCCGTCTGGGGGAGAGCGGGATCCTGTGCGCCACCGGGCGCAGCGCTCTGGAGATCATGACCGTGCAGCCGGCCGGGCGCAAAAGCATGGCGGCGGCGGATTTTGCCCGGGGGCGCCGCCTTGAGCCCGGAGCGCGGTTCGGTTAAAAAAATCTGGGGCGGCTATGAATCATCGCCAGCTTATGATATACTGTCAGGGCAGGCAAGTCGTTAAGGCGGAGGGCTGATTTATGGCGGGTATAGGTCTGATTTTAGCGATTATTATCGCTTTGGCCGTGGTGATTTTTACGGTGCAAAACGCCGCGACCGTTTCCGTGAGCTTTATTTTGTGGACGGCGGACACGCCGCTGGCGGTGGTCATTTTTTGCTCGGTGCTGGCGGGCGCTTTGCTGATGTTTTGCCTGGTGCTGTATAAATCCCTGCGGGATAAATGGCGCTCGCGCCGTACCGGCAAAACGGAAGAAGCGCGGCCTAAGGATGAGGACGCCGCCGTCGTCGTCTCGCTCAGGGAATCCGCGCCGGAAGCCGGGAACGCGGAGGAGCCGGCGGCGGCGGAATCTCCGGCGCCGGATGAGCGGGGGGAATGACGAATAGTTTATGAAAGAAAATGAATTAAACGGCCAGATCAGGCGGCGCTGGCTCTTGCCGGCGGCGGAAAAAACAGGCGGCGCGGCGTTTTCCGCTGAAGGCGTTCCGCCGGCCGCTCTGGCGATCATGGCCCGGCGCGGCATCAAAGAGGCGCGCGCGGCGCTGGATTATCTGGCGGTGACCCCCGGCGATTTGCACTCGCCTTTTTTATTTCAGGATATGGGCAAAATCATTGCCCGCTTGGAGCTGGCCCGGCGGCGGCGGGAAAAACTGCTCATCCACGGGGATTACGACGTGGACGGGGTCACCTCCGTCGCCATGCTTTATCATGTTTTGCGGGATTCGGGCCTGGACGCCATCGCCTACATCCCCACGCGGAGCGAGGGCTACGGGCTGCGCGCGGATACTGTCAGAAAATGCCATGAGCAGAAAGTGGCGCTGATCCTCACCGTGGACTGCGGCGTCACTTCCGTCGCCGAAGCCCGGCTGGCCAAGGAGTTGGGGGTCGACCTCATTATCACCGATCACCATGAGCCGGAGGCGGAATTGCCGGAGGCGGTCGGTATTTTAAATCCGCGCGTTGATTCCGGTTATCCTTTCGGCTATTTAGCCGGCGTCGGGGTGGCGTTCAAACTCGTCCAGGCCATCTACGCCCGTTTGACGTCTCCGGAGGCACGCCGGCCGGAAAACGTCTGGCTGGATATGGTCGCCCTCGGCACCATCGCGGATATAGTGCCGCTGAGCGGGGAAAACCGCGTTTTGGTCAAATTGGGTCTGGAGCAGATGGCGCGCACGGAACATACCGGTCTGCGCGCGCTGCTGGCGGAATGTAATCTGAGCGATAAAAAACCCACCGCGGGGCAGATAGCTTTTCTCGCCGCGCCGCGCGTCAACGCCGCCGGGCGCATGGATACGGCTCGCCGGGCCTTGGAACTTTTTATCACCCAAGACGACGAGGAAGCGCAGGCTTACGCGCGGGAACTGAGCCGCGAAAACACCGCCCGTCGGGAAGTGGAACAGCGGATCGTGGACGAAGTGCGCGCGGAACTGGAGCAAGGCGATTTGCCGCCGGTCATCGTCCGCTCCTCCCCGGACTGGCCGCATGGCGTTATCGGCATTGTGGCCTCTAAGATAACGGAAATATACCGCCGCCCCGTATACCTTATCGCGGAGGAAGGCGCGCGGGCCAAGGGCTCGGCTCGCGGCGGCCTGAGCGGCTATTCGGTCGTGGGCGAGCTGAGCGCCTGCTCCGCCGATCTGGAAAATTGGGGCGGGCATAAGGCGGCCGGCGGTTTTACCATCGCCACGGAGCGGATCCCGGCTTTGCGGGCAGCGCTGAACGAACGGGACGGCGACTGGCGAGCCGAGATCGGGATAGAGGATATCACGGCGGACGCCGTGCTGACTCCGCGGGAAATAACCTTAGAACTGGCGGCCACCCTGGAAATAATGGCCCCTTTTGGCGCCGCCAATCCCACGCCGGTTTTTTGCACGCAGAATCTCGTCGTGCTAAAAGTCGCCACTTTTGGCGATGAAGCCCATTTGCGCCTTGATCTGGGCGGGGAGGGGGTCAGGCTCACGGCCAAGGCTTTCCGCCGCGGCGAGGAAGCCGCTCTTTTCCATATGGGCGACACGGTGGATTTGCTGTATAATTTGGAAATAAATTCCTATCAGGGGCGGGAAGAATTGCAGCTGCTCTTGCGGGATTACCGCTTCGTCTCATCTGTCCACCCCGCGCCTGAATCCAGCGCTCGCGGCCCGGAACCGGCCATACTGACGGCGCCGCCCCTCGAATCCACCGCTCTGGCGCCGCTTGATTTTCATTTGGACAGAAAAAACCTGGCGGATTTTTACCGCCGCCTGCTCGCCGCCCGGGCCGCGAGCGGAGAGACCGTGTTTCGCTGGGAGATAGGCGACGCTTTTCCGCTGCCGGAGTCAGAAATGCTCAAGATTTTTTTTGAACTCGGCCTAGTGGAATGGCAGGGCGGAGCAAACCCTTATCAATTGACGGCGCCGCCGCAGGAGAAGAAGCTGGCTCTGGAAAACTCGCTGCGTTTTCGCTATTGGAATGGGAGCGCGCCACCGAGTGAAATTAGGTAATTATGGCCAGTTATTATGCCTTTCCGGACTCAGGCACGGCCCATGAAAAAATAACAGATTTTGCGGAGTTCACGGCTTTGGAACAGCAGCCCATGGCCATGGCGGATTGGATAGCCGCGTTGGACAATCAAATCGTCGCTTTGCGCCGCGAAGTATTAAGAGGGACGGGGCGCGTCTCCCATAAACAGGCTATAGAAAAAGCCGCGAAAGAATTCGCGATTTACCGCGAACGCGAAATGAAGCAGCTGGAAAGCGATTTCGACCGCGCCGTTAAGGAATTTGCCAAACTGAACCCGCCACGGAAAGCGACTTAGCTTTTCAGCAAACTTTGCGCCGCTCCCAGCCGCGCTATCGGCACCCGGAACGGCGAGCAAGAAATGTAGTTCAATCCCAGTTTTTGGCATAGATCGATGGAAGACGGATCGCCTCCGTGTTCGCCGCAGATCCCTATTTTAAAACCCGGCTTGACGCCGCGGGCCAGCTCCACGCAAATGCTCATGACCTTGCCCACGCCGTTTACGTCCAGCACGGCGAAGGGATTGTGCGGCAGAATACCGTCGTCCAGGTAAACGGGCAAAAACTTCCCTTCCGCGTCGTCGCGCGAGAAGCCGAACGTGGTCTGCGTAAGATCGTTGGTGCCAAAAGAGAAGAAGTCCGCGTGGCGCACGATCTCATCCGCCGTCAGCGCCGCGCGCGGTATTTCGATCATCGTGCCCACTTTATAGTCTATCGCCACTCCCTCTTTAGCCATCACCTGATTGGCGATATCCTCTGTTTGCGCGCGCAGGATCTCCAGTTCTTTATGATGGACGACGAGCGGTATTTTCACCTGGGGCAAGACTTTTACCCCTTCTTTTACCAGCCGGGCCGCCGCCTGAAAAATCGCGCGCGACTGCATGGCGTAAATATCCGGGAAAGAAATGCCCAGCCGGCAGCCGCGATGACCGAGCATGGGGTTTTCCTCGTGCAGCGCGCGCACCCGTTTCAGCACGCCCTCTTTTTTATATATCTCCTGCTGCGTCTCCCGCGTCTCGCAGTCCTCCCGCAGGCGCAGCTTCAATATTTCCTCCGTCATGTCCTCGATGGAGGGCAGAAATTCGTGCAGCGGCGGGTCGAGCAGGCGGATCGTCACCGGCAAACCGGCCATCGCCTTCAGGATGCCGTAAAAATCCTCCTCCTGCATGACGAGCAGTTCGGCGAGAAAAGGCGCCCGCTCCGCCGCGTCATTGGCCAAGATCATTTCCTGCACGATAGGCAGGCGGTTTTGATCCATGAACATGTGTTCCGTGCGGCAAAGACCGATGCCCTCCGCCCCGAAAGACCGCGCTTTCATCGCGTCGGCCGGCGTGTCGGCGTTAGCCATCACGCTCATGCTCCGGATCTCGTCCGCCCACTCCAGGATGGCCAAAAACTCGTCGCTCAGTTCGGGGTCGACCATCGGGATGATCCCGCGCATCACCCGCCCCGTCGCTCCGTCGATGCTGATCTCGTCGCCTTCGGCAAAAACCTCGCCCGCGACGGTAAATTTGTGTTCCGCGTAGGAGATCTTCAGGGCTTCACACCCGCAAACCGCCGGTTTGCCCATATGTCTGGCGACGACCGCCGCGTGGCTGGTCATGCCGCCCCGGCTCGTCAGTATGCCCTGCGCGGCCAGCACTCCGTGAATATCGTCCGGCGTCGTCTCCATTCGCACGAGGATGACTTTTTCCCCGTCACTGCCGCGCCGCTCGGCGATATCGGCGTCAAAAACCACCTGACCGGAGGCCGCCCCGGGCGAGGCTGGCAGCCCCTTGGCGATTACGTCCAATTCGGCGCTGTCGTCGATGCGCCGGTGCAATAACTGATCGAGCTGGGCCGGGTCGATTTTTAGCACGGCTTCTTTTTTGGAGATCAGTCCCTCGCGGCACAGTTCCACCGCGATGCGGATGCCCGCCGCCGCCGTACACTTGCCGTTCCGGGTCTGCAGGATGAACAGCCGCCCTTCCTCGATAGTGAACTCGATGTCCTGCATATCCCGGTAGTGTTTTTCCAAACGGCCGGCTATCTCCACGAACCGGGAGTATACGGCCGGATTTTCGTCTTTCAGCGTGCTGATGGGCTTAGGCGTGCGAATACCGGCCACCACGTCCTCGCCCTGCGCGTTCATGAGAAATTCCCCGTACAGCACGCGTTCCCCTGTGGAGGGATTGCGCGTAAAAACGACTCCCGTGCCGGAACCGGCGCCCATATTGCCAAAAACCATGCTCTGCACGTTGACGGCCGTGCCGATGTCGTCCGGGATCCCGTTCACCTTGCGGTAGATCTTGGCCCGCTGATTATTCCAGGAACGAAATACGGCCGTCGTCGCCTCGCGCAGCTGATCGTAGGGGTCCGCCGGAAAATCCCGCCCGGTTTCCCGCCGGATGATGCCCTTGAACTTCTCGACCACTTCTTTCAGGCTGTCCGCCGTCAGATCGGAGTCGTAGACCGCGCCCCGCTCTTTTTTCACATCGTCCAGCACATATTCAAAATGATAGCTCTCTATGCCCAGGACCACATCGCCGAACATCTGGATAAACCGGCGATAGCAGTCATAGGCAAAACGCGGGTTTTCCGTCGCCCGCGCCAGCCCGGCCACCGTCTCGTCGTTCAGGCCGAGATTCAGGATGGTGTCCATCATGCCCGGCATGGAAACCGGCGCCCCGGAGCGGACGGATACGAGCAGCGGATTGCGCGCGTCGCCGAATTTTTTGCCGATGGCGTTTTCCACGTCGGCCACCGCCGGCAGCACTTGCTCCCACAGTTCGGGCGGAAAATTTTCCCCGCCGGCGTAATATTCGCGGCAGACTTCCGTCGTAATGGTAAAACCGAAAGGCACGTCCAGGCCGATATTGGTCATTTCAGCCAGATTGGCTCCCTTGCCGCCGAGCAGGTCGCGCATCCCCTTGCCGCCTTCCCGGAACAGGTACACATATTTTTTTGTCATACAGCTCATCCCATCCCTTCTATAATAAAAATGATTTGCTCACGTTTTTTTAATATCCTGCCGTTTATACACGGTTTGGAGGATGATGCCGGCCGTTTCCTCCACCGCCTTGTTCGTCGTGTCGATCACCATGCAGCCGATGCGTTTCATGGTATTTTCCGCGTATTCCAGCTCTTCCACGATGCGGTTATATTTGGCGTAGTTGGACGACATGTCCATGCCCATGGATTTGAGGCGCTCGCTGCGGATGGAGTTCAGTTTTTCCGGACTGAGCACCAGACCGAAGACATTTTGCGGCGAAGCGAGAAACAGTTCCCGCGGCGGCGCTACTTCTGGCACAAGGGGGATGTTGGCGGTTTTGACTCCCTTATGGGCCAGATACATGCTGAGCGGGGTTTTTGAGGTGCGCGACACGCCGATCAGCACGACATCCGCGTAAAGAGCGCCGCGCGGGTCTTTGCCGTCGTCATATTTCACGGCGAATTCCACCGCCTCGATTTTGCGAAAATACTGTTCGTCCACGCGATGCGTTATATTAGGCACGCTTTGCGGCGCCATGCCGAGCTTGGTGCTCAGGGCGCTGATGAGCGGGCTGAGGATATCGATGGCCACAAGGTTTTTTTCCCGCGCCCGCCGGTCGAGATAGACGCGCAGCGGATTCATCACCATCGTGTAAATGAGGATGGCGTCCACCGAAGCGGCCTCGTCGATGATCTCGTCGATATGCGCTTCCGTCTGCACATAAGAATTACGGCGGAATTCCGAGTGGGACAGGTCAAATTGGGCGGCGGCGGCTTTATAAACCAGCTCCGCCGTTTCCCCCAAGGCGTCCGATATAACATAGACGACGGGGATGTCAGGCATGATGATGATTCCTCCTAATCTATAATTCCTTTACCGCTACCGCAGGCACATGGTGGCGGCTTCGTCATTGTATTGCATTGATCCTCCAAGTTTATGATCACCATGCGCGTTTATTATCCTGTCATTCCAAAAGGCCATTTACGCTGCTGTTTTTTACGTTAGCACTCTCTTTTTTGTGAAGCAGATCGGGTTCATCCACGGTTCTCATCAGTTCCTGGATCATATCAGAATATACATTGTTGGTTCCGTTCCGTAATTCTGTCCAAAGTTTCTCAATTTCGTTCATAGTGATAAAGTGATCCGCGTCGGAAGTTCCTGCTCGAAATTTTGTTATAAATTCATCGATTAACCGCTCAATTTCGGCGATTCTTGCGTCTGATGATTTGTCACTCATTTCACTGACACCTCCTCGTTTGATGCCAGTATATCATTTCCTATCTGATTTGTATATACACCAATTTTTTACAGCCGCCCCCGCAGATTCGCTTCCCCTTGACAAAACACAGATTTTTCTGTAGTATTTCAGGAAGGAACTTTGACAAACAAGCTGGATTTTTATAACGGAGGTGCTAAATAATGCCAGAACAAAAATTTTTCAAATGTAATCACTGCGGGACTCTTGTCGGGATGCTCAACGACGGCGGCGTAAAAATAGTTTGCTGTGGAGAGCCGATGGTCGAGCTGAAGGCGAACACGACCGACGCCGCGAAAGAAAAACATGTCCCGGTCGCGGTCAAAACAGGTGATCTGATCAAAGTGAGCGTCGGCAGCGTCGCGCATCCGATGCAGGAAGAACATTTCATCGAATGGATCTATGTACAAACGACAAAAGGCGGGCAGCGCAAAATCCTGCGGCCGGGCGCGGAACCGGCGGCGGCTTTTGTCCTGACCGACGACGAGGCGATCGCGGTTTACGCCTATTGCAATCTGCACGGACTCTGGAAAATAACCCTCTAATCAATGCTTCCCTGATCCCGCGGCAAAAAAACGCTGTCTCCAAACGGAGACAGCGTTTTTTCTTTCCACTCTCATCTCCCAACTCTCCCCTCCCAACTCTCCACTCTCCCCTCCCAACTCTCCACTCCCCTCTCTCCTCTCTCAACTCAACTCTCCTCCCGCAGCGCCTCGATCACGTTCGCGTTTTTTATCCCTCTCACCGCGTAGATCATGGTGACGAACACGATGAGGAACACGCCGAAGGTGCTGACGGCGATACCGTTCCAGGGAAGCGTAAACGGGACGTCCACGCCGCTCAGGACCGCCCGGTAGATCAAATAGGTGATTCCCGCCGACGCGGGCAGCCCGTAGAGCAAGGCTTTCAGCCCGTAGAAAAGGCACTCAAAACTCATCATCCGGTCAAAGCCGCGGCTGCTCAGCCCGACGGACCTCAGCATGGCGAACTCGCGCCGGCGCAGCTTGATGCCCGTGGATACCGTGTTGAACACGTTGGCGACGGTGATGAGCGAGATCAAAATGACGAAGCCGTAAGTGAAAATGTTAATGACCAACAGGATATTACGGTTTTGCGCAAAGGCCTCCGCCGCGTTGAACAGCGTGTAGCCGGACTCCGCGCCCGCTTCCGCTATCATGGCCTGCATCTCGGCGGCGCTTTCCCATGGGTCGGTGGAGGAAAAATTCATGGTTATGCCGGAATAATCGCCTGCCGGCGCCGGAAAGAGTGATTTTGCCGAATAGGGAGCGAAGGCGGTAACCCCGTAGTAATACGTTTGGAACAATATCTCCGGTATTTCCGAGACGAAAGTGAAAGTTATGTCCATAATGCCCCCTGGTGTTTTTACATAAATTTCCTGTTTATTGACAACGCTTTTCTATTGTAGCATTTCTAAAGGCGGAAAACAATGACCGCGCGAAAAAGAGGGGGAAATTGAGGGCAGCAGCGCCGCGCAAATGGAGATCGCCCTGAATGCCTTTCGTCGGGAGAGGTCGGGAAGGGCTGTGCCCATCGAAACGCTGAAGGGCGCCGAGAAACTCCGCGAAAAGCGGGGTTCCGAGCCAGAGCGGTAAGACGCCGGCATGAACAAAATATCCCGGCAAACCGCGCGAAACGCGAAGAACCCAAGGAGAAAATGAAGACGGGGCAAGGGGGGTAATACCCTTGCCCCGTCCCTGTCATTCCGGACCGGAGAGGCGGGACGGGATGCCGGGGAAATGGATGCGCGGGCGTAGGGGACGGGCTTGCCCGTCCCGTGTATTGGGATGGATGCCGGGACATCGGGACGGGACGCCGTCCTACAAGTCATTGCGGAAACGCGGGCCAAGGGGGAAAATGAAGACGGGGCAAGGGGGGTAATACCCTTGCCCCGTCCCCGTCATTCCGGACCGGAGAGGCGGGACGGGCGCCGGGACGTCGGGACGCCGTCCCCTACGGCACTATTTTATTACCTTGTTCCTCGTTGGAACATCACCGCCATACGCGAGTTGTCACTTTCAGTTTTTCTCATGGCGGTGTGTTCCTGCCGATAAGGGCGCTCCCTGTTTCGCTTTGGCGCGGTCGCGCCCTTATCCTCCAAACGCAAATACCTTGGTTTCATGGGTAATATTACCAAAATCTACGCCGGTGGGGTCGTTCCCCGGGGTGAGGACTATGGCGGCTCTGGTCTGGGCGGCGAGGGCCGAGCCGGTCAGGGCGTCTACCAGCGTGTCGCCGTTCGCGGTGTAAATATTCGTGTATTCAAAGGCCAGAGCGTCGCGGATGGCCTTGTTGGTCTCGTAGCGCGTCGCGCCGTAGAGGCGCGTGGCGCCGGCTATATCGCGCACGAGGGTCGGGCCGCCCAGAATATAAACCGGCAAATCTGGGTTCACCCTCGTTGTATCATGGTCGTCCGACGCGCTTCCATTTGCGCTATCGGGTTGCGCGCCGGACTCCCTGATACTGCCGATGGTCGCGCTCCCTGCATCTGCCACCGGCAGCGGTCGCGCGAACCATCCGTCCGGATCCGCGATCTGGATAGCGTAGCCGTTGGCGGCGGCAAACGACGCCGCGCTGACGGCGTCGGCGACGGCGTTATAGCCGACGACGAACGTGCCTTGCGGGTTGGTCAGTTTGGCGCCCACCAGCGCCGCGGTCTCAAATCTGTTACTTCCTTGCAGTATTTCCACCGTGACGCCGGGCAGGGCCGCCCGCAGGGCGCCGATCACATCCTGGCCTATCGCGCCGACGACGTAGATCTTTTTCGCGCCGAGCCGCTGGATCTCCGCGACGACGGCCGGGTCAAGCGTACCTGTGCTAAGCAGAATCGGGGCGTTCTCCTGGCCGGCCAGCGGGGCGGCGGCCAAGGCGTCGATCAGGTTATTTTGTCCGCCGGGGGCGAGGATGACCGCATCGGCGCTCTCCCAGCCCTGCCGGGAAATGGCGACGGAGGTGAGGACGCGATCCGCGCCGCTGATATAGCTGAGGCTGGCCCGGCTGACCGTGACCGGCGCGGCGGGCGGCTGCGCTCCGCCGCCTCCGCCGCCTGTGCCGCCATTGGGAGTGGGCGCGCCGGCGTTCTCATTCACGTTGCCGCGGACGATGTTTATCTCGCGCATGGTCACAAGTCCCGCCGCGTTTGCCGCGGTCAAGGTGAAGTCCTCGCTGTCCGCGCCGCTGTCCAATGTGCCGGAGAAGGAAAATCTGCCGTTTTCATCCGCGATCGCGCCGCCTATCGCCGCGCCGGGATCGGCCTGTCCGGTGACGGTGTAGTTGCCGGTATTCTTGTAGGCGGTGAAGGTAAAGCTTCCGTTGTTCGGGTCATAGTTGTCGGGGACGAGCAGCGGGGCCGATATGCCGGCGTAGAGCGTGAGATACTCCGTCGCAGAGTCGCCCTGCCCGTTTCTCGCGCTGACGATCAGCGCCTTGCCGGTATGAGCGGCGAGTGTTTCCGCGTCGAGCGCACCTTGAGCCGAAGTTATGGGCGTGCCGTTAAATTCGTAATAGGTCACCGCCGCGCCGCCTGTGGCCGCAGCGGTCAGCGCCGCCTTCTCGCCGGCAAAGATGTAGCGGAGGCCGTTTTCCTCCACGATATTGCCGCCGGTCACGCTGAAAGTCAAGGACGGCGGATTCGCCTCGCTGACGGTTATCGCCGCGGGCGTTTTCACCTCGGCGCCCCTGCGCAATACGGGGGACGCTTCGTATACCGTGTTGCCGTCTTCGTCTTTTATTACATTGTTCTCTTCGTCCACTGTGGGATTCAAATCCGCGTACAGCGGCGCGGCGCCCACGGTATACGCGCCGACAGGAACTTCGGGGATATTGTATTCGTAACGGCCCGAATCATTTTCGCTCGTCGGAATATTGTACTCCATCGAGCTTACGCTCTGCGCGCCGTCCGCGTCGGTCGCGCGGCGGCTGGCGGGCAGCTTGGTCGCATCGTCATACACGGTAACGTGGTAACCGCTTACGACCATGCCATCCGGAACGTCATTAGAGGCGACGGGATCAAAGGAAACGTCGATGCTTTGGTTGCCGCCGGAAGAGGCTTGCAGATTCGCGTTCCAGGCCAGAGCCTCTAGCCAGCTGGTCACGCGGTAAGGCGTCGCGCTGTATCTTTCATCCACAAAATCGGTCGTCAGCAATTCGATTTCGTTTTCGGTACCGCTGTTAAAAGTTTCCATGCCGCCCTGGAGCAGCGTCACGTTGGCGTACCAGTCACCGCTGGCGGCGATTTCACTTATATCGTAGGTGTCGCCGGCGGCATTGCCCACCGGCAGCTGCGTGAGATCCATCGTGATCGCCTGTGAACTATTCACAACGCTCTCGTTCGCGGCGATCGTCAGCGGTGTTTCCAGCGCCTGAGCGCGGGGGTCGCCCTTGCGCTCCAGCGTCACGTCGTAGTAGTAATCGCCGCCTGTCGTATCGCCTATATTTTCAAACGTCGCCGTCAAAACGCCGGCGTCGGTCAATTCAACCGACTTCACTCTGGGAACGGCGTTCAGCGTCACCAAGCTGCTCTTGAAGGGCTTGTCGCTCACGACCTGCCACACGCCGGGCAGCGTGTTTCCGCCGACGGTGATAACCGGAGCGGCTGACACAGTGGTGTCCGCGTTCTTGAAGTCGGCCAGCGAAAGGGTCAGCACGCCGTCAATCACGGCGGCGTTATAGCCGGATTCCGCCTGCGCCGCCGTCACCGCGCCGGCGACTTCCCTGACGGTGAGCGCCTGACCGTTCGGCTTGAACACGCGCAGGTCGGCGGACGTCAGCGCGCTGCCGCCGAAGCCCTCCAGTTGCAGCACATAGCCGTTGCCGCCCTGCGGCACGGCGACGAAATGCGTATAGACCGAGCCGTCGTAATCGACCTTGATGTTGGCGGTATCCTGCGTGATGGCGCGCAGCGCCCGCAGGCCCATCGGCGCCGGCGCGGCCGGCGCGGCGCTGCGGCTGTCGCTGACCGCCGCCACATTGCCGAAGGCCAGATTGCGGTATGTGCCCTTATAGCCCGCGTCGACCTCCAGCCCGGCCGCGGCGGGGTCGGCAATAGCCGCGCTCATCAGCTTCAGCTGCGATTCGGCGGCGGCCGCCGCCGACAGGCTATTCGCCGCGTACTTCCCTGTCCCGTTTTGCTCGTCGAGCCAATCGCTCATATTCGGTATCTTGGCGAGAATATCGAGTTCCTGCTCGCCGACTTCCATGCCGAGGAAATGTTCCGTGGCGATGATTTTAAATGTGTGCGGCATGAGCGGATACTTCTTCACGTCTTTTCCCGGCTTAAGGGCGATGACAAAGCGCGCGTCGGCATC
>JAISAH010000043.1 GCA_031266805.1 Gracilibacteraceae bacterium
CAGATCAACGCGGCTATCGGCAACCAGACCTTTGAGAACAGCATGTTCGTCATCAAGGATTCCATTATCCAGCTTGGCAACTTCCGGGCTGCCAATCCGAAGATCTTCGTCATCAATCCTCAGGCGGTGAAACTGCTTACCGAGCAAGGCTGGGACAAGATCAAATTCCGGGACGCTGTGATCGACATGTGCAAGCGGCGAGTGGGCGATGTGAAACGCACAGGCGGTTTGTCGGTGACTTACAAAAACCATTGGAGCAAAGTTGCCGACCCGGATGACGACGAGTCATTGGTACCGGCCATGATGCCCGGACAAGGCCTGCAGATTTTAGTATCCGGCGGTTGGGGCTCGGCTTCCAGTCAGTGCCTGTGGATCGACAGCGTGCATGGGACGCCGAATACCAGAAAGATCAATTGGCAGTGGGCTTAACAGAAGCGTAAACTATTCCGGCAGATTAAAACATTTGGTCTGCCGGAATAATGTATTACGAAAATTGCTAAAATTCAGCGCAAGAGCCTTAAAAGATTTGAAATAATTGAGGAGGAAAAAAATGAGAAAGAACGGTAAGCAAAGAGCGGCTTTAGTTGTTATCATGGCGGTATGCCTGCTTATGACAGCCGCTTGTTCAAGCGGAAACGCCTCAAATCCTCCGGCTTCAAGCGGACAGCCCCCGGCTGCCGTCACGCCGGACGGCACGGTTGAATTTGAACCTATGGTCATCAAGATCGGCAACCCCAATCCCGCGACCGACATTGAACTGACCAATTATGCCAGCTATAGACTGTCGGAATATGTCGCCGAAGCCACCGGCGGCGCTGTGGACATCCAGGTTTTTGGCGGCGGGCAGATCGGCTATGAACCGGATCTGATCGAAGGTTTTAAGCTTGGCACCACGGATATGGCAATCATTACCAACGCTGTGATAAGCTCCAGACTGCCGGTCGCCGTCTTTATCGAACTGCCGTTTATGTTCAGCGGTTATGAAGAAGTGCATAATTATCTGGATATTGACGGTGCCTTTCGGGAAGCGGTAAGAACTCAATCCAGAGAAATTATCGGCGCCGAGTTCCTCGGTTACTCCCTGACCGGTTACAATCAGCTTTGGAACAATATTCGCCCCTTCAATTCTGTTGCGGATCTGAAAAGCGTCAAAATGCGCACAACAGACGCCCCGATCCGGATGAGACAGTTTAGCCTGATGGGCGCCAACCCCACTCCCGTCACTTGGAGCGAATGCTTCACCGCCCTCCAGCAAGGCACCGTCGAAGGTATGGAAGGCCCGTTCTCCACCCAATATACCACTCAAATGTATACCTTACTCAAATATTGCGACATGACTTACCACATCTATAACAGCAACGGTTTTTTGGTGGACAACGAGCTTTGGGCCAGCATGTCGCCCGAACTCCGGCAGATCATTCAGGACGGCTGCGATTACGCTATTCAGGAAGCGCGGGCCTACAACTTTGAACTGGAAGAAAACAAGTTCATTCCCGATATGGAAGCAGCCGGTGTCACCTTCAACTTTGACCCCGATACCTCCGGCATGAAAGAAGCGGTGCAGCCAATGTATGAAGACTGCCGCAACACAATAGGGGCGGAACTTTTTGACGCTTTCATGGCGGACTTGGAGAAATTACGGTAAATATTCCCTAATATTGATAGGCGGTGGAGATGATGTTATTAGGCAAATTAAACAAATTCAGCGATACCGTTAATACCGTTTATACCTATGTCGGGGTGATTTTTCTGACCTATTCCATATTTGCGATCGGGACCCAGGTGGTAGCCCGTTATGTGTTCAACCATTCTCTCAGCTGGACCGAGGAGACCGCGCGTTACGCTTTTATTTGGGTCGTTCTTATGGGCGCTACCGTCGCTGTTAAAGTCAAAACCAGCGCGGTGGTGGATATTTTAGTGGGACTATTGCCTCCTAAAGCCAAAGTGGTCCATAGTTTTATCATCCGGCTGCTGATGCTTTTTTGCGTCGTCGTCATGCTCACGCAAGGCGTCAAGCTTGTCCTGATCACAGCGGGGCAACTGAGTACGGCGGTGCTGATTCCGATGAATCTAGTGTTTGCCTGTGTCCCTTTCGCCGGTTTCGCGATGTTGGTTCATCTGACCGTTGACCTTTTAAACAGCGTCAAGGATCTGCGCCTGAAGAAAGCTGAAGGGAGATGACGGCATGATAGCGGCTTTTTTTGGCAGTATGCTGCTTTTCGTTCTGATCGGGGTGCCTATCGCCTTTGCCCTGCAGCTCTCGGGCATGTTTTACCTGCTCATAACCCATTTGAGCCCGATGGTCATGGTCGCGCAGCGGATGGCGCGAGGCCTGGATTCTTTCACTTTGATGGCGGTGCCGCTCTTTATCGCGGCCGGTTACCTTATGGAGAAAACCTCCATCGCCAAACGTTTGGTCGAGTGGGTCGGCTGCATCTTTAACCGGGTATCCGGCGGCGTGGGCATCATCACCGTGGTGGCCTGCGCCATTTTTGCCGCTTTGACGGGTTCCGGCTATGCCACCGTGGCCGCGATCGGCGCCATCATGATGTCCGATTTGGTGGCCAGCGGCTATCCCAAGGGCTCGGCGGCCGGATTACTAGCCGCCGCGGGGGCGCTGGGGCCGATCATCCCACCCAGCATTCCCATGATAATCTACGGCGCCACCATGGGCGTCTCAATTTCGGACATGTTCGTCGGCGGCGTCGTCCCCGGACTGTTAATCGCGGCGATACTGATCATCATGAACGTGATTTTCGCGCGCAAATGGGGCGTGAAAAAGATTACTCAGCACTATACTCTCAAGGAGTTTCTGGTCCTGACCCGAAAGGCGTTCGGCGCTTTGCTGATGCCGGTCATCGTCTTAGGCGGGATTTACGGCGGCATTTTCACTCCGACCGAAGCGGCGGGTGTCGCTGTGATCTACGGCTTGATCCTGGGTTTCTGCTACCGGGATTTGACATTCGAGGTGTTGTTGAGCGTGCTGAAACGCACGCTGGAAACCTCTGGCATGATCATGTTCATCGTGTCGCAGGCCAGCCTTTTTGCCATGATTTTAACAGCCACCCGCGCGCCGCAGAATATCGCGGAGGCGCTGATCCCGCTGATCAACGGCAACACGACGCTCTATTTATTGATGCTCAGCGCGATTTTATTCGTTTTAGGCGCGCTGTTAGAAACGGTGCCTATCATCCTGATCGTAGGGCCCATTTTGGTGCCGGTCGGCATTCAGCTGGGCATCGACCCTTTGCATTTGGGTGTGGTATTCTGCATCAATCTGGTCGTCGGCTATATCACGCCGCCTTACGGGGGCAACCTGTTCACCGCCGCCGCCACGACGAAACAAAGCTATGTGGAGGTCGTCAAAGGCGTTTTTCCTTTTATGATCGCTATGATGATTTTCGTGCTCGCGCTCGCGTTTCTCCCGGTTCTTACGACCTGGCTGCCCTAAACGTTAAGGTAGAGACTAAGCTTATGTGGAAAATCACACCTCTGAATTTAGGGACCTTAGACATGACGATGGCCACGATGATCAGCCGCTTCGGCGTCGCCAATGACGTGGGCAAAGTGGTGCCATCGCCCTTGATCGCTTGGCTGCTGACCAACCTTGAGGACGGCCGGCGTATATTGGTGGACGCCGGCCCCGGCCCTGACGCGGAACAACTCACCCGCGACCATAACCCTGTAGGTATCCGGGACGACCAGCAATTGACCGCCGTCTTAGCCAAACACGGTTTGAAACCGGAAGATATCCAGACGGCAGTTTTGACCCATTTGCACTGGGATCACGCCATCGGTATGCGCTATGTGCCAAACGCGCGGATATTCCTGCAAAAACGGGAATTGCTTTATGCGGTCGCGCCGATGCGTTCAGACTGCAAATTCTATGAAGTAAACATTAAAACGCGTATCCCCTATTTTCTCAGCTATTACAACCGTTTGGCTTTAGTGGACGGCGATACCAAAATTGACGACGGGATTGAGCTTATCAGTCTGCCCGGGCATACCGTCGGCTCGCAGGGAGTGCTTGTTCGTACGCCTGAAGGCAAATCTTTGCTTCCGGGTGATATAATTAATTGTTATGAAAACTTAAACACAGGTATTCCCGGCGGCATTTTCCATAACGCTCCAGATGTTTGGAATTCAATGGAAAAAATCCGGCGATACGTCGAAGACGAGCGGGTCGCCGTACTGCCTGCGCATGATATCGGTGTTTTTGCGCTTTCATAGTTTTCGCGGCCTCGCAAATATGCTATAATTGAGGCCAGAGGCATCAAGAACCACCAAATAAAATACAGTTGACGCCGCGAAAGAAGGCGTTCCCACGTTAATACCTTATTATCTCCTCACCTTCATATTATCCGGTCTGGGAGGCGCCCTGTTTTATCTCCTCCATCTCCCCTTGCCATGGGTCCTCGGCCCTTTGTTTTCCTGCGCTTTAGTCAAGCTCGTCTGGAAGAAAAACCTGCTGTGGCCCAAGTGGCTGCGCTCATCGGCGCTGATCGTTCTGGGATACATGCTGGGCAGAACATTCACCAGAGAGTCCGTGTCAGGGATCTTAGGCATTTGGCCTCTGCTCCTGCTCGTCTCTCTGGTCTCGCTGCTTATTCTGCTGGGCAGCAGCTGGGCCATGCAAAAAGCGGCGGGGCTGGACAGGGCGACGAGCCTGTTCGGCAGTCTGCCGGCGGGAGTAGTCCAAGCCGTCGCCATCTGCGAGGATATTGAAGGCGCCGACATTTCTGTTGTTTCCCTGATGCAGGTCATCCGGGTGCTGGTGGTCGTCACGGTCATACCGTTTATCGCCACCCGCGTTTTAGCGCATCCGGGCGGGAATGGGGATGTTATGACGGCGCCGGTGCCGGCGCCTATTACATATCGGGATATTGCCCTCTGGGCGCTGTATTATCTCATCATTTCCTTGCTGGTGTATCTCTGCAATAAAGTAAAGTTTCGAGGAAACTCCCTGATCGTGCCCCTGACGGCGACCGCTCTCCTGGCGCTTGGCGGTCTGCCGGTCCCGGCGCTCCCATCCGGCATATCCCTTTTGGCGCAAATTTGCATGGGCATAAACATCGGTTTGCAGATCCAGATCAACAATTTGACCGCCTGGAAAAAGATCTCTCTGGCCGCTGTGATAAGCAACTTTATAAGCATAGCCCTCTTTGCCGCTCTGGACTATCTCATTACCCTGATATCGCCTTTGGACTATCTCACCATGTTCATCGGCACGGCCCCGGGCGGCATCACGGAAATGGGCGTTACCGCCCTGCTGCTGGGCGCCGACGTCACCATAGTCTCAATTTTCCAAATATTCCGTCTTTTATTTGTTTATATTGCCGTCATTCCCGCCCTGATTTGGTATGTCGAGAAGCGGAAAAATTAAGCGGCCTTTTTCTTGCCGGCCCAATCGTCCAAGATGCTGTACACGACCGGGACCAAAAACAAAGTGACCAGAGTCGCCGCCAGCAGGCCCCCGATAACGACGATAGCCATCGGGGCGTTGGTCTCGCTGCCTTCACCCAGTCCCAGCGTCATGGGCGTCATGGCCAGAATAGTCGCCAAGGCGGTCATCAAAATAGGCCGCAGCCTGACCCGGCCTGTCTCCAGCAGCGCGGCGGTCCGCTCCATCCCCGCGGCGATCATTTGTTTCAAATAATCAATATAAACGATCGCGTTGGCCACGGCGATCCCTACCAGCATGATGATCCCGAGAAAAGCGGTGACGCTGAAGCTGGTCCCCGTGACCAAAAGCGCGGCGGCCACCCCGATAACGGCGCCGGGCAGCGAAAAGAGGATGACGAACGGATCCCGGAACGACTCATACTGCAAGACCATGACCACATAGACCAGCATGATCGCCATGAGGAGGGCCAGGACCAGGCTGGAAAAGGCTTCCATCATCTGCTCGTTTTCCCCGCCATAATCTACGATGTATCCCGCCGGAAGTTTGATCTTGCTTACTTCCGTCTGAATATCTTTGGTAACGCTGTTTAAATCCCTGTTTAACAGATCGCAGGAAACCGTCCCCAGACGGGTCTGGTTTTCCCGGGTGATCTGCACCGGCCCGGTGGACAGCTCAAAACTGGCTATTTCCGCCAAGGGGATGCTGCGGCCCGGCCCGATGACGATCGGCAAATTTTGCAGGGTGTCCATATCGCTGTTTTGTCTGGCGGCGGAGGTCACGGTGATATCGATCTCATCGCCCTCAAGACGGTATTGGGACACGACCGACCCGGTGACCGCCGCTCTGACTTCGCCGGAAACCTGCGCCGGCATCAGCCCGAATTCCATAGCCCGCTGCCGGCTGATCCGCATCTGCACTTCCGGACTTCCGTCCCCCAGCGAGGACGTCACATTGCGCGTGCCCGGCACATTTTCCACGATGTCTTTGATCTCTTTGGTCAGAGCGCGCAAAGTATCCAGATTGTCGCCCCGGATATTGACGGCGACGGCGGCGCTGCTGACCGACGCAAAACCGCTGTCGCTGACGCTCACGGTGCTTTTGGTGCCGGCGATGCCTCTGAGGGATTGCTCGATTTCATCGGCGACCTGCGCAATGCCCGAGCGCTCGTTTTTCGGGATGAGCCGCACTGTAAAGCTTGCCTGATTGGCGGCGGCGCCTGAGGACATGATCGAGGCACCGGAACTGCCGACGCTGGCATAGACGATCTCCACGGCCGGGTTTTCCGCCAGCCGCGCCTCGACTATCCCGGCCAGCCTGTCTACTTCCTCCAGTTTTGACCCCCGGTCGGCTTCCAGCGTGACGCTGATCTCGCCGGAATCGGATGAGGGCATGAACTCGGCGCCGATCAGCGGGATCGTCCCCAGCGCCGCAGCGATGAGGGCCACTATGCCGAGTATCACCGCGCGCCGGTGGCTCAGCGCCCAGCGCAGCCATATTTTATATTTTTCCCCCAGATTGTCCAGCCATTCGCCCAGACGGTAGAACGCTTTCAGCAGGAAAAATTTTCCACCGCCTCTTTTGGCCATAGCCGCGTCCGTTAAGAGACGGGAGGCCATGAAAGGCACCACCGCCAAAGATATGAGCAAAGAGCAGGCGATGGCCACGCAAATCGTCAGGGCCAGCGGTTTGAACATGACTCCGGTGATCCCGCCCGTGAGGCCGATCGGCAGAAAAACCGCCACCAAGGTCAAGGTACTCGCCAAAACGGCGCCGCCCACTTCGGCGGTGCCCCGCATAGCCGCTTCCCGAGCGGACAGTCCCAGGCTGCGATGACGGTAGATGTTTTCAAAAACGACGATCGAGTCGTCGATCATGCGCCCCACCCCCAGAGCCAGACCGCCGAGAGTGATGACATTCAAAGTGCTGCCCGTGTAGAACAGCATGATAAACGTGGCCAGAAGCGACAGGGGTATCGCTATGGCGACAATGGCCGTGCTGCGCAGGTTGCGCATGAACAAAAAGATGACCAAGATCGCCAGACCGGCCCCTTCCAGCAAAGTGCTGACCGTACTGCCAATCGACTGGTTGATGTAGTCCGACTGATCCATGACGGTTTCCACACTGATTTTACCGCCGATCTCGCGCTGGATCTGCGCCATTTCCTCCTGAACTTTGGCGCAGACTTCCACCGTGTTGCCGTCGGTCGCCTGCTGCACCTGCACGCTCACCGCCGTTCTGCCGTTGATACGGGTGTATTGCGCCGCGTCTTTATAGGCTTCGGAGATCTCGGCGATCTCTTTCAGCTGGATCCTGCCGCCGGCGGTGGTGAGCGCCACTTCGCCGATGTCCTCGATGCTTTCAAATTCCTGCAGATTGCGGACGGAATACTCCCGGTTCCCGTAAGTGATGTCGCCGTTCGGCATGTTGTAGTTATCCGCCGCCAGAAAACTGCCGATCTGCGTCAGGCTCAAACCGTAATTCTGCGCCTTGACCGGATCGACCGCCAGCTTCACTTCCCGCTCCAGCCCGCCGGAAACGCTCACGGAAGCCACCCCCGCGATACGCGACAGGCGGGGTTCGATATCATTTTCCGCGATGCTCTGCAATTGGGCCAAAGACAATTGCTCAGAATCGATCGCCAGAGTGACGGCCGGCAGCATATTGGGGTTGAGCTGCATCACCGTCGGCTTGCCCGCGTCGGTGGGGAGATAGCTTTCCGCCAGAGCGATCCTGTCCCGGACGTCGGCCATCGCGGCGTCCATGCCGCTTCCATAGTTGAACCCGATCATCACCATTGAGGAATTGGCGGCGGATTGGGACATCAGGATATCAATGCCGCTGACAGTGGCGATCATATTCTCGATCGGTTTGGTGACCTGCTCTTCCACTTCTTCCGGACCGGCGCCCACATAGCTGGTGATCACGATCACATAAGGCAGATCCATTTCCGGCATCAGGTCGGTAGACATCTGCCCCGCGCTCATCACGCCGATAATGGACAGCGCGGCGATCAGGACGACGACCGTGGCCGGGTGATTGACGGAAAACCTGGCAATTCTCCCGATCATTGAGCGTCTCCCCCGTCAGCCAGATTCATCACGCTGGTTTCGTCGATAAGGGTGTTGCCTTTGGTGACGATCCTCTGCCCCACTAGTAAGCCATCGGTAATTTCAATATAAGTCCCGTCGTTCAGCCCGGTTTGTACGACCACCGCCTGAGCCCGGTTTTCCTCATTCACCACATAGACGATATTTTCCCCGTTCTGGGGCAGGACCGCTTCCATGGGGATCGCGGCGACGCCGGCCCTGTGCCGCGTTCCCAGCAGCACTTCCCCGAACATGCCGGATTTGATCTGGGCGTCCGGATCGTTAGGCAAAGTCACTTTTACCGGATAGGCGTGGGTAAGCGGATCGGCGACAGAGGCCACGCTTTTGACCGTGCCGGTAAACGGGTCCCCGCCAATGGCCCCGATCAGAACGCTGACGCCGGCCCCGGCCTGGACCGACGATATATCGGATTGACTGACCTTCACTTCCACTTCCAGATCCGCGGTATTATTGACGACCGCGACCGGGCCCCCGCCGGCCGTATCGCCGACCGCGACATTGAGGCGGCCGACCGTTCCGGTCAGAGGACTGGTGACGGCGCAGTCCGCCAAAGTCTGCAGCGCCGCGCTCAGGGCGGCCTCAGCCTGCGCTACCCCCGCTTCGGCGGCGCCGGCGCTTAGAATGTCATACTCCGCCTGAGCCGCTTCCAGCGTTTGCTGGGAAACAGCCCCTTCGCGGAAAAGTTCCTCCAGCCGCTCATAATTGGCCTGAGCCGTCCGCCGCCGCACCTCATTGGCCGCCAGCGCCGCCTGGGCGGAATTCAGCGCCGCCTCAGCCTGCCGGACGGATAATTCCACCTTGCCGGAGTCTATACGCATGATGACCTGTCCCTCCCGCACGGCCTGACCTTCGCTCACTTCCACCGCGACGACCCGGCCGGACATCTTGGGCATAACGCTTTCTTCAACGCTTCCCGTCACCTGGCCGGAATAGCTGGAATATTTTGTGATATCCATCGTTTGCACGACGGCTGTTTCCACGTTGATCACATTCGGCGCTTCTTCCTGACTTTCCTGGCCGCACCCGCTTAAAGTCAGCGCAGCGAGAAACGATATGACTGCCAGTCCGGCCGTGACATGGCGAAGCCTAGTTTTCACCCAGAACCATCTCCTTCTAATTATGCGTTATAATTATGAACGTACAAATCTCCGGATGTCAGTATAACAGGCCAATATAAATTAAACCTCAACAGCGGGCGGGATTTCCGTTGAGGTTCAATTGATTTTATGTATGCCGGCGGGACCCGTCATTGCAACCCGCAAAACCTGAGTTTATTTCCACACAGTCCCTTATTTTTCCTGTAAAACCGCACCGCCGCGTGTGTAGACCTCGTTCGGCAAAAAAACCGTAAACCTACTGCCTTTTCCCGGCTCGCTTTGCGCCTCGATCACGCCGCCGCACAGATCCGTGACCCGTTTGGCGATCGCCAGCCCGAGACCGTTTCCCGCTGTCTTATGGGAGACGTCCCCTTGGTAAAATTTGTCAAAAATCCGCGCCTGCGTCTTCTCGTCCATGCCGGCCCCGTCATCCTGCACGGTAAAACGGACGCCGCCGCCGGCGCTCACCAGGCTCACGCTGATCAGCCCGCCCGGATAGGAGAATTTGACGGCGTTATCCAGCAAATTGATCCAGATCTGCTGGGTGAAATCCTCGTTCCCGTTATAAGCGATCTCCTCCATTTCCACATTGACGGAAAGCTCTTTTCGCGACCATTTCGGCTCCATCAGCAAAATGACCCGCCGGATCTGCTCATCCAGCCGGAACAAGGTTTTATCGGGGATGATCAAAATATTTTCGTACTTCGATATATTGAGGACGTTGGTGGAAAGCTCAGTGAGCCGCTCCGACTCGGCGATGATGATATCCAGGTATTCCCGCCTTTCCTCGTCGCTGAGATCCCCGTTTTTCAGCAGTTTGGCAAACCCGCACATCGACACGATCGGCGTTTTGAACTCATGGGAGAAATAATTGACAAAATCACCGCGCAGCGTTTCGATGGACGACAGTTCCCGCGTCATCGTATTGAAACTTTGCGACAGCTCCTCCAACTCGCCGACGCCCTTGAGGTCGACTTGCACGTCAAAATCACCCCGGGCGACCTTATGGATGGCGACGATGACCTGGCGGATCGGGTTGAGCACTATTCTGCTGAAAAAAACGGTGAGCACCATGCCGAGCAAGACGCAGAACATGATGGTCATCAGGAAGGAAAAACCATGCTTTAATCTGTCCACATCATAAACGAACTGAAAGAGCCTGACGCCCGAATGATGGAGAACCGCGATGATCAGCGCGGCAAACACAAATGTTCCCACCATGATAGCGAAGACGAAAAAAGCCAGCCGGATGGTCAGCCCCCATCTTTTGGTGATATCTTCCCAGCGGTTCATACTTTTTTCACCGCCTTATACCCGAGACCGCGCACCGTGACGATCTCAAACTCCGGCCAGTCGCGGAACCTTTCCCGCAAGCGGTTGATATGCACGTTCAAAGTGTGGTCGTCGGTCCCGGAATCCAGCCCCCATATTTCATCCATGATCTGCAAACGGGTGTAGATCGTGTTGGGATAGGCGAGCAGCTTGAACAGCAGGTGGAATTCTTTTTGCGGCAGCGTTATCACCTCGTCGCCGCGCGATACGTCCAGCGCGTCATAGTCAAGGGTCACGCCGCCGATCCGCAGTTTGTGCTCGCTGATGATCTGTGATCTTCTAAGCAGCGCTTTGACGCGGAGTATCATTTCTTCCTCATCGACGGGCTTGGTCATATAATCGTCCGTCCCGGCGCGAAAACCCTCCCGCTTATCCTTGGCTTCCTGTTTGGCCGTCACCATCAAAATTGGCAAATTATCCCATGTCTGGCGGAGCTGCTTAGTCAGTTCGTACCCGTCCATTTCCGGCATAATCAAGTCCAGAATGACCAGATCCACATGCTGTCGGTCCATTATTTCTAGGGCGGCGACACCGTTTTCCGCCTGCAGGACCTCAAAGCCGTTTTGCCTGAGCACCGCGCAAGTCAGCTTTCTTATGCTCGTATCATCTTCCACGACCAGTATTCGGAACACGGCAGTCCCTCCGTTTTTTAACTCATCTTGCGGTTCGCGATCGGGCTAGACTAACTGGCAAACAAGTCCCAAGACCGCCGCCGCCGACACTCCGTGTATCCACCCGGCGTCGCCGGGACTGAGTCCCAAAAATACGAACACCAACACCGTGACCATAAGTCCCGCGTATACGGCGCACAGCGGCCATTTCATGCGCCTCTCGCCGCCGAGGATCATATACCGCCGGCGTTTCTCGCACTGCAAACGCACAGAGTCGGAAGTCAGGATTATCAGCAGCGGCATTCCGAACAGCGCGGAAAAACCGAAATTATTGAAGAACACATAAATATATACGGTGGGGATCCACATGCCGAAGAATACGTCCAGCCCGAACGCCAGCAGCCAAGCTGTTGTAAACGCGTTTATTAAACTGATGACTAGGTACAGGAGTATATTCCTTTTTGTATGCAGATTCGGGGCTTCGTTCGAAAACAGGTGCCACAGTCTGTAAGGCAGAAACGCCGCAATGAAATTCGCGGCCATTCCCAAGAGGGAATACCAATTAAGCTCACCGAAAAAGTCCGCGCACAGATTCCCAATACCGCAGGCAAGTCCGCCGACCGGGCCGAAGCACAGCCCCGCAACAGGCGGTATGGCGTTGACCGGGCGCACCTCCGTCAAACCCTCGATCAGCGTCATCACCTTAAACGACGCGCCGAGCACCAAAAACGCAGCGAACGTGATGGCGAACTGTTTCTTTCTGCTTATGATCATTTACCTACGCCGCCTCCCGCCGCGACTTTTTCCTCGTCATAAAATTGCTCCCGGCAATTACCGAACCCATCGCGATAACGATCGCGCCGCTAAGCGACACAGCGTTAAACCTTTCGCCCGTGCCGAAGGCCGCGGGGATAAATACGGCGAGCAGCAGCGTTATTACCGGCTCGGTCGAAGCTATGATCGCGACGCTCATCGAGTCCGTGTACTTCTGTCCGAACATCAGCGCCACATAAGCATAAGCTTTGGCGAAAAACGCCAGTATGAAGATCGAAGACAGCAACTCGTTGGTGTAGTTGACGCTCGCAAATGTCGTCGGTTCTTCGGCAAACCACAGCACAAACCCTGAAAACGCCGTGAAAATCATTTGAATGACGCTGAGCAGCAGCGGGTCCTCTTTTTTCGTAAAACGGTCCACAGCGATCGTATAAACAGCGGTCGCCAAGCAGACAAGCAGCATAAAAACCGTACCTTCGCTGAAAAACGCGGACAAGGCAAAACCGCTTGTCAGACACAGTCCAAGCACAATAACGACCGCGCCGACAGCGTTGTTGAGCGTCAGCCCGGACTTCAGCAAAAACATCAAAAGCGGCACGGTTACAATGGTCAGCGACGCAATAAAACTGGCGTTGGACGCGGGCAGGCTCTTTAACCCCTCCCTTTCAAACAGAAGAATTGCCGTCAGCAGCAGCGACAAGACGAGAGACGACAGGATCGTGCTTTTCTTCACATGCCTGAGCTGTTTAAAGAACAGGATCGAAAGCAGCGCCGCGGCGATTCCGGTGGTCAGCGTCAGATAGGCAAACGCGGAGAGTTCATCGGGCAGCCGCTTCACGAATATATACGCCGAAGCCCAACAAACCGTGATGGAAAGCAGCAGGATATTGTTCTCAAATTTCGTCATTGCCGTTGCTCCACTCCATAGTTATACATCCTTGATACGTTTTTCTCGACAAGAACGCTGCTTTGGTTCAGCGCAGCCAAAACATCGTCGGCAATTGCCGCGACGTCGCTTTCTTCAACGTCAATAAGCGTGTAAACAAGCGTGTTTTCCTCAGTCAGAACACCCGCGTCGTTAAACCAACCGCCTTTTGCGTCGTGAACTGTATAACCGCCGATATATTTTGCGCAAATCGCGTTGACTATGCTCCTCGCGGTTTCGGTGGGGATGATCTGCTCATATGTATCCTTGTCGTTCGTGCCGATGTACAGAGTGTACCTCGCAGTCTCGGTAGAATCAAACGCCCCGTTTTCCGAGTAAGACGCGCCGAAAACGAACACATGCAGGAACAGAAACCCGCTCGCCGCCAAGTTGACGATCAACAGGAAGATTATCGCAAACTGCTTTTTGTTTATTCTTTCCATAAATTCTCGCCTAGCCGGCGCTGTCCTCTACAAGCTGCCAGCCCTTCTTAACGTTCGCCGCCACATGATCCGCGAAAACAGCCATGATCTGCTCGGCGCTGCTTGACACGAGCGCCTCCGTACTGAGGGGGTCCTTGCGCTCCGAACTGAAATTGACATAGTGGAAAACATAAGCCGGGAACTCCCCCGTGTGCTCCTTGTTCGTTTTCCAGACCTGAAATTTCTGCACCATCAGTTTCGTGCCCGTTTCCTTTTTATACACCGCCCGCCGCAGCACCTGGGACGCCGCCTGTTCGCCGCGCTCCGCCTCATCCTCCGCCGCGAGCGGATTGTAAGCGAACGACTCCACCTGGGAGAGCCGAACATCTTGGGCGTTGCAGCTTTTGTCCTCACGCCGGCGCACGAAGATCGGAAAAACCAGACTCAGCCCGAACACGCTCCCCACGCGGCGATAGCGGCCGTCCTGGATCTCCAGCAGCGGATTGGGGATCGGGCCGCCGGTCCCTTCGAAAAGCACGTCGTTGACGAGCAGCTCTACGACCAGTTCCGGCCTGATCATATGAAAAGCCACATGGTTGGAATCCGTCTCGATGTACTGCGAATCCATAATCATCGGCGTAAGTTCGGCAAAAAGCTGTTTTTTCATCTCCTCGTCAAAACCCGTGCCCGTGCGCCCGACGATCTGGTAGACCCCCTCCTCCGGCATCAGAGCGAGCAGGAGAGAGCGCACCTGCCCCCGCGCTTCCGCCAGACCTTCGGAAAAACCGACGACGGCGAGATCCAGACTGTAGCGCGGCTTGATTTTGTAAATCAGCGGCAATTCACTGCGCACGACGAGACCCTCGGCGCCTTCCTCGCTCACCCACTGGCTGAAAAGAGCCTTTACCTCGCCCTTGCCGGAAGCGGTCTGACAGCGCACGGGACGGCAGTAGGCCGAGTTCCCGAACAGAGCCGTGAGTTTTTGATATGTCTCGGCGAAGGAAGCGGGGCGGAAAGGTTCCCCGTCCAGGCGCAGCAGATCAAAAGGGGCGAGACGCAGCCTGTCATGCCGCTCCCGGTCGGCCAGCGCGGCCAGCACTTCAAAGACCCGCGTGCGTTCCGCGGTTTCATCCGTATAAAGTTCCGCCGGGATCACGGCCTCGCGGACGCCCGCCGCCTTCAGCAGGCGCGCCGCTTCTTCGTGACAGGGCAGACCCAGCCGCACCCGGCCGCCCGTATTGATCGTAAAGAGATCCTCGCCGTTCCAAAATATGACAGCGAGTTCCCCATCGTATTTTCGCGTCACAAAAAAGGAGGTCCCGCCGAGACGCGTCTCGATTTGCTCCGCGTTCAGGGAAATATACTGTTTGCAGACATTCGCCTTGTAATCCGGCACGACGGCAGCCGTCGCCGCGTCCACGGCGTCCGGGCCGCCCTCGGCGAAACCGCGCTCCCGGTCGAGTTTGTTTTTATCCAGTTCCATACCGGCCCCTCCCCTATTCCTCGCTTACAAGCGGCTTCAGTTCCAGATTCGTCAGGTGCAGGATCAGGCAGTAGCGGTCGCCGTCCACGCGGCCCTCCAAAAAACCGCGGTACGGTTCCCCGCCCGTCGTGATGACGATCGGCTCGCTGCCCTTCTTGCCAGCGCCGACAAACATCAAGGCGCCCGCCTCCTGTAATTCTTTGGCCATCGCGTAGAGAAAATCGTAGCTCAGTCCGTTCGTATGACGGATCTGGTATTGGCGGGTAAAGACGAAACGCCTGATTGCCTCGTCTTTGGGGAATTTGCGGCCCGACCACTGGATCGGGATCTCCGCGGTCACGTTGGCCTGGGCTTTCATCAAGTCACGCCGTTCCTTCTCCGTGCCGTCCGGATTGCGGACGACCTGGAGCAAATTGACGCGGTAGGCGACTTGGCCGGCGTGGTTCAAATAGAGCTTATGCGTCTTGCGCAAAAACTTGCCCACCTGCTCGCGGTCTACCTCCGGGTCGCCCGCGATGATCGCTTCTCCGAGTTCCCGCAGTCCGCCATAGATCTGGGTGAGCGTCTCCAGCCCGGTCACGGAGCGCAAGATCTTCACGTTGCGCTGCTGCCCCCCGTCCGGCAGGACGAAGCGCACGCCGGGTCTTTTCGCCAGAGCTTCCAGCCCCACTTCCGCGTCGCGTTTTTTGGCGTTGGCGATATGGATCGCGCGCATTCCTTCTCCTCCTACAATAATATATTTGCGGGGATCGCAACATTTGCCTGATTATGATTATATAGGAAAAACACAAAAAATCAACCCAAATTCCGGGGCATCGCCTAAAACCCGTCATTCGTCATTCCGGAATCCATCCCTGCTGTCAACGGGGCGTCGAGGACGCCGCCCCCCTACGCCCGCGCATCCATTCCCCGTCATAAACCCGGGATCCACCCCATCGCCGCAGGGGTTCAAAATTTTGAACCCTGCCCATTCCGGCCGCTTGCGCAGGTTGCGCTCGACGGGTTTCTTGGATATAATGTAAGAAAACATTTGCCGGAGGGTCTGATGATTTTAGAACTGCTCCCGGAACTGCTCGTGACCGCTTTCTTTCTTTTGCCTGACTGCGCTCAATTCATCCTGAGACACACTTACAGAAGATACGCCATGGTCTTATGTCAGATAGGGCGGAGCGGGGCGGATGTCACGCGCGGACTGCTTGACGCCCGCGGCCTGTATCACGTGGGAGTGGAGCGGGTTTTTGGCGAGCTGACTGATCATTATGATCCGCGCCGGCGCGTCGTGTGTCTGAGCACCAGAGTTTATGACGGCGGGACGGTCGCCGCTCTGGCCGTGGCGGCTCACGAAACCGGGCACGCCCTCCAGCATGACGAACGCTTCGCCCCGCTCGTCATATGCAATATCATGCGCCCGGCGGCCTTCATCGGCAGCAAGTTCGGCTTGATTTTAGGTATGCTGGGTATTCTCACCTCCTTGTGGCTTATCTTCGCGCTGGGCATCATCCTATTTCTCATTGCTATTTTATCCCAAATATTTACATTGCCGGTGGAGATCGACGCCACCTGGCGCGCCCTGAGTCTTTTGCGCGGCGAAGCCCTGTTAGCCGGAGCGGAGGAAGAAAAAGGCGCGCGCAAAGTGCTGACCGCGGCCGCGTTTACTTACGCGGTCGCGGTTTTGCAAATCGTTTTCCCCTTACTGCGCTCTCTCGGGCGGGAGCGGGGTTGAAGCGGGCGGCCGCGGGAGCGCGGGAAACGGCGGCGGCTCTGCTCACGCGCGTCGAGCGGGAACACGCCTACGCCAATATCCTGCTGCGCCAGACCTTGCCCTCTCTGCCGGACGCGCGGGAGCGCCGGCTGACGACCGCTCTGGTCAACGGGGTGCTGAAACAACGCGGGACTCTGGATTATATCCTGCGGCGGCATTTGCGCAAGCCGGTGCGCGCTTTGCCGGCGGAAGCGCGCGCGGCGCTGCGCATGGGCGCGTTCCAGCTCCTCTGGCTGGAACGCGTCCCGGCGGCGGCGGCCGTCAGTGAGAGCGTCCGGATCGCCAAACTGACGTCCCCGCCGCATGCCGCCCTTGTCAACGGGGTTTTACGCCGTGTCGCCGCGGAAGGCTGGAATGTGGACTGGCCGAACCGGGACAAACAGCCGGCGGAATATATCAGCGCCCGTTATTCGCATCCGGAATGGCTGGTGCGGCGCTGGCTCCGGCGCTGGGGCCGCGAGGAGACGGAAAAACTCTGTCTTTGGAATAACGAGCCGGCGGAAACCTGGCTCCGGGCAAACCGGCTGCGCTGCGCCCGGGAAGACCTGATCGGCGCTTTGCTTGCGGGAGACGGCCAGACGGCGGATATCCGCCGCGGCGTCTGGGCGCCGTCGGCCGTATGCCTGACCGGCTGGGGAGCGCCGGACGCTCTGCCGGCTTTTCAGTCCGGACTGTGTACGGCGCAGGACGAAAGCTCGCAATTAGCGGCCTTTCTCCTAGCGCCGGCCCCGGGGGAACAGGTGCTGGACGCCTGCGCCGCGCCCGGCGGCAAAACCACCCATATGGCGGAATTAATGGAAAATACCGGCAAAATAACCGCCCTGGATATTCACGCGGCCAAGCTGACTCTGATCGAGCAAAGCGCGGCCCGGCTCGGCGTGAGCATAATCGCGGCCCGGCCCGGCGACGCCCGGGACCTCCCCGCGCCGGAACACGGCGCTTATGATAAAATACTGGTGGACGCTCCCTGTTCCGGGCTGGGGGTCACGCGCCGGCGCGCCGATCTGCGCTGGCAAAAAAACGAAGAAGAACTGAGCGCTCTTCCCGCCCTGCAGCTCGGCATCCTGCTCGGCGCGGCCCAAGCGGCGCGGCCGGGCGGCGAAATAGTTTACGCCACTTGCACGGTGGAACCGGAAGAAAATTTTGCCGTCGTCAAAGCTTTCACCGCCGCGCGGCCTGATTTCCGGCCCGTGCCTCTGGGGCCGTCCATGCCGTTCCCCTGCCCTTCTCCGGCGGATGAGCGGCAATGGGAAAAAGGCATGTGGCAAATTTTACCACATAGGCATGAGATGGACGGTTTTTTCTTGGCTAAATTCCGCCGCGGCGACGGCTGATGAGCGGTAATCATATGGACGTGTGCGGGTTAAGCGAGGCGGAACTGACGGCCGTATGCCTGGAAAGCGGTATGCCGGCGTACCGCGGGCGGCAAGTGTTTGAATGGGTCCAGCGGCTCGGGGCCGCGGACTGGGCGGACATGAAAAACATCAGCCGCGCCGACAGGGAAAAATTGGCCGGGCGGCTGACTTTGCGTTTGCCGGCGCCGGAGCGCGTGAGAGTGAGCCGGGACGGCACCCGCAAGTTTTTATTCCGGCTGGCGGACGGGGAAACGATCGAGTCAGTCCTGATGGATTACCGGGGAGACAGAAGCCGCGACCACGCCACGGTCTGCCTGTCCGCGCAAGTCGGCTGCGCCGTCGGCTGCCGCTTCTGCGCGACCGGGCGCATGGGGTTCCGCCGCGATTTGAGCGCGGGCGAGATCACCGGGCAGCTGCTCGCCGTCACGGCTTACATGCGCCGCGCCGACGCGGGGTTCCGGGCGACGAACCTCGTGTTTATGGGTATGGGGGAACCGTTTTACAATATGGACTCGTTTTTGCAGGCCGCGCGGATCTTGAACGAGGAACGGGGACAGAATATCGGCGCGCGGCGAATGACGGTTTCCACCGCCGGCGTTGTGCCGGGGATCTTGCGTTTGGCGGAGGCCGCTCCGCAAATGGGGCTGGCGGTTTCCCTGCACGCGGGAACGGACGATCTGCGCGACGCCCTCGTGCCGCTGAATCGCAAGTATCCGCTGGCCGTCCTGACGGACGCCTGTCGGGAATACGCGCGCCGCACCGGCCGCCGCCTCACCTTCGAGATCGCCCTGACGCGGGAAAGCGCGACGGAAGCGCAGGCGCGCGCCTTAGCCGCCTTACTGCGCGGAATGCCGGCCCATATCAATCTTATTCCCGTAAATCCCGTCGCCGGCAGCGCGGCGGAGCGCCCGACCGCCGCGCGGGCGGCGGCGTTTCGGCGTGCGCTCACAGAGCGGGGTTTGACGGCGACAGTCCGGGCGGAAAAAGGCGCGGACATTGAAGCGGCTTGCGGACAGCTGCGGCAGGAATTCAGCGATTTTCAGCGAACTAGAAATTGTTAAAGTTAAAACGCCGCAAGGGGAATTCCATGGAATATTTTCACTTCTCAGAAACGGGTTCTGTACGTCAAAACAACGAGGACGACTGCCTGCTCCTGCCGGAAGCCGGCTTATTCGCGGTGGCGGACGGCATGGGCGGCCACAGCGCCGGTGAAGTGGCTTCGGCTCTGGCTGTGGACAGTTTGCGCCGCAAAGCCGGCGAACTCAAAGATCTGGCGGCCGCGGCCTGGATGAAAGCGGCGGTCACGGAAGCCAACCGCCGGATTTTTGCCGCCTCCGGACAAAAAGATCAGGCCGGCATGGGAACGACGCTGACGGCGTGCGTTGTGGACGGAAAGCAGGCGGTGTTCGGCCATATAGGCGACAGCCGCGCCTACCTGTTCAGAGCGGGTGTTTTCACGCAGCTCACCCGGGATCATTCCGTGGTGGAGGATCTCGTCCGCGGCGGCGCTTTAACGCCGGAGGAAGCTTTGCGCCATCCGGCCCGCAATGTTCTTTCCCGGGCCTTGGACGGCGGCCCCGCCGCGCCGGATTATTTCGCGGCGGATATTTATCCGGGAGACGCGCTGCTTTTATGTACGGACGGCTTTTCCAATCTGCTTGCCGCGGAGGAAATCAGCCGGGATATGCGGGAGCGGGAGGCGGACTGCCTGTTTGCCCTGTGGAAGGACCTCATTTTCGAGCGCGGCGCGCCGGATAATTTTACAGCTGTTTTGTTTTTCCCCCGCGGCCGATAGGAAAAATTTTCCAAAGCTTAACTGAACGTAAGGAGTGCGTGTGTGAGCAAAATACTGGTGGGAAGATATGAGCTGCTTGAGACCGTAGGCGCCGGCGGGATGGCTGTGGTCTATAAAGCTATGGATTCTCTGCTGGGCCGCGTCGTGGCGGTGAAGATCCTGCGGGAACAGTTCGCCAGTGACGAAGGTTTTGTCCGGCGTTTTCGCCGGGAAGCCCAGTCCGCGGCCAGTATTTCCCATCCCAATATCGTTTCCGTATATGACGTGGGCAAGGAAGACGCCGATTTTATCGTCATGGAATATATAGAAGGACGGACCCTGAAAAACTATATCCGTGACAAAGCGCCTTTTCCGGCCGGCGTGGCTATAGACGTCACGCGTCAGGTGGCGGAAGCTCTGGCGCACGCGCACGCGGGCGGCATCATCCATCAGGATATAAAACCGCAAAATATCCTGATCACCAAAGACGGCCGGGTGAAAGTGACGGATTTCGGCATCGCCCGCGCCGTTTCTTCCGACACAGTCACCGGCGCCGGCGATATAGTCGGTTCGGTGCATTATCTTTCCCCGGAGCAGGCGCAAGGCCGGACTACAGGCGCCCAATCGGATCTGTACTCCCTCGGCGTCATCCTGTTTGAAATGCTGACCGGCCGACTGCCCTTCGACGGGGATTCGCCTTACGCCATAGTTATGAAACATCTGAATGATCCCCCCCCTTCTTTGACTGAACTGAATCCGGCGGCAGGACCTGAGCTGGAAAAAATTGTGAATAAACTTCTAGCTAAAGATATGACGCGGCGCTGCGCTGACGCCGGCGAGCTGCTGTCCGATCTGGCCAGTGTGGAAGCCGGGCGGACGGTCGCTTGGGACGCGGCGGACGGCCCTGATGGGCTGGGCGGAACAAAAGTGCATGATAATCTGGGGCAACCCGCGCGCGGCGGCGGCCGGCAGGAGAAGCGGCGGCGCAAATTGATCAGGCGGGCGACGACGGCGGCGATCGCGCTGGTACTCCTGATAATCGTGGTCGCGGGCGTGTCCGCGCTCCTGAAAGTCCTCTATGTTCCGGAGGTCGCCGTGCCGGACCTCACGGATTTGACGGCGGAAGAAGCGGAAGCCAAATTAAAAGACGCGGGACTGACGGTCGATCCAAACATCAGCTACGCTTTCAGCGACACGGTGGCTAAAGACCGCGTAATCGCCCAGAGCGTTCCGGCGGAAGAAAAAGTCAAACAGGGCCGCGCCATCGAAATCACGCTGAGCAGAGGTATGGCGCTGCTCAAAATGCCCGACCTCAAGTCGGATCATCCAAGTCTGGAGAACGCGAAAAACCGCCTGACTCAAGCCGGTTTTTCGGCGGAATCAATCGAGACCGTAGCGGAATCCAGCTCTACGGTCGCCAAAGATCATGTGATCAATCAAGATCCGGCGCCGGGGGCCGAATCGCCGGCGGACGGCAAAATAACGCTCTGGATCAGCAGCGGCGAGACATACGTCATGACGGTGATGCCCGACGTGCTCTCGTTTTCTTCCGCGGAAGCGAAAAAAATCCTGAGCGCCAATTATTTTGTCATTACGGTCAAGACGGAGAGATCGACGCTCTATCCGCCGGACGCCGTGATTTCCACAGATCCGGCGCCGGCCCGCCCTATAATGCAGGGGGGAGCGGTGACGCTGGTCGTGTCTCTCGGCCCCGGCCCGCCGGTTTGAGCCGGCCGTCGTGAATTGCCTGTCGAAAGGAGAGGATAACATTGATGAAAATGGAGCGCATCTTACCGGTGCACGGTCTCGGCGGTTCAATTGAACAGGCGGTGAATAATTTTTTTGAGGTGGAGCAAATCAAACGGGAACATATCGTTCACATAGCGGTCGAGCGCGGCGAGGTGCATTACGGCGGCGACGGCCGCGAGTATCTTTCCGCCGTCAACATTTTCTACGATAAGGACTAAAGGCGGTTGATGCGTTTGCGCGGCAAACTGCTGCGAGGGTACGGCGGTTTTTATTATGTACTCGCCGAAGAACGCGTGTGGGAATGTTCTTTGCGCGGACGCTTCCGTTTGCGAAAACAGGATTTTCTGCCGGGTGACGAGGTGGAAATACTTGTGGACGCGAACACGGGCGGCGGCGGAACGGTGGAGAAGGTTTTGCCGCGCCGGAACGCGCTCAAACGGCCGCTGGTGGCTAACGTGGATTTTGCCGCGTTGGTTTTTTCTCTGGCGAAACCGCCGCCTGACGAAACTTTGCTGAACCGGCTGCTCGTTCAGGCGGAATATGCCGGCTTGGAAACCGTCGTCATTTTTACCAAAGCGGATCTGCTGCCCGCGGACCGGCGAGACGCGCCTGACCGCTATCGTCAGGCGGGCTACGCGGCGCTTTGCGTATCCGTGGTAAGCGGCGAGGGAGTGTCCGATTTCGGCGCGCGGCTGCGGGGACGGACAGCGGTGCTGGCGGGGCAGTCCGGAGTGGGCAAGACGAGCTTGCTCAACGCGCTGGGCGGACTCAACCGCAAAACAGGCGATATCAGCGCAAAACTGGGGAGAGGCCGTCATACCACCCGGCATGTGGAGATGCTGCGCGTGGCGGGCGGTTTGGTCGCGGATACGCCGGGGTTTTCATCGTATCATTTGCCGGAAATGAAACCGGCGGATCTGGCGCGCTGTTTCCCGGAGATAGCTTCGCGCGCTCTCTCTTGCCGCTTTAAGACTTGCGCGCATGACAAAGAACCCGATTGCGCGGTCAAAGCGGCGGTGGCCGCCGGCGTCATCTCTCCTGCGCGTTATGGTTTTTATCTCAGTTTTTTGTCTGAACTGCGCGAGCGCCCAAGACATGTTTGAAAATCAAATTTTACTTTGCGAACGCCCTATGCGTTCCGCCGCGGCTGCCGGCGAGGAGGAAAAATGGAGCGGGATCTGATTTTGGTGCTGGATTTCGGCGGACAATATAATCAACTCATCTGCCGCCGCGTGCGCGAAGCAAAAGTCTATTCGGAAATGATCTCTTACCGCACGCCCTTGGCGGAAATAGCGGCCCGCCGGCCGAGCGGCCTTATTTTTTCCGGCGGGCCGGCCAGCGTGAACGAACCGGGCGCGCCGGCCGCGGACCCGGGAATTTATGATTTAGGTATTCCTGTTTTGGGGATCTGCTACGGAATGCAGCTCATGGCCAAACAGCTCGGCGGGCGGGTGGACATCCCCGAGGCGCGGGAATACGGGCGAACCGAGGTGGATGTTTTTTCCATAGACGGCATGTGGGGCGGGCTGCAAGGCAAACAGGCGTGCTGGATGAGCCACGGCGACGCTGTCCGAACGCCGCCGCCCGGGTTTGTCACGGCGGCGGCGTCCGCGAATACGCCTGTGGCCGCGATGTACGATCCGGCCCGCCGCCTTTATGCCGTGCAGTTTCATCCGGAAGTGCGCCACACGGAACACGGGCAGGAGATGCTGGAGCGGTTTTTGCGCGGCGTCTGCGGCTGCGGCGGCGACTGGACGATGGATTCGTTTATCTCCGGCCAGCTGGAGGGGATAAAGCGGCGCGTGGGCGGCAAAAAAGTCCTGTGCGCCCTGTCCGGCGGGGTCGACTCGTCGGTGGCGGCGGTACTCGTGCACAAAGCCGTCGGCGACGCTCTGACCTGCGTTTATGTGGATCATGGGTTCATGCGCAAGGATGAGTCGGCGCAAATCCGCAAGATCTTTACCGAAAAATTTGATTTGAATCTGGTGTTCGTGGACGCGGCGGCGCGTTTTCGCGACAGGCTGGCCGGAGTGACGGAGCCGGAGCGCAAGCGCAAAATCATCGGCGAGGAATTCATCCGTGTTTTTGAAGCGGAAGCGCGCAAATTAGGCCGGATAGATTTTCTGGCCCAAGGCACGCTGTACCCGGACGTTGTGGAGAGCGGCACGGATACGGCGCACACGATAAAAAGCCATCACAATGTCGGCGGGCTGCCGGCGGACATGCAGTTTGAATTGATCGAGCCGCTGCGCGCGCTTTACAAGGATGAGGCGCGCGAGGTGGGGATAGAATTGGGACTGCCGGAGGAAATCATCTGGCGCCAGCCTTTTCCCGGACCGGGACTCGCCGTGCGCGTCATCGGCGAGCTGACGGAAGATAAACTGGCGAAACTGCGCGAGGCCGACGCCATCCTGCGCGAAGAAATTCGAGCCGCCGCCCTGCACCGCGATATATGGCAATATTTCGCCGTGCTGCCAAGCATCCGCAGCGTCGGGGTCATGGGCGACGAACGCACATACGGCTACCCGATCATTTTGCGCGCCGTGACCAGCGAAGACGCGATGACGGCGGATTGGGCCCGCCTGCCCTATGAGCTGCTGGCCAGAATATCCAACCGCATCGTCAACGAGGTGCCCGGCGTCAACCGGGTGGCATACGACATAACCTCAAAGCCCCCAGGCACGATCGAATGGGAATAACCTTGTTTTCACATGATATAAGGCTTACGAAGCAAGCCCAAAACTATCGCCATTTAATAAAACTGACCTGCACCTTGCCGACGATAAAACTCAGGGCGGTCACGACGAGGCCGATAACGATGATCCCGGCGATAGCGTGAGCATAATTAGCGTAGGTGATGCTGTTCTGAACATAGTAACCCATACCGTG
>JAISAH010000133.1 GCA_031266805.1 Gracilibacteraceae bacterium
GGACTGATAAGCGGCGACGGTTCCGCCATCCTCATCGACGATGAAACGGGCGTCAGGCTGGAAACGCCGGGAGATATAACGATAACGGCTCAGGGGCCGGTGAATATGGAAGCGGCGGAAACATACATCAGGGCGCGGCGGTCGATCTACGTGCTGTCCGGGCGCGGTTCCGGCTTCACCATGACGGCGGAAGGGGTAAATCTGTACGGGGCGGAAGGGATAGAGGCCGCGGGCAGAGAGCGCGAGTCATATGACTTGATCGAAGACGCGCCGATGGAGGATAAATTCAATCCGTGGCTGGTGCTGGGCCACGCGCTGGGGGCGATAGCGGCCGTAGGGTTCATGTCGCTGGCGGTGCTGGCCGTGGCGCCGGCGGTGATAGCGGTATCGGCGTTCGCGTTTGGGGCGCTGGCGGTGGCGGCGGTGGCGGCCGGAGACCTAGCCGGGCGTAAAGTCAGCGACGCCGAAACGTATGTGAAGGAAGGCGTCATCGGTTCGCTGGTTGGAGCGGTGACGGGCGGGGCCGGACTGGGTCTTGGACTGGGGCTGGGGATAGCGGCCCGAAGTGCCAGGGGTTTGAGCGGAGCGGCGAGGATCGCGGCGGCGTCCGGCATAGGCGGGGGCGCGATGGGCGCGGGCGGGGCCGCGAATTACGGGCTGCACTGGCAGGAGGGAGAATCCAGCCTGAGCGGAATGGGGCAGGCTGCGCTGAAGGGAGCGGTATTCGGGGCGGTGGGCGGCCCGTTTTTCGCCAAACAGCTGACCGCGATGGAGAGAGCGGGGGAGAAGCTGAGTCTGGAATTTTTATCTCTGATGGGCAGAGGATTCGGAGCCGGAGTGACCGGCGACGCGGCGGTGCAGGGCATGCAGCTCTTAAGCGGGGAGCAGAGCGAGTTCGATGCGAAGGAAGCCTTCCACAGCGGGATGATGGGAGTAGCGGGAGCCGCCATCTTCACCGGCGTGATGAGACCGGCCGGAGCGCTGAAGGATTATTTGCGTCCGCCCGGAAACGAGTCTTTGCCAAAGATCGAAGGCGCGGAAGAACGTCAGGCCGCGGTCCATGAACAGGAAACGCTTCAGGGCGTCGAATCGCGAGAAATGGAACCTGAGAGTCAGGTAAAAGGAATTACGGAACAGGTGGCGCGGGAAGAACCTCTGGCCGTGATCAATGAGCAAAAAATGCGTCGAGTCAAAACCAAACCGAAAAAACCGGTCGGAACCTCAAACAAAGAAATCGTTCGAGTAATAAGCGCCATAAAACGAGAAGACGGCACGGTCGTCAGAGTGGTTGCGCGCGCTGATGGGAGGAAGATGCATGAAGTCACCACCCAAAGCGGGACTATATCGATTCGCTACAATCCAACCCAGAAAGAAATTAAAAAATATATTAAAGATCTACAAGAAAAACTGGAGTCAATAAGAAAAAAAGGATTCAAACCGAAGTCAGGTGATATATTTGAATATGAAACAGGGCAATTCCTGTTAGACAGCAACTTTCCGCTTGAAGCTTTCAAACAGAAGGTTATAAACGCCAAAACTGGAGAGCCGCTGGGTGACTTAGATATTGTGACAAAAGATTATATTATAGAGCTAAAAATTTCTTCTAAAAGCGCGGAATTTGATCAATTGAGAAAATACACAGATCCGATGTATGTTGATTATATGAATTATGAAAACAAGAAGGTCATTTTATATGTTCAACAAGAGAATGGTTTCGAAGCTGATGTTCGTGCGATGATCGATAACGGCGATGTAATGCTGGTGATGGGTCAAGAAAATCTGTTGGAGGTGCTGCAAAATGGGCCAGAGCGGTAGGGTGCTATTTACCAAAGAGGATTTCGTCTCAGGTGAGGAAATAATTGAGCAATTGAGCAGAGAAAACAGTGCGTTTTCATTTCATCTTCGTTTCATTGATGAGACTGGCTATAAGAATTATCCCACAGTTAAGCATGCCGTTGGTAATATTTCAAATTCAGATAGAACCAATCAATTAATCATATATATATATGCACATTGGAATCCTAGTAAATATCTTGATTTTGAATGGGATGCTGAAGGATATTATACTTCTATTTATATAGAAGACGTTGGATATGGCGATCAGGTTTTATTGCCGTTTCTACTGCACCTCCTGAGGCTATATCCCAGAGCAAAAGTGTGGATTGATTATGACTGGTTTTACACTTTGGCAGATTTGGAGCTGCTTGCCACCAGGCTCGACAGACGTGAAGTTTGGTATGAGGTAAACCCCAAGGAGTTCTATCTGTGAGTACTGTGCCAGTAGATTCCAGCTTGCCGATTGATAGAAATTTGAAAATCCGAGGGAATAATTATGGAAGACATTGAGATCGCCCGCTTGAAAAACCTGGAGCGAATGAAATCCCATCAGGATATCTATGGCGAGGAAGTGTGGATTGACGGCGGAGCGCTGCATTTCACGCCGAAATATCTTTTTGACGGGGCATTTTCGGTATTCTTGCCGGCCGAGTTTCAGGAGATGAGCGAGAGTATGAAAAAAAGCAAATATCCGACGAAAGATTACCCCGCCGTCGTCCACTCCAATCTCATGACCGACATAAATATCGGCTTTAACTTGCTGGATGTGCAACTTGCCGGCTCTCAGGTCGAGTCCGCGGTCACAGGGATAAAATCCGGTCTCTCTGAATCGCGCTCGGATATAAAAATTCTCACCACCGACTTCCTGGAAACCAAAACACATAATAAGATAGGCTATTTTGATTTTATCACGCCGTCCCAAGACGGACCGCTTTATCAAATGCTCGCTTTTCTTTCAATGCATGGAAAATATTTGCAAATAAACTGCAACTGCCGCGAGAAATCAATGGAAACATGGAATCCTATCTTTATTCAGATATTGGTCTCAATTAAACCGGAGGTGAGAAAGTCATGAGAATCGTGCAAATCAAAGTTTCCCCGCTGGAATTGCTGGACGTTCAGGCCTGTGATATAACCATCCGCCCCAATGAACACGGCGGAGCGTATATCCGCGGCATCGTGGACTCCGCGCGCAAAGACGAGTATATCCGTTATCTTCTCAGTGAAGATACAGTCGTTATCACCGGGGTTGACTCCGACGGTGGAGAAACCGCCCTGTTCGCCGGTATGCCGGAGGAATTCGCTTTTGGCGAGCAAAACAGTCTGATCACGATGGAGCTGACGCTGAAATCACCCACATTGCGGATGGATCGTCTGGTTCGCAGCCGCTCTTATCAGTCGGAAGAACTCACATATGAGGACATTCTGATTTCGCTCGGCGGCTATCCCAATTATGGAGCCATACTTAATTGCGGGGATGAGGTCACGATCCCCCATATCATCGTACAGTTCATCGAAACGGACTGGATGTTTCTGAAACGTCTGGCCTCGCATTTTGGCGCCATGCTGCTACCGGAGTGCAAAAGCGGGTATACGCGTTATTATTTTGGCTTACCTGAGCGCAAGAGCGCCGGCGAATGGACGGCCGGCCACCGGACGACGCTCGGAGTTTCGGGCGGCGGCGGCGCGTACCTGCAAATAAAAGTGCAGCGGCGCGACACGCATGAAATCGGGGAGCATGTGATCATGGACGGCGCTGAGAGGATCATCACAGAACTGAGTACTGTCTGGCTTGGGCAGGAACTCGTTTACACTTATACCCTGAGCGATCCCCGCCAATTGCGCGTGCCCCGGCTGGAAAACCCGACGCTGACGGGCGGTTCGCTGCCGGGCCGCATAACGGCTGTGCGGGGAGCGGAGGTGCAAGTCAGTTTGGATATTGACGAGGAGGATTCTTTTCCGGTGGGCGCCTGCTGGCTCCCGTTTGCCAGCGCCTATTCCGCCCCGGACGGTTCCGGTTGGTACGCGATGCCGGAGGAAGGCGACGCCGCGCGCGTGATGTTCCCTGATCGGGACGAGAAAAACGCTTTTGTGGAGAGCGCCGTGCATCTGACGGCTTCCGGCGAAGCGCGCGCCAATCCGCGCCTGAAATCATTCCGTAACAGCGCGGGTAAGGAACTGCTGCTTGCGCCGGGTGAAATGATAATGACCAACAATAACGGTATGCGCATTGCGATCAAAGACGGCGAGGGCATATCTATAACCAGCGATAAGGCTGTCAATATCGCCGGCCGGGCTTTGACCGTAACGAGCGGCGGTGATGTGAATATTGCCGGCGACGAGAATGTCGCCCTGCAAAACAGCGACGCGCAGATGGACGCCTCGGGGCGTGTCGGGGTGGGCGGCCAGCGGGTAAACGTCAACGAGTAGGTGAAAAAATGAGCGCGATAACAGCGGATCGGATCCGAATTGAATCACCGTGGCCGGCACACAGCCTGGAAAGTTTTTACATGCGCCAAGGCGAGAACACGCATGGCTGCGTCTCTTTCCGTCTCCTGCTGGAACCCGGCGCTTCCGCGCGCCTGCGCCCCGGCGCTGATGTGATTGCCTTCTATATGGACGATGAGCGCGAACCGCTGTTCATGGGCTATGTCTCAGGCGCCTCTCTCCGCACGGAAAACGGCCTGTGCCGCCTGAGCGGCGAAGCCTACAGCGCGACATGGCTCATGGACCGGGAGAAAAAACGCCGCCTGTGGCAGGATATGAGTCTCACCCACTCCGATATAGCGGAAAAAATCGCGGACGAATATGAAGGGCTGCATCTCTTTGAAGCGGAGATAGAACCAATAGAACAGCCTTTTATCCAGTACGAGGAAACGGACTGGGAGTTTTTGGACCGGCTGGCGGCGATGCTCAACACCTGTATCGTGGCCGACGTCCGCAGCGACAAGCCGCGTTTCTGGATCGGCACGCCGCTGCCGATAAAAGTCACGGAATTCGAGAACCGGGAAGTCCGGGTCGTCTACGACCGGAAATACCATCTGGAAGGGGCGGAGGAACTGGGCTTTGATTGGCGGCAGTTCGCCCGCTATGAAGTCAGGGACTACAGAAACATCCGGCTGTTCGGCGGGGCGCGCCTGAACGGGCTGGACTACGTCATAGTGAGCAAAGAGTGTGAATTTCGTCAGGGCGCTATGGAATTCCGCTATTCCCTCGCCCATCCGCGCTATACGGAGCGAGGGCAGATCTATAACAACGCCCTGATCGGCCTTTCTCTGACCGGGACGCTGCAAAGCGCCGAGGACGGTCACGTCCGGGTGACGTTCGACATTGAGGGTGATCCGGCCGGGGAGGCGGGGTGGAGATTCCCGTGGCGGCCAGTCACCGGCAACATACTGTACGCGCTGCCGGAACCAGGCGAGAGAGTCATGGTGCGTTTTGGCGTGCCGGGCGAAGAGAGCGGCGAAGCTGTCTGCGTTGCGGAAACGCGGGGGAGCGAGCCGGCGCTCCGCGGGTTTAAGGCAGCGGGTGGGCAATTCCTCCTGCATCCGGATAAAACGGGACTGATAAGCGGCGACGGTTCCGCCATCCTCATCGACGATGAAACGGGCGTCAGGCTGGAAACGCCGGGAGATATAACGATAACGGCTCAGGGGCCGGTGAATATGGAAGCGGCGGA
>JAISAH010000143.1 GCA_031266805.1 Gracilibacteraceae bacterium
TCGCGTCCTGGTCAGGCGGTAGGTTCCGCTAATACTGGTGGTATTTGCGGGTTCTGCCAACGCAGCCAGGGCGCGAAAGATCAAGTCAAATGGCTGGTTTATTTCCAAACAGTCCCTAAAGCTTTCTTATACAAATATAAGAAAAAATTATGGCAAACGGGAGCCTGGATTCCGGCATAAAGCCGGAATGACGAAAGAAGCGGGCAAAAGCTGTATTTTTCGCTGTAATTTTCAGGCGCTGAACGGTAGCAACTTATTGTTGACTCTGTTTTTGCTTACATAATGTTTATACCCGAATATTTCGAATAATGCTATTATAAATCCTGGTAGAGGGTTCTATTCCATTCTCTCCCCTCCCGTCATTCTGGGCTCGTCCCAGAATCCATGTTCCATGAAGGCTTGCCGAGTGTCCGTTTCAGGATCGAAGTAAAAGAATCGCTTTCAGGCATGGGTGTACTGTCGGCAGGCGATACATACCCGTACTGAAAAGTGTAAGGATAGGGGGTGGAGCGCAGGATCAGGTTCTTGTTGCGGCTGAAGAATCTCCGGTATTCGCGCTGGGTGATGGTGGCGACGCCCTTCATATCGGCGACCATATTCTTCATCGTCGCGATGGAGTTGATCTCGAAATTGCGAGCGTCACTGCCATGCGAGGCTTCTCCGGGCAGCAGCAAGTCGTTGTTGAAGTAAATTTGCGGAATGCCGTTAAAATCCTCTCGGGTAAACGCCTGGAGCAGCGCCCATTTGCTTTTCTTGTGCAAGCAGACGAAGACCGGCTCAGAGGACAGCAAAGTGTAGCGGAGGCGCTTCTGGCTCAGGAACACCTGAAATGATTCGTTGTTGTAGGTTTCGCTGATGGTGATGACGCCGATATGGGCTTCCCGGCGGGAAATGTGCTCGATGATCTCCAAGGGGCGAAAAGTCTTGACCGTCAGGGTAGAGTGCGGGTTTTCCTTGTGAAAAGCGTTGACCGCGTCATAGACGAAAACATCCAGCATTCTCGGCTGGGCCAAGACCTTGACCGACCCTCTCAGGACCCGCGGCTTGGACGCGCCGCCGCCGAAATCCCGCGTCACCCGGTCGTACTCTTCCGTGATCAGCCGCGCCGCCTCCAGAAATTTTTCGCCGTCAGCGCTTAAACTGACGCCCTCGTGGGAGCGGATCAAGAGCCTGACGCCCAGTTCCTTTTCTATTCCTTTCAGTATCTTGCTGAGGGATTGAGGTGATCTGTAGAATTCATCAGCCGTCTTGTGTATCGAGTGCGAATCAGCTACATGGACAAAATACTTCAGGTCTTCCATCCGCATGACTACACCTCTTTACTGTTTTCAGGCGAGAAGTTTCCATTACCGGCTACTAAATCAACGTTATTATAGTTTAATTTAAAATAAATTATAATTTAAAATGAATGAATTGTCAAGATAGACAGGAGGGCTATTTATGACCGCGAATGGCACAGGCACAAAAAAGGTAAATATTGCCTACTATGTCAACAGCGCCATCACGATCCTTTTGATGATCATCATCGGCCAATTGCCTCCGTTTGGGCATATCAGCGAAATGGGCATGAGGATCCTCGGCGTGTTCGCCGGGATGATGTACGGCTGGATCGCCGTGGATATTCTCTGGCCAAGCCTATTGGGACTTGTCGGTTTGGGTTTAAGCGGTTTTTTCACCGTCAACAGCGCCATGGCCGGCGCCTGGGGCAACCCCAATCTGCTCATGACTTTTACCTCGTCGATCTTTGCCTTTGTCTTTGACGCCTGCAAGGTCTCCGACCTCATCGCCGCCTGGTGCCTGTCCCGGAAATTCATCAAGGGCAAACCGTGGATCCTCGCCGGAATGCTGATTATCGCCAGCATGTTGATCGGTATATTCGCCAACGGCATCGCGGGTATTTTCCTGCTGTGGACCGTCATCCTCAAGATTGCCAAATATTGTAATATGCCGAAGGGAGACCGGTTCGTTTCCCTGCTGCTGTCTGTCGTCGTTATGGGCGGGATCTCCGCCGGCTGTTCCGTGCCCTTCCGCGGCGGAGCGATTATCTTCCTCGGCTTCGCGAATTCCGGCGAGGCCGGCAAGATCGTCAACCCGCCCTATACCTCTTTTCTGCTGTATATGACATTCATCTACATTCTCTCTTTTATCCTGCTTTTATTGTGGTCAAAATTTGTCATGAAAATGGATACCAGCAAGGTGATTTTATCGGACGAGATCATCGCCGAACTCAAAACCGAGAAGATCAACTTTGAGCAGAAAGTGGGCATAGCGGTCACGGTGCTGTTCTTCGGCATGCTTTTCCTGCCCGGCATTTTACCCGCCACCGTACCCGGCATGGCTTGGCTGACCTCGCTGGGGCTGATCGGGGTGAGCTTCGTCCTGCTGATCGGTCTGGCTATCTTGCAAAAACCGGACGGCAAACCTTTTCTCAATATCGCCGAATGTCACAAAGCCGTGCCCTGGCCGGTACTCTGGCTGTTCGGCGCGACATTCCCGCTGGCGGACGCGATGAAAGCGCCGGAAATCGGGATCATGTCTACTGTCACCGAGGCGCTCCTGCCCATCGTCACCAACATGAGCCCGTTTATCTTTATGGCGGCTTGCACCTTGATTTTAGGCGTGGTCACCCAGTTTACCCATAATATGGTCCTGGGGGCGATGTTTTTACCTCTCCTCTGTCCGCTGGCGACGCAAGTGGGCGCCAACGCTACCGTCATGTTTTTCCTGATCTATATCATCCTGAACTGCTCATATGTGACGCCGGCGGCTTCCATGCAGGCGGGGTTTATTTTTGGCCACCAGGACATCGCCCGGAAAGACGCTTATCTTTTTGGCTCGCTGCTTTTGGTTTTCACCTATCTGATTTTGGTGATCGTCGGCATCCCCCTGGGGAATATGATATTTTAAATAGGGACACCTCTAAAGTACCTCTTTGACTAAAGCGGCCGGGACGGGATCGCCCGCCCGGCCGCGGCTTTGCCAAAAAACAGGAGATGTGAATGATGCCTGAGGAAAAACGGTTTTACGGATATACAGCCGCGATGGCCAGCGGCATACTGTTGGCCATCCATGTTGGTCTGGGCAGCTTGTTTTCCATCCTTATTCCGAACTACATGAGGGAAATGGGCTGGACCTTGACCCAGATCACCTGGGAAAGCACTTTATGCACCGCGGCTACAGCCATTTGCAGCGTGTTCGGCATGCGCGCCGTCATCAAGCTGGGAACGAGGGCGATGTTCTTTTTTGGCTCGGTCGCGGCCGGCGCGGGAACCATTTTACTCGGCAGCGCGCATAATCTGATCACGCTCTATCTAGGCGGTATCGTCTTTGGGCTGGGACTGGCTTTTGCCTGTCACGTCTGCTGCGCGACCTTTGTGTCTCTTTGGTTTATTGAAAAAAGGAAAACGATTACGGGGATCGTGCTGGGATTCTCTCAGTTCGGCGGCGCTGTCTGTCTGATAGCCGGCGGCTGGCTGTTTGAGCTGATGCCTTGGCGCGTGGCTACCAACGCGATCGGCGGCGCGGCGATCGCCTTGGGTATACTCATCAATCTGGCTTTGATTCGCACCCCCGATAAGATGAACCAAAAACCCCTCGGCTGGGAGCGGCAAGGGGCAAGCAAAGCGGCCGCGGCGCCGGGTCTTGCTCAGTTTGGCCTATCGTTTAACGAAGCGTTCAAAACCGGCGCGTTTTGGCTTCTGGTCGCCGGCATCTGTCTGGCGGGAATGCCGATGACCGGGGTGAAGGTATTCGGGCCCACTTTTTGGCAGTCCTTCGGGATGCCGCAGCAGGTCTCGGCAAATTACGCCGGCCTGTTAACGGTTTTTTGTACCGTCGCCATGATGATCTCCGGTTTTATCGCCGACAAACTCGGCCTGAAAGCGTATATAACCTATATCTTCCTGGCGTTTGCCGCCGGTTCCGCCATGTACCTGTATTGGCCGCTCCATCAAAGCGCGGCGTACACGTCTTTGTCCTTAGTGGTTATTTCATTGGCCTCTCCGACGGGGGCCATTTCTTCCACTATAACGCCCGAGGTATTCGGGCCGAAGGATTTTACTTCCATAAACGGCAAAATAATGGGCGCGTTCTATTTCGGCGTCGCAATCGTTGCGGTGCTTACCGGCGCGCTTAGAGATATGACCGGCAGTTTTGACGTAGTGTGGATATTCTTAGGAGTCGCGGCAATCGCCGCCATGATATGCTGTCTTATCGCGCTGCGGATAGCCCCGGTCAAAAAGCTGCTGAACAAGTGAGCGGAGAGATGAGAGGTTCCCTACTTTCCCGTAAGGGAAAACTTACTGGCGCAAACTCTCCGCTTCCTCGCGGGTCAGTCCGGTCGCCGCGATAACTTGTTCCAGCGAAAAGTTCATGGCAAAAAGGTTTTTCGCTATATCCAATTTTTCTTCGACCCTGCCTTCAGTTTTACCCTCGGCCCTGCCCTCGGCCCTGCCCTCGGCCCTGCCTTCGGCTAGGCCCTTGGCCCTGCCTTCGGCCAGGCCGCGCCTTTCCGCGTCGTGCAAAAACATGGCTGTATCGCGCCGCTCTTTCTCACGGCGCTCGTATAAGTCGCGGGCACGTTCGTCGGCGGACAACTCCCTGAGTTTCACGACCGCCCTACTAACCGTTTGATTCCTCTCTGCTATCACCTTCAATTCCTCCTCACTGTTAGCGGCGATAAACTTCGCCCAATCGTACAATGCCGTGCCGTCCGCGGCGGGGGGCAGTTTCGTGAGCTCCAGCGTGTGAACTTCCAGCAAGTCGGTGAATTCCACATCCGCTACCCGATCATACAGGGTAAAACAGTAGTGGTAGCGCGGGTTTTCCTTATCCTTATCCTTGATCAGTTTCCCGTCGGCTATGACGATGCTGACGACCCGATTCACAGCGGCATAACGGTCACCGCTCCCTATTTGCTCCGTGATCAGCTTTGCCATGTAGAAAACGATACGGTTCTTCAGTTCCGGCGTGACCGCAAGCTGTATCTCTATGTGGATGATTTTTTTGCTCTTGGTTCGCAGCTTTACGTCTATGATCCCCAGTTTATCGCCGGGATATTCCCGCAGCAAATGCGGATCGGCTATTTCGATCTCGTTGTAGTCGTCCTCCGGCAAGTCCAGCGCCGATTGGAGGAAACTGATCAGGAATTCCACGTTGCGTTCGTCAGCGAAAAATAAACGGAAAATCACATCACTTTTTACCGGGAGAATATTTTTCTTGTCTTTCCCATCCATAAGCCACCATCCTTCTTGCACCCTGATTATATCATATTTTTAGATTCCGTGACAAGCCCGAAATACAGGCTAGCGGCAAAATCCGCCCTCCCGCTCGAACCAAATTATACCATATATGGAAGGTCCGCGCAAGGGGGTTATCAAAATTATCAAATAAAATGTTGAAATAAAGCAGCCGGGAGGAACCCTACGAAGGATCCCTCCCGGCTGTGGCTTTATCGGAAAACAGGAGATGTGGACTCGTCAGCGAGGCAGGATCTGATGCACCGGCGCGCCTTCCGCCTGCGCGGGCTGACGGACTCCCATGATCGCGGAGATCGTGGGCGCTACGTCGACCTCACGGATCACGCGTTCGGTCACGCAGTTTTGCCGGACGCCCGGGCCGGCCGCGACAAAAATCGGGGAGACCGTGGTGCCAAAGTAGCCGTCCGTGGTGGAGAGGGAGTCGCCGTGCAGGCGGTTGAACCCTTCCTCCAGGAAATAGATGATGTCGCCGCTGGCCGGACCGGACAATCCCAGAAGCGCCGCGTCTTTGTTCCTGATCGCCAGATTGACGATCCGCTTGCCGTTCAGCCGGTAATTGTAAAGGCTGTCGATGATCTGACGCTCCAGCTCGTATTTGTCGGCCGGATCGACGATGCCTTGGTCATTGCGCCCTTTTAGATTGACATAGATATGGTTGCCCCGCGGCGCCGCGGCCCGCGTTTGGGTCCAGTCGATCTCCCGGGTGCGGTTGCCGTCCGCGTCTTTTTTCAAAACCAGATAGCCCAGTTCCTCCATGACGCCGACATTCATGACAAAAGCCTCGCCCAGATAGGGCAGTTCGTCCTCTTCGCTGCACAGGAGACCGTGGTCGGACGTCAAGATCAGCGTCCAGCCTTCGTCGATGAGCGGCAGGAGTTTTGCGACATACTCGTCCGCTTCCAGATATATTTCCTCGATGAATCCCTGATAGATCGTTTCGTCCTGATTGCCGTACTGCGGGCGGCTCTTGGCCCAGCGCCAGACCGTATGGCCGACGAGGTCGATACTGTGCATATGCGTGAAAACCGCGTCGTATTTCTGGGTATGGATCAAATGGAGCAGGGCGTCCGCCTGCCAGCGGCCGAAATTCCACCAGGCCGGCAAGGTGCGCCGGGAGACCATCTCCGGATAGCTGCCGCCCATGGAGTACACCTTGGGCACATGACCACAGACGTCAACGACTTCTTGATACAGAGTCGGAGGGAACCAAGTCGCCGTCTTGGCGTCGGTTTCAATATCCAGGCAATCGCCCAGCGAAAGGGAGACATAAGAGCCCGCTTCCGCGTCGATGGTCATGATGGAGACGCTGCGCGTCCCTTTCTGCTTTTTGCCGTTTACGTTGACCATCATGACGTGGATGGGGAGGAATTCGCCGGTTTTCAGGCGCACGAAGGGTTCGGGGTCGCCTTTTTTGTAGTAGATCTCCACTGTGTCATAAAGACCGGCGGAGTTTTTCAACAGCAAGGCGGGTAATTGCCCCATCCCTTTTTCGCAAATCACCCGGAATTCCTTCGCTCCGTCCGGCAGGGCGCGCGGCCAGCCGCTGGGCGCCTTGAGCGGCACGTCGTAGGTATTGATCACATACGCGGTCTCATTCAGTTCTTCGCCTTCCTGATGGTCCAAACATACAAAAGCCGGGTTGTCTTTGGTGAAAAAGCTGGATACATAACTCTCCGCTCGCGGATTGTTTTTATCGATTTCTTCGTCGTCTAGCTCCAGCACGCAGCCGGCGCCGCCTTTCAGATCCTTTTTCACCCGTTTGCCGATGCTCGTCGTCGCCTCCGCGGCGTGCGTGATGTGTTCCGGATCTATATCACAGCCCAAGGAGTTGGGGCCGGCCGGATTCATGCCCCCCACGATGTGCAAATTGGGATGGCGGGAGACCGGCGGCCAGGAGCAGGGCCAGGTCCAGCACAGCACTTTTTTGCCGGCTTCCGTGAGGACGTCCCAGATCTGCTCGGCTTTGACTTGTTCAGAGGTGAAGGCGTAAACAAAACGGGTAAGGTCAGTGGGGTGCTGGTTCCAATAACAGGTGATCCCGTGCGTGCTCGGATAGGCCCCGGTGGACAGCGTCGTCCACATCGGCGGCGTGATTGTGGGGTTCGCTCCCAGTAGCACCAAATCCTGGCGGGCAGACCCCATTTCGATCAGCTTTTTGATATGGGGCAGCTTTCCTTCGTCGACCATTCGTCTGGTCGTTTTCGGATCCATACCATCGATACCGACTACCATAACTTTTTGCTCAGCCATAGGTTCCTCCTTTTTTTATGAGCCGACTGCTCAAGCCAAACGGTAACTGCTCAAGCGTTATAAGCTTAGTATATCAATGTGCCCCGGCTTTTCATATAATCGGATATTTTATACGCCCGCGTGTCAACATATCGTTGACTCCGGGCGTCAACCCGGAGGGTGACGTTATGTAAATTATAGCACGAGGGCACGAGCTTCTGAACAACGGCATCGCCCATTCCGAATATACAGTTGGTATGCGGATATATCTCGCTCAGCCTGCCCGAAAGACGATTGCGTCTTGACATCCGTCTTATAATAGGATATAAGATAAAGTGAAAGGCGGATGGATCGAATTGGAAAAGACAGGGATGAGCTTGGAAGGCCGCGTCCAGGCATATTTGGTGTGTCTGCGCGACGAGGAAAAAAGCCGAAATACTTTGAGCAAATACGAGCGGGATCTGCGGCGCTTCCTCGGATTTCTCACAGCGGCGGGCGGGGGCGAGCCGGACAAGACCGGCGGCCTGACCGGGCTGACCAAGGAAGCGCTGCGCCTTTACAAGGATGAACTATCCCTGAATTACGCCGCCGTCAGCGTCAATTCCATGCTGGCCGCCGTGAACGGGTTTTTGGGCTTCCTGGGGCTGGGTCTGCGTCTCAAGCAGCTGCGGATCCAGCGCCAGACGTTTTGCGGGCAGGACGAGGAACTGAGCCGGGAGGAATATGGCTGGATCTTGGCCGCGGCGGCGGAAAAGAAGCAAAGCAATCTGAACCTGATCCTGCAAACGATCTGCGCCACGGGGATCAGAGTAGGGGAACTCGTCCACATCACCGTGGAAGCGGTCCGGGCCGGGCGGGCCAATATCCTGAGCAAGGGCAAGGCGCGGCGGATCTTCATCCCCGCCGATCTGCGCCGCCTCCTGCTGGAGCATATCGAGCGAAGAAAACTGACTACGGGCAGCATTTTTCTCACTCGGAACGGGAAACCCGTACACCGCAGCAATATCTGGCGCGGGATGAAAAACCTGAGCGAGGCGGCCGGGGTGGCGGCGGCCAAGCTGTTCCCCCACAACCTGCGCCGGCTGTTTGCCCGCGTTTACTATGACATAGAAAAGGATATCGCCCGGCTGGCCGATATCCTGGGGCACAGCGACGCCCGCACCACCCAGCTCTATGTCATGTCCAGCGGGCAGGAGCATGAGCGGCAGCTGAACGGCATGGATCTGGTCGCGCGGAGCGCCTGAAGCGGCGTCTGGGGAGCAAGCCCCGTCATTGCGAGCGGAGCGAAGCAATCCAGACCCGCTTTGCACGCCGGGGCGAGCCAGGCGCCGGGACATAAAACAACATAATTCAGATTATGTAGTATAAGCATCGCGCAAAAAAGGGCGGCGGCCGGCGTTGAGACATATTTTGACATAATTATATGTAAAAACCGCATAAATGTCAAGGATAATGCTGGAAATACGGCAAAAATTCGAATTTTGGGCAAAGCGAAAGAGCCGCCATTTGTTTGCTGATGCCATAAATTGGAAGTAGCTGAAAAAGAGGCGGGCCGCTGTTCTTGAATTATACATATAAGGCGTTTGTTGTCAGGGCAAGAGGCTCCGGCACGCAAAAACATACTACATAATCTGAATTATGTAGTAAAGGGTGGGACGATCCCCGCAGAAGAGCTGGCTCAACAGGGAAGGAGTGTTTGGTAAAATATGTAAAATAACCCCGTCATTCTGGACTCAATTCAGAATCCATACGCCTGCTACCCTTCTCCGTCATTCCGGGCTAGTCCCGGAATCCAAAAACCCCCCGGTCTCAATGAGTTGAATCAAGAAAGGAATATGATGATGAAGCACCAAAAGAACGTAATCGTTTTACTTCTGGCCCTGCTGACCGTGGTCGCCCTCTGGCCGGCCGGTACAGTGGAGGCCGCGTCCCCCGGGATCAATGTCAGCGAACTCCGCGCGCCCACGCTCGAATTTGACAATGTAGACAGCTTTAACAGTTCCGGGCGCGCGACTTTTACCAAGGACGGCCATATGGGCCTGGTGGATAAAAACGGCGACGAACTCATCCCCGCAGTGTATGATGATATCGAATGGGAATCAGGCGACCTGTATTGCGTCAGCACCGGGGGAATTATCGTTGGCGGAGGCAGCGGTGGCGGTGGCGGCGGTGGGTCTGGACCCAGTAACGAAGGGTTAATCGGCTTCTATGACGTAGGAGAAGGCAAGGAGATTCTCCCATGTGAGTACTATATTAGCCCTTGGAGAACGTATTATTTTAGCGGCAAAAAAGTCTACGTCTTGGAAAAAGAAGGGCTTCAAGGCCTATATTCCTTGGCGGATCGCGCTTTCTGGCTGGACTGTGATTATGAAGAAGTAGCATTATATAGCTTTTCCGGCCAGAGAGTGTTCATAGCGCAAAAAGACGGCAAGTATGGCGTACTCAGCGACAAAGGTCAAATCATCCCTTTTAATTACGAATACCTTGATTATTTTGACGGCACGCGCTATATCGCGGCATTAGACGGGAAATACGGTCTCATTTACGCAAATGGGAATGTCGCCCTGCCTTATCAGTATGACTATATGGCTTACTGCGATGACGGGCTGGCCGTGGCCGGAATAGAAGATGAAGATGGCATGAAATATGGCGTCGTCAATTCTGGCGGCAAGACAATTTTGGGCTTTGATTATGACAGCCTTTACAGTATTTACTCACCGGATGGCAAAACGATTCTGGAAGCGGAAAAGGATGGTAAATACGGCGTCGTAGACATTGCGGGCAATGCGATCGTGCCTTTCGAATATGATGAAGCTTACGGCTGGTATGATTATATCGGCGATGAAGAAATTCTGTATTTCAATGTAGCAGACTACTCAGACTATGATTCAACCTTCGGTGTCTATAGCGCCGGCGGAAAACTATTAGCCGAGGGTGTATATGACTGGCCGATATATTTTGACGGGGGTTATGCTGAAGTTAGTAAGGATGGTAAATTTGGTATCATCCGTTATGACGGTACATTGACCGTGCCCTGCGAATATAACTCACATGTTATTGCCCATTACTATGTTGACGATAAGCTTAAAATAGAGGCTATGTTGAGCAAGAACGGCAAATATGGCGTACTCAACCAAGATGGTCAGGTGTTGATTCCGTTTGAATATGAATATATGTACGATTACGACGATGGTTTGGCCATAGTGCGAAAGGACGGGTTATACGGCGTCGTCAATAAGAACGGGACAGTTCTTCCGTTTGGATATGAAGATATTACCAACACCTGGAATAACATGGTCGTCGCGAAACAAGACGGAGCATACGGCGTCATAGACTTAGCCGGGCAGCCGGTTATCCCCTTCGAGTACCAGAGAATCTTCCATAGAACGCTATCTAATGATGTGAATTACTTCTGGGCCCAGCAAGAAGATGGCAAATGGGGATTGCTCGACGCGGGCGGTCAAGAACTGTTGCCTTTTGAGTACGAGAGTTTCATGGGCGGTAACATCGCCTGGATCGAAAAAGACGGCAGATTCGGCATTATTGAAATCACGGCGCAGGGAACTGCCGCCACTGTCAGCGTGACCCAGCCGGATATCACCTATGGACAGACGCCCAATGCGTCGTCCAGAGTGAGCGGACTCCCAGGCGCCGCTTTGGACGGATATCTTTATACCGGAACTCTGGCTGATGGCAACACACCTTACCCCGCCAGCAGCACGCCGCCGAAGGAAGCAGGCGCTTATACCGTCACGGCCACTTATAAAGCTGGGGATTACAGCGCCCGCGGTTCCGCGTCCTTCAGCATATTGCCCAAGACGCTGACGCTGACTGGCCTGAGCGTCAACGTCAAGACGTATGACGGCAAAGCTGACGCCGATGTCGAGGGAACAGCGGTTCTCACGGGCACGGAATATGACGATGTTATTGCTTTGGACGACAGCGACCCTGCCGCCGTGTTTGAAAACGCCGAAGTCGGCAAGAACAAGACCGTCACGCTGACGGGTTTCGTTATCACCGGCGATAAGGCCCGCAATTACGCTTTACCAACGCTGAAAGGCGAGATCAAAGCTCTGAGCGGAACCGACCAGCCGCTTTATGAACTGCCAAGCGACAGCAAGTATGCGGACACGACTTTGAACAAACCGGAGCAGAATCCCGCGGTCAAAGAGGGTTTTGTCGCTGCTGTCGGCGAGGACGCGACCTTTAAGAAACTGAACGCCAATAATATCAGCTACTTCGATCTCCATCTGACGGACAGCGCGGACAAAACAGTGTATCTGACGGCGGGAGACACCGTCACCATTACTTTGCCGTATCCGAATGAAACCGTCGCCGCCGCCAAGGCCGGTAATTACACCTTCACTCTGCTGCGCTATGACGACGTTTCCGGCGCGGTGACGGCGGTGTCCGGCGACGATGTTACCATCAAACCGGAAGGCATTACAGTGCGTCTGTCTGAAGAATTCGGTTTTGGCCATTTCGCTCTGGCTTGGACACAGGTTAAATCCAGCGGCGGAGGCGGAGGTGGCGGCGGCGGGGCCGCGCAGCCTCCGGCGACCCCGACCACTCCCGGCGTCACCGTGAGCAAAGCCACACTCTCCCATATCTCCGGTATAAACCGGGTGGAAACCTCTGTCGCTATCTCCCGCCAGGGCTGGACGAGCGCCGAGACGGTGATCCTCGCCCCAGGAGGGCAGAATAATCTGATCGACGCTCTGGCCGTTGCCCCGCTGGCCGGTCAGGAAAAAGCCCCGATCCTGCTCAGTACCGGCAGTCTTGATCCCGCCGTAGTTGCGGAGATTCAGCGCTTGGGCGCGAAGAAGATCTACGCCGTGGGCGCGATAAGCCAGGATGTGATCGACGCGCTGAAAGCGGCGCTGCCCGGCGTCGAAGTGGAGGTGTTGAAAGGAAGTAACAGGTTTGAGACCGCAACCCTGATAAACTCCAAACTGACCGCGCCACAAGGCACATTCGTCGTCGGCTCTAACGCCATCGCTGACGCCGTCAGCGCGGCCTCCTTCGCCGCCGCTAACGGCTACGCCATCCAGATCGCCGGTCCGGACGGCAGCGTCAGCGCCGCGCCTACCGGGACAGCCTATGTGCTGGGCGGCCCGACGCTTGTGAGCGACGTGGCCGGAGCGACACGCCTCTACGGCGCGACCCGCTACGAGACGAACAAGGCTATCCGCGACGCCTTGACCTTTGAGTACACGAATATTTACACCGCGGACGGCAATACTTTGGTGGACGCCCTGACCGGCTCCGCCCTCGCCGCCCAGACCAAGGCCGCCATCGTCCTCACCCCGGGGAATGATCCCACGGGCGTGGACTTTGGCAAGATCACCACAGAGACTAAAGTTTATGCGTTTGGTGGCGCGAAGTAGTAACAGGAAACGCGGGACAAGGGGGGATTCCCTTGTCCCGCCCGTCTTAATCGTGAAGGGGAACTCATGAAATTAAGGAAGCTAAAAAAATGCGCAGTTTTGTTAATATGCGCACTGATTCTGACTTCGTTCCAAGCGCCAATTTTCGCCGCTCCGGACACGACGCCCCCGACGCCGGGGAATTCCGGCGTTATCACCTATTCGGTGACATCCGACACAGTCGCCCTGCAATGGACGGCGGCCAGCGACGACACAAGTTTGCCGGCCAATTTGATTTACTCCGTCTATCATTCAAGCAGCCCCAATATTGACACGGAAATCAATATAATAAGCAACGGCACGCCGCTTAACGCCGGAGGATCGGCGGGAATCACGGTGTACAGCGCCACAGGCCTGACTCCCGGCACGACTTATTACTTCAACGTGCTGGTGTCGGACGAGGCCGGCAACGAAGCAGCTTACATCCAAGTCTCAGCAACGACAAAGCCTCCGGACACGGCGGCTCCTATTCCGGGAAATTCCGGCCTTATCACCTATTCGGTGACATCCGACACAGTCGCCCTGCAATGGACGGCGGCCAGCGACGACACAAGTTTGCCGGCCAATCTGATGTACTCCGTCTATCATTCAAGCAGCCCCAATATTGACACGGAAATCAATATAATAAGCAACGGCACGCCGCTTAACGCCGGAGGATCGGCGGGCGTCACGGCGTACAGCGCCACAGGCCTGAGTCCCGGTACGACTTACTATTTCAATATATTGGTCGAAGACGCCGCGGGCAATACAGCAGCCTACACCCAAGTCTCAGCGACGACAAGCATTCCGGACACGACGGCTCCTATTCCGGGGAATTCCGGCGTCATCACCTATTCGGTGACATACGACACAGTCGCCCTGCAATGGACGGCGGCCACCGACGACACAACTTTACCGGCTGGCCTGTTTTATTCGATTTATCGCTCCAGCAGCCCCAATATCGACACCTCGGCCAATATAACAATCAACGGCACACAGCTCAACACCGGGGGAACGGCGGACATCACGGCGTACAGCGCCACAGGCCTGACTCCCGGCACGACTTACTATTTCAATATATTGGTAGAAGACGCCGCGGGCAATACAGCGGTCTACACCCAACTTCAGGCGGCGACGAATTCACCCCCGCCCGGTTCGGACACAGTGCCTCCGACGCCGGGGAACTCCGGTACCATAAGTTATACGGCGACGCTTGATATGATCGACTTGAGCTGGGCGGCGGCCACCGACGACACAACTTTGCCGGCCGGCTTGGTTTATTCGATTTATCGCTCAAACAGTCCCAACATTGATACCGCAGCCAATATAACAAGCAACGGCACACTGCTCAACACCGGGGGAACGGCGGGCATCACGGCATACAGCGCCACCGGCCTGACTTCCGGCACGACTTATTATTTCAATATATTGGTCAAAGACGCGGCGGGCAATACGGCGGTCTACACCCAGATATCGGCGGCGACGACCACTTTTGTCGCGGCGGGAACCGTGTATATCTATAACAACGGTACTCCGTCCCTCAATGTGGGCGCCCGCGTCAGCGTGTACAACGCTAACAACTATCTGGTCGGCCAGGCTGTCACTGATGCGAGCGGCCGATATTCGATCAACGTGCCGGTATCCCTTCAAACATCCACTTACAGGATCACCGCTTCTTCAAACTTTTATCCGGGTATGAGCGACCGGTTGCTCAACGCTGCCGGAACGGGTATTGAAAGCAGCAATCGTCTTGATATCAGCGTGGCTGATCTCGGCAACGCCAATTTATATTTTGTGCGCCCGCTTACGATCCGGGGTTCCGTGAAGGACGCGCAATCCAATGCGCCTATCGCCGACGCTACCGTATCAAGCTGGGACAGCGTAAGAACAACCGCTACAGGAGATTTCGAAGCCCAGTCCAGCGTTTGCGCTGCGGGCAGCCAGTATATGGGCGTGTCCGCTTGGGCTGACGGCTACTACAGCAATTATCGGAACGGATCTTTTTCAATAGCAATCACCGATTTGAAAAACGGTTATGTCAACATCGGCGACGTCCTGTTGGAAAAGATACCAGTTGCCGGGATTTACAGCGGCAGTACCTTTACCGTCACGCCAAGCTATGCCGGGTCGGGAGAATTGTCAACGGCAGCGCTGAAATTCAAGTCTTCGCAAAACAGGTCAGGGGAAACCATCACGTTTAGCGTGGACAACGCGGCGCAAATCAGAGTAGGCAGCGCCTCCGATATCGTTATTACAAGAAACGGCGCCAAGATTAGGCCGAACACACTAACCACGAGTTCGGACGGGTTCAGCGTCACTATGGACATCACGCCCGGTGCCGATTATCAGATAACATTCGGCGTCAAGGCTCCCGACTACCCCCAAACTTATTATCAAACCACAGCAAAGATTGGTGTGACCGTGATTGATATGCCGATCGTTATGCTGAACAAAATTTCGCTCACGGTTCCGCCCGAAGTCAAAGCGGGTGAATCTTTCCTGCTTTACGGCAATGTGGTCTCTCATGTCAGTGACACAGTGCGCTTGCAAATCACAAATCTTGTCACGCAAGCTGTTGTGTTCGACGACAGCCTAACTCTCGGCGCGACTACCGGCTACTACTACAAATTTAATGTTTCCGGCCTGGAGGCCGGCGAATACAGCGCCAAGGCGAGTTTCCCCACCGGCGGCGGAACAGTCGAAGCGGAAAGCGTATTTACAGTCACCGAGACTCCTTTGCTGCTTACAGAGATCAACTTGCGAGACGATTTTAACGCCAAGAGTCTTATCGGCCCTAAAGCGGGAGAATATCTGACTTTCACGGGCTGGGTGGACGGCATGCTGCAATCGATGGATGATCGGCATTTGCGGGCTGCCGCCGCTTTGAATGATGTTTCCGGAGTGGATTCCGCTCGGTTCATAGTAAAAACATCCCGCGGTGAGTTTATCTATCCGGCGACAAGCAACGGCAATTCCTTTATGGCAGCGCTTGAACACTATGTAGGCTCTGGAAAAGCCGACGTATTCCTTGAGGTGGAGAAAAACGACGGCGCGATTGTGACTTTCGCGATTAGGAAACTCGTCATTTTGATCGACCCCAGCGGCTATGTTTACGACGCCGCCACCGGCGCTCGGATCGCGGGTGCGGAAGTGACGCTGTACTACAAAAAGGATGACGGCACATGGGATATCTGGCCGGCTGAAAATTTTGACCAAATCAACCCGCAATATACTGATACCGAAGGCAATTATGGCTGGATGGTGCCGGAAGGCACTTATGAAGTCCGGGTCAAGATGGCGGGTTACAAAGATTACAGTACCTTGAGCGACGGCCAGTACGGAGAGATTCCCGTTCTGCCGCCGCAGATGGAGATCAATATCCCGATTGTCAAAATCAAAACAGGCGGCTCCGTCAGTAGTGGCGGCGGCGGCAGCGTTATTCCGGTCGTGCCCGCCGCGCCGATCACGGTGAGCAAGGCCACGCTAACGTATATCAGCGGGCAAAACCGGGTGGAAACCTCCGTCGCCATCTCCCGCCAGGGCTGGACGAGCGCCGAGACGGTGATCCTCGCCCCAGGAGGGCAAAACAATCTGATCGACGCTCTGGCCGTCGCCCCGCTGGCCGGTCAGGAAAAGGCCCCGATCCTCCTCAGTACCGGCAGCCTTGATCCTAATGTGGTCGCAGAGATCCAGCGGCTCGGCGCGAAAAAGATCTACGCCGTAGGCGCGATAAGTTCGGCGGTGATCGAAGCCTTGCAAGCGGCTCTGCCCGGCGTCACAGTGGAAGTATTGAAAGGAAGTAACAGGTTTGAGACCGCGAACTTGGTGAGCGCGAAATTGACCGCGCCGCAAGGCACGTTTGTCGTCGGCTATAACGCCATCGCCGACGCCGTCAGCGCGGCCTCCTTCGCCGCCGCTAACGGCTATGCTATCCAGATAGCAAACCCGAACGGCAGCGTCAGCGCCGCACCTACAGGGACGGCGTATATTCTGGGCGGCCCGACTTTGGTGAGCGACGTGGCCGGCGCCACGCGGCTCTACGGCGCGACCCGCTACGAGACCAACAAGGCTATCCGCGACGCCCTGACCTTTGAGTACACGAATATTTACACCGCGGACGGGAATACTTTGGTGGACGCCCTGACCGGCTCCGCCCTTGCCGCCCAAACCAAAGCCGCCATCGTCCTCACCCCGGGGCACGATCCCACGGGCGTGGACTTTGGCAAGATCACCACAGAGACCAAGGTTTATGCTTTCGGCGGCGCGAAGTAATTTAAGTAACAGGAAACGCAGGGCAAGGGCATCCCCCCTTGCCCCGCCCCTTCGGGGGCATTCTCCCCGTCATTGCGAGGCGCGTAGCGCCGTGGCAATCCAGACCCGCGTTTATTACGCCGCAGATGAGAATGGATTCCGGCATAAAGCCGGAATGACGAGAGAAGACACGGAATCCAAAAGATATCATTCATAATAACGACGACAACGAACATATGAACATATGGAGGAAAAAATAATGAAAAAACTCAAACAAAAAGCGGCGGCCCTGTTTCTGCTGCTCGCCCTGCTGCTGACCATGGTCCCGCCCAGCGGCGTCCTGCCGGGAAGTCTGAGCGGCGCCGCCCTAGCCGCGGAAACGGCTGACGGATTCGTTTACGCTGTCATTGATGATACTGTCATGATCACCGGTTACACGGGCGCGGGCGGCGACGTGGTGATTCCGGCGGAGATAGACGGCGTCGCCGTGACGAGAATCGGCGATAATGTTTTTTATAACAATACTACCCTGACCAGCATCGCTATCCCGGACAGCGTGACCAACATTGGTATTTACGCGTTTAGGGGCTGCTCTAGCCTGGCCGGCGACTTAATTATACCCAATAGCGTAGTCAGCATTGCTGATAGTGCGTTTCGAGATTGTGTCGGCCTGACTGGCGTCACCATATCGGACAGCATGATCAGCATTGCTGATTATGCGTTTTACAGTTGCTCTGGCCTGACTGGTGAGTTGTTTATTCCGGATAGCGTGATCTACATTGGTAATGGCGCGTTTTTCGACTGCTCTGGCCTGACCGGTGATTTATTCATTCCGAACGGCGTAACCAGCATAGGTGATTATGCGTTTTCCGGCTGCACTGGCCTGACCAGTGTCACAATTTCGGATAGCGTGACCAGCATTGGTAGCGGTGTGTTTAACTACAGCTCCGGTTTGACAAAAATCACGGTAACAACAGGAAACAACAACTATATCGACATAGAAGGGGTTCTTTTTGTTGCCGATTCAACAACACTAATACAATATCCCATCGGCAAAGCCGATATGGCTTATACTATTCCAGATGGCGTAACGAGCATCGGTGATTATGCGTTTTACGGTTGCGCCAGCCTAACTGGCGTCATTATACCGGACAGTGTGACCAGCATCGGTGATTATGCATTTTATAGTTGCTCTGGCCTGACTGGTGATTTATTCATTCCGAATGGTGTGACCTACATTGGTAATGGCGCGTTTTTCGACTGCTCCGGTCTGACCGGTGATTTATTCATTCCGGACGGCGTGACTAACATCAGCATGTTTGCGTTTTACGGTTGCTCTGGCCTGACTGGTGATTTATTCATTCCGAATGGTGTGATCAGCATTGGTGATTATGCATTTCATGGCTCTGGTCTGACTGGCGACTTAATTATTCCGGACAGTGTAACGAGCATTGGCCTTGATGCCTTTGGTAATTGTTCCAGTCTGACTAGCGCCACTATTCCAGACAGCGTGACAATCATAGGTGAACGACCTTTTTATAACTGCTCCAGTCTGACAGGTATAACAGTCGCAGCAGGAAACAGCAACTACGTTGACATGGCCGGAGTTCTTTTCACTATTGATTTAACAACGCTTATACAATATCCCGCTGGCAAAATAGATACAGTTTACACAATTCCAGACGGAGTAGCAATCATCGGCAATTGTGCCTTTTTCGGTTGCTCAGACTTGACCAATGTGATGATTCCGGATGGCGCGGCCAGTATTGACGAACTTGCTTTTAACGGTTGTTACAGTCTGACTGATGTGATAATTCCAAGTGGTGTGACTAATATTGGCGGTGGTGCATTTCAAACCTGTTATGGTCTGGTTAGGGCCACAATTCCCGCCAGTGCGACCAGCATCGGCAATGGTGGTCCGTTTCCCGGTTGCATCTCCTTGGCCGAAATAATTATCGCTCATGGCATGAGCGAATTGCCGCTTTCCGCTCTGATGGAGGGTCTTCTTCCTTCTTCAGTAGCAATTTACGCGCCGCAGAGCGTCACCTCAGTCACGGCTGGCGCCATCAGCAACGCGGCCAACTTGACCATAAAGGGCGTGGCGGGAAGCTATATCGCCGAGTGGGCGGCGGATAACAGCATCAGCTTTGAGGCGATATCCGCTCAGATAACCAAAACCGAATACGACGACGCCGTAAAATCCACCGCCTATCAGGAAAGCATAGAAACCTCCATTCCAAATAATGCCAATTTATCCCTTGAGCTAGTGAGCGGCGCCTTGCCATCGGGATTGACTCTGCTCCCGGATGGCAATTTCGACGGGACGCCGCTGGAGGACGGTGAGTTTACCTTTGATGTGGCTGTGAATTTCACTTTGTTCGGTGCGAGCGAAAATTATCTTATGGACACGCGGGAGATACATCTCACTGTTTCGGAAGGAACACCGCCGTCGGCGTACACAATCACCATTGATTATCTGGCTCTGGATGATAACAACGCCCCCCTCGTCGACCCAGCTACCGGTCTGGCGGCGCGCGTCGAGAATCTGCCTGACGCGGGCGGTTCCTTTGATTACACGGCCACAGCGCCGCCGATAACGGACTATGTGGCGGTCAGTTACACCTTAGATGGAGACGCGGCGACGCCTGGCACGAGCTATTTCTTTGATGATGTGGGAGCCGACCGCACGATCAGTTTTAATTACAAGGACGACAGGAATAATAACGGCGTCCCGGACGACGGTGAAAGCGCCT
>JAISAH010000116.1 GCA_031266805.1 Gracilibacteraceae bacterium
CCAGTGTTGACCCTTAAAGCAAAAGCGGAAAGCGATTTGTGGGAAAAGGATGTGGTCATACCTTTTGTTGACGCCTATATAGGCGGATTAAGTGCTGCCTACGATTTGTAACTGCACCCGATCGACTGCGCCTCCTTGACAAAAATCTATATCAGGGTATATATTATAATAAGGTGATTAGCCCACATCGTGCTTTGATTTTTGCGCAGCGGCGGAATGGAGGTTGTTATGGAAACCGCGAAGGTCTTTATGAACGGCAAAAGCCAGGCCGTGCGCCTACCTAAGTCGTGCCGATTCTCATATGGTGAGGTAAGCGTCCGAAAAATCGGAGACATGGTGATACTTTATCCAAAGGACAAAATCGAAGATTTATTTTTCTCAAGTTTAGGCGGGTTTACCGACGATGTGTCCGAGTCAATTCTCGCGGCGCGGGACGAAACTGAAAAATACACCGCGGAACGGGAATCTGCGCAGTGAGATATATGCTGGATACGAACACCTGCGTCTTCCTGATGAAAAACCGTATGGAGACAGTGGAGCAGTACAAGCGAAACAAGCAATACGGGATTGCGGTTTCGATGATTACTGTTTCTGAACTGCAATTCGGCGTATATAACAGCAATTATCCGGAGAAAAACGCGGCGAACCTCCTTGGGTTCTTGACAGGCTTTAACTTATTCGATTATGATGTAGCCGCCGCCTGCGAATACGGACGCATACGCGCCGCGCTACGCCGCGCCGGGACTCCCATCGGCCATTTGGACACGCTTATTGCCGCTCACGCAAAGTCGCGGAATCTTACCCTTGTCACAAACAACACGCGCGAATTTGAACGTATCTCCGGGCTTGAACTCACAGACTGGCTCAATTTATAAAATTGTGTTTTCCGCGTTTAGGGACTGTTTGATCGTAAGATTTACATACTATGTCAATCTCCCTTTTCAATTACGACGACCTCCATATCATTATTGCCTTTCTATTGCGGAAAAACCTCGTCGTCATCTTTGAGCTTTCTTTCCTTTGTAAACCACTGCAAAATAAACACTCGCTTCCTGAATCAAACCAAACTTAAACGAACATTTCGGTTTTTCTTTAATGCGGGAATACTGACCTCTGATAGGACACTACCTGATAATATCACATTCTTCGGTATCGCCACCGCTCCGCTCGCGCCTTCCGCAAAACGCTTTTCCAAAATGCAATAGATTTCTTTGACTTCCGATTTGCTCAGTGGGCTTTGCGGATCAAAGAGACTCTTAGCAGCCATCTCCTGATAACCCGGTGTAGATTCTAAGGAGCCTTTAACAGGGGCGGCATTTGGATCGATCTCCGGCGCGACATTCGCCTCAACCACTCGCATATCTCTTTTCCACGCTATGCGCTCCAGCAGAAAAATGATTTCCATCCGCTCTTGATTGCTGAACACGTTTTGAGATTTTGCCCAGATTTGGGTATCAGGAAAAAGAAGAATATCCTTGCCTTGAAACATTGGGATAATCTCAAAACTGGCGCTATGCCCGCCATTCATATATTTCATTTGTTTCCATCGCATTTCAAATTGTGCGCCACCAGGCATTGTTACCATGCGCTTGCTCTCTTGTGATTGGGCTTCCTTCTTCAAAAAGTTTTAGACCAACGCAGCAACTTGCTGAACCACCCCTACTATACCAGAATTCAATACAGAATTCCAGCCTTCCACCTCTGTCTTATAGAAACGCCATGAGTTGCTATATATAGAAATTTTTGTGCGCGCGCTGCAAGAATTGATATATGATATGAGCCATGAGGATGCAATTTCGGAGGCGCTTTGTCCAATACTCACTCAAGTATGTTATAATGAAGGAGTGAAATTGCTCGGCAAGCCGAAATCGGAAGCGGAATGAAAAAGCAAATACATAATTTCCCAAATAGACCACATTCGATATCCGCGGATGCCATATGGAAAGTTAGCTTGACATTTGCCGCCGTTCCGTATATAATGACAAAGGAAAGCGAGCTTGTTATTGCCGTGCGGTGAGGTGTCGATGTGAAAAACCGGCTGGAAGAACTCAGAAAACAAAGAGGCGTTACGCAGGAGGAACTTGCCGAGCGATTGGAAGTATCAAGACAAACCATCGGTTCGCTGGAAAACGGCAGATATAATCCCTCGATCATTCTGGCGATCAAGATAGCCCGTTTTTTCGGCATGAGCGTTGAGGAAATCTTTATTTATGAGGAGGAAAAATGAAAAAGCAGCCCAAAACCTATCTTTTTTACCTCGGGATCGCCATATTCGCGGCGGCGGCGCTGTGGAGATCCCTCTGGTATATCACTCTTTTTACGCTCGCCGCGGCAGGGCTTGTCTTTGCCGTTTTCAGTAATTACATGGCGTGTTTTGTGGCTTTAGGCGCGCTGTTCATTCACGCCGCCGGTTTGTTCGTATTCATAAATATTTACAACAAACGGATATAATTATTAACAATTTTATTGCGGCGACGATTGACAGCGTGACAGCGAATCATCTCAAGAGAGTCTCGCATTTCTACTTTCTACAAACTTGTCGCACACCCTATACCATTTCGACGCTTGTATTTTGAACTTAGTCATGCTATAATAATATTATGCTGGAGGTAAAAGATGGATACTGTATTAAATATGCTCTATCACACCTTGGACTTCCGGAGCGGAGAATTGTTTTCCGCCTTAGAATCGCCGTCTGCCGAACTGGATATAAACGACTGGTTGGAAAAGGGTGAATGGCTGGCCGCAGCTAAGAGAGCCGGCGCCGAAAAAATTTTTTTTGTCGAGAACAACCCGGTAGTGGTATTTGCTTCATGCGGTTCCGGGACTCCGGAAAAGGAAGAAGCATTTAACCGTATTTGGTGTTTGGGTAGGCCGAGATTACTTTTTTTGGCATCGCCGGGCGAAATAAGTGTGTTTGATTTATCTCAAAAACCCTTGGATTTAAAACGTGGTTCGGATAATTCAGCTCAATTGAAAGCGCTGGAAACTGTAACCGAACTTGCTAGGGTGGCAGAGTTACTTCAATCATTTCACAGAGACCAAATCGAATCCGGTAAGGTTTTCGGTGATGAACGGTTCGGCGGCATAAATAATCGGGCTGACAAGGCGCTTATTCGAGATCTGAAGGTTGTTCGGCGCGAATTGACGGCTGCCGGATTAAACGGTGAAAAGCTAAGATATGCTCATGCGTTGATCGGGAGATCAATTTTTATACGTTATCTTGAAGATCGAGGCATTATTACACAAGAGTATTTTGCGAAAATAGCAGAGAGCGATCCGGAATGGGCAAATATTCTTAACAGTCGTAAGAATAATATTGATCTTTCGGATGTTCAATCATATTATGCGCGGGCATTATCAAGCAAAGAGTTTACATATAAACTTTTCAGGACATTGGCGCATGACTTCAATGGCGACATGTTTCCCGATATTGACGAAGAAGAGTTAGTTATATCTAAAGACCATCTGGATCTGATACAAAGTCTCTTGTATGGTGATGTTGGGATACAAAAGAAACTTTTCTTCTGTACATATCGCTTTGATATTGTACCGTTGGATCTCATCAGCTCAATATATGAAGAGTTTTACGATTCTGCCGCAGAGGCGGATACTGAACACAGTAAAGCGCGAATGGACGGAGCGTATTATACTCCGACAGTATTGGCGGAGTTAACTGTATCGCGTGTTTTGACAACAGAAGAATTATATAAACGCCCCAGAGTAATGGACCCCGCCTGTGGATCGGGGATATTTTTAGTCGAATCCTTTAGAAGAATGGTGCGCTTTGAGTGGTTTTTACAAAAAGAACGCCCTTCTTTTGATGCGCTCAAAATGATTCTTAAAAACCGGGTCGCCGGTATTGAGATAAATGAAGAAGCCGCGCGGATAACAGCATTTAGTTTATATTTAGCGCTGCTGCATTACTTATCGCCTCCTGATATTACTCAGCAAATAGCCGCAGGTAACCGCCTGCCCAATCTTTTGACATCGGAAATTGAATCTGACAACCACTACCACTGTATTTTAGTGGGTAATGCTTTTGATACGGATAAGATATCCGGCAGCCCTCTTCTCTCCAAGCGGTTTGGCAGGAAGAGCGTGGATGTCATCGTGAGCAACCCCCCGTGGGGCTCGTTAGATAAATCCAAGGATGCCGCCACAGCAAAGCGCCAACGTGTAATGCTTGATTGGTGCAAAAATAATAAAAAGGTAATTGGGGACAAAGAAGCTGCGCAAGCATTTTTATGGCGATACCCGGACTTTTTAACTGACGGCGGGCAAGCCGCGGTTTTGGTGTCGGCCGGAGTGTTATTAAAGCGGAGTCCGACGACTCAGTCTTTTCGTAAGCAATGGATGCAGAAAGTTCGGATAAGAGAAGTATACAATTTCTCCCATGTGCGAAAATACTTTTTCAAAGGGGCGGTTTCTCCTTTCTTCATGATTGTTTTTCAAAATTGCGAACAGGAAAACGCGCCGGTTATTTATTCTGTCGCCAAACGGGTCAGACTGTTGGAAGGAACGCAAGCAATTTCCTTGTCCAAGTATGACATTCATTATTTAGTTGATGAAGAATTAACATCCGGCGAACTATGGAAAACATATTTCTTTGGGAGAGTCCATGATCGGCGTTTTTTGCTCCAGCAAAAAAACATGACTACCCTTAACGAATATATTGATAGTGAAAAATCGGGGCGTGGATATCAATCGGCATCAAAAAGCTCCGAGGCCGGCTCATTGCAACAATATAAATCAGTAAGAAAGCTTGATTCGCGTTATGATGAACTAAAGTTGGAAAACCCACCGGAATATGTTGAAAGATTTGGCGCAATAGGTTCTTACAGCGGTAAACGGGTATTGGTTAATGAAGGTATATCAGAAAGAATTTCTTCTAAAGGTTTAATAATTGCCCAATACGCTGAAGAGCCATTTTGTTTTTATCGGAGCATATACGGACTTAAACTTAAAGAAGAGTCTGCTGAAAAGTATAAAATACTATTGGGAGTACTCTGGTCGTCACTGGCTCGATACTACTTTTTTATGACATCGGCCAATTGGGGTCTATGGCATCATAAACTGTTACTGGATGAGCTGGGGCATTTTCCAATCGTTTTTATAAACAATGCCGCCGGTAATAGAATAATTGCGGCTGTCGATAAACTTCGTAACTACCAGCCCACATACAAGAGTCTGCTGAATATGGACGGAGAAATCGACGACGAAATCGATGAAAACCGCAAAAGATGGGAAACAGAACTGGATAATGCTGTTTTCGATTACTATGGGATGACCGAAGAGCAGAAAGACCTCGTTCGGGATTGTTGCAATATCACTCTCCCGTTCTTTTATGAACCCTATAATAGTTTAGGCGCTATGCCATTAAGCGAAGAGGATTTAGTCTGGTTACAAAACAATTATATTAAAGTATTCTGCCGCCGGTGGAATGCGTATCTTGATGAAAACAGTGATATGAAGGCAACTGTTCATACAGACACTCGCGGCGCCATGATAGCCGTTGAGTTTTTCCCGGCGGATAAACCGGATGAATGGGATCTTTCCTTTGAAAGCAGCACTGCTTGGAGTACTGTTATAGATAGAATTTCAAATGCGGCGCAACCTTTCTTAAGTTCCTCTCAAATCGTCACCGACGGCGTTTTCCATGTTGTATCCAATGAAGCGATCATAATCATAAAGCGTAATGAAAAGCGCTTCTGGACAAGCAGCCTTGCCCGAGAAGATGCGGATATAACTTTACACAGATATATGACAGAACCAAAAGCTCAAAACGGGGGCGACGATTGATGGCAAGACAAGCGCTGCCTTCAACTTCTGTTTTATGGAAACGTCATGAGCTGCTCTACACAGAGATTTTTGTGCGCGCGTTGCAAGAATTGGTTCATGGAATATATGATATAAGCCATGAGGATGCAATTTCGGAGGCGCTTTGTCCAATACTCACTCAAGTATGTTATAATGAAGGAGTGAAAAGAGATTGTGAAATTCGCACCCCGGATTGGGAGAAATCAATTCAACCTGTATCATCTGCTGAACTCAAGGGCGGAAAACGAAGAAAACGACCGGATTTTACTTGCAAATGGATAAATCCTTTAGCATCTTCTGCTGAAGAGTATGAACTGCCTTTGCATATTGAGTGCAAGCGTTTGGGAAAAGCAACCAGCCCCAATTGGATTCTAAATGAGAATTATGTGGTTAATGGTATTATGAGGTTTGATTCAAAAGATCACGAATATGGGAAACGAGCCTTTTCCGGATTGATGATCGGATATATTATCAGCATGGCGCCTAATGCAATAATTGCAGAAATAGAGGCGTTTTGCCGCAAGCATTATACTGGATCCGCAAATATAATACATCAATCCAATAATGACGAAGTAACACAATACCGGCAATATATGAAACGACATTCTATTCAACCTAAAACATTTGAAATTGTTCATCTATGGGTAGACTTGAGAAGAACACGGAAAGGAACCGCGCATGGAATTCCACGGGTTCGCCCTGGACAGGTTTCAAACCGAGGCCATTGAAGCCCTCGACCGCGAGGAGTCGGTGATCGTCTCCGCCCCCACCGGCACCGGCAAAACGCTCGTCGCCGATTATCTGGCGGAAAAAATGCTGGGCGCGGGCCGCCGCGTCATCTATACCGCGCCCATCAAAGCCCTCAGCAATCAGAAGTTCAAGGATTTTGCCGGGCAGTTCGGCCCGGACGCGGTGGGAATCATGACGGGCGACGTGGTGATGAACCCGGAGGCCCCGCTTTTGCTCATGACGACGGAGGTTTTTCGCAACCAGATATTGGAAGACGATCCCAAATTGCGCGACCTCGCCTGGGTCATTTTCGATGAAATCCACTGGCTGAGCGACGAAGAGCGCGGCGCCGTCTGGGAAGAAGCCATCATCCTCGCCCCGGAGCATATCCGTTTTCTCGGCCTCAGCGCCACGATCGCCAACGCCGCGGAACTGGCCCGCTGGATCGAGGATATCCGCCAGATCCCCGTCACGCTGATCGAGGAACACCGGCGCGTCGTGCCGCTTTCTTATTATTATTTTACCAAAGAAACGGGCTTCACCGATTTCCGCCGCCTGATGGAAATTTACCGCGCCCGCCGCAAGGAAGCGCTCACCGCCGAGGCGCCGGCTCCCCTCTTTTCCTCCTCCACCCATATCGATCTCATCACGGCGATCGAAAAAGAGTATCTGCCCTGTCTCTACTTCGTCTTCAGCCGCCGGGGCTGCGGGGAAAAGGCGCACGCGCTCGCCGAGCGGCGTAATTATCTGCGCCCGGAGGAAAGCGCCGACGTCTGCGATATGTTCCGCCGCCGGCTGGGCCCGGAGAGCGAATGGTCGGCTTCCACCCGCGCCCTCTACCGCGTCTGCGAACGCGGCGTCGCTTATCATCACGCCGGTTTGCTGCCGGCGCAGAAATCCCTCGTCGAGGATCTGTTTTTCGCGCGGCTGATCCATGTGATGTATTGCACGGAAACCTTCAGCGTCGGCATAAATTACCCGGTGCGGGCCGTGTGTTTTGACGCGCTGTACAAATATGACGGCCGCCGCTTCCGCCCGTTGGCCAACCATGAGTTTTTCCAGATGTCGGGCCGAGCCGGTCGGCGCGGGCTGGATGAACGGGGGTTTTCCTTCGCCCTCGTCGATATGACCCGCCTGGAAAAAGAGCCGCCGCTGGAGTTCGACATCAGCCGCCTGGAGCCGCTGTCCAGCCGTTTTCGCCTTTCTTACAACACCGTGCTGAACCTCATCGCCACCTTGAACGCCGAGCAGATCGACATTTTTTTTCAAAAAAGCTTCGCCTCTTACGCGGGCGTTAAGGCTTTCGCGGAACTGGGCCGGAAAAAAGCCCGGCTGGACAAGGAATATGAGCGCCTGAGCCGGGTAGTGTGCTCGCTGTCGGAGACCTACCGCTGCCCGCTGCTCCACCACCCGAAAGCGAAGGAAGTCGGCCGCATGAGGAAGGCGTATGGCAAATACAACTCCAAACAGCGGCGCAAGATATACGCCCGCGAATTAAAAAAACGGATCGCCCGCTGGGAGGCCGTGTTGAGCGAGCCCGCGCAAAGCTGCTCGCCGGAACAGGTGGGGCGCTGCCAGGAAGCCGTTCCCCTGCTGCGGCGCAATGAGGCCGAGCGGGCGGAAGCGGCGCGGGAGGCGGCGCTCACGACCCGGCACGATTTTCGGGCGGAGTTCGCGCAAAAAAAGTCCGAACTGCAAAAACTCGGCTATATCGACGGGGACGCTCTCGCGCCTCGCGGCCGTCTGGCCCGCGGCATCTATGTCCAGGAACTCTTTGTGACGGAGTTTTTGTTTTCCGGTCTGGCGGACAGCCTGGACGACCCGACGCTTTGCGGGCTAATCGCCTGCGTCGATTATGAGCAAAAACGCAACGACAGTTTTCTCCGCACCGATTTGCTGGAAGCCGGCCCGATCAAACAGATCATGCTGCCGATCGAGCAGGTTTGCGGGTTTGACGCCGTGCGCTTCGACCATCGCGTCGCCAATATCGCCCATGCCTGGAGCAGCGGCGTTTCGTTTGCCGAAGTACAAAAAATGTGCAATCTGGACGAAGGGGATATCATCAGTTTGTTCCGGCGGACGATCGACCTGCTGCGGCAGATGCGAGAGGCGGTGACGGACGCCCAATTCGCCGCGCGCCTCAGGGCCTGCATCCGCTCCATGGACAGAGACGAGGCCGAGGTCGTGGAGATTTGAGATGACGTTGGAAATATATTTGGCCGGGGCGGCCGCGGGGTTCGCGCTGGCTTTCGCCTGGGTGTTCCGGCGCGATAAGGCCAGTTTCGCCGCTGGGGCGCTGTTTGATTTATTCGTTTTACTGACTCTGGCGGCCGGGTTTTTATTTGCCGCCGGCACGGCCAGTACGCCGGCCCGCCTGTTTTTGGTGGTCACGGTGCTCGGACTGCTCTTGGCCGCGTCGTTCGGCGCTTATTTTCTCGTGGTGTTTTTCCTGTTAAACGCCCGGATCGTCCTGCGGCGGGAAAAACGCAGCCTGGCGAACAGCCTCTCTCTACTGGCCGCCCTCGGCGTGGCGGCGCTCCTGGCCGCCGCCGCTTTTATGCGCGGCGGTCAGCCCGAATGGCTGCGGACGCTGTGGGGCGGCCTGAATTGCCTGATCATCTTTTACCTTTTGCACACCTTCGTTTTTCTGACCACGCTCATCTTGTTCAACCTGGCCCGCCCCAAAGGCGAGTGGGATTATATCATCGTCCTCGGCTGCGGTCTCGCCGGCGGCGAAGTGACGCCGCTCCTGGCGGCCCGGATCCGGCAGGCGCTGGCCTGCGCCGAAAAACAGACGGGGCGGAGCGGGAAGACCCCCGTGCTGGTCATGAGCGGCGGACAGGGGGCGGACGAGCCGCGAGCCGAAGCGGAGGCGATGCGGGATTTTGCCGTGGCCCAAGGTTACGCCGCCGGGCAGATCCTGACGGAAGAGCGCTCCGTCAACACCGAGGAAAATATGCGGTTTTCCCGGACGCTCATCGAAAAACACGCCGCGGGGGCGGCGTACAAGAGCATATTTGTTACCAATAATTTCCATTTGCTGCGGGCGGCCCGCTACGCGCGGCAGGCGGGGCTAAGCCCGGAAGGCCTCGGAGCGAAAACGGCCTGGTACTATGTCCCCAACGCCGTCATGCGGGAGTTTGCCGCCTTTTTAGCCATGCATAAGGTGAAATACGCCGTGGCCGCCGTCGCCGCGTTCGCCTTGGGCCTGGTTTTTCCCGAAGCGGCGCTGAGTCTGGCCCGGATTTTCCTGCGGTGAAGAGGATGAAACATCTGGCGATACATGGGAAGGCCAAATTTCCATGTATAGGCAAACATAGAAACGGATTTCCCCTGTAGGGGCGGATGGCAATCCGCCCGTGGTTCCTGTTCCGTCCATGTGCGGGACACGGGACGATTGCGGATTGTAAAAAACCCTTGAAAAATCATCCGCCGAGGTGTAGAATGATTTTGAAATAACACACTGTAACGAGGGAAACATATGTTTGATAAAGACATTGAGTCTTCGGCAATTAGTGTTTTGCTGGAATATCCCGTTAAACGCGCTGCGTTATTTGGTTCCGCCGCCAGAGGCGACATGACCAAGAATAGTGATATTGACATGATTATTGAGTTTTTGCCGGATTCGTGTGGAATTCGTTTTTTTGGTTTATTGGTCGATTTGGAAAAAAAATGCGGTCGTCACGTTGATTTGTTAACCTTTGAAGCACTCGAACGAGAAGCCGGAGTGACGTTCAAGGAAAATGTCAAGAGAGAAATGAGGGTTATCTATGAACGGAAGGATTAAAATCATCTTAGAGCATATGTTCCGGGCTTCCGCGCGGATGAAGCTGCAAAAAAACCTTGAAAAATCATCCGCCGAGGTGTAGAATGATTTTGAAATTGAAATCATACACTGTAACGAGGGAAACATATGTTTGATAATGATAAACGAGCGGGTCGATGCCGCAGGTAAGCGTGATCATGCCGGTCTATAACGCGGAAGCCTATCTGGCCCGGGCCGTGGACAGCGTGCTGGCCCAGACCTTGCGCGACCTGGAACTCATCCTCGTGGACGATGGTTCCACGGATTCCTCCCCCGCCCTCTGCGACGCCTACGCCGCGCGCGACGATCGCGTCCGCGTCATCCACCAGAAAAACGGCGGCGCCCCCGCGGCCAGGAACGCCGGGATAGCGGCGGCCTCCGGCGACTACATCGGATTCATGGACAGCGACGACTATATCCTGCCCGCCATGTATGAGCGCCTGCACCTGAACGCCGTCCTCACGGGACGGGACGCGGTGAAATGCGGGTTTTTCATAATCGAGGAAGCCGATCTGCCCGATCCTTATCCGTTAAGCGAAGAAGACGTGCCGGCGCGCGTCCCGAAACATTATTACGCCGCCCAGGAAATACCGGCCTGGGATATAGCGCGTTACACCGCGCTGGATCTGCTGGACACAGGCGTCTGGAACATGCTGATCCGGACGGATATCTGCCGGCGGACGCCGTTTCACCTGATTCGATATGACGACGGGTATTACAATCTGGACTTGTCCCGCGCGGTCAAGTCCCTGTTGCTCTTGCCCGAGACATACTATCTGTACATCCAGCGCCCCGGCTCTCTGCTACGGACCGGAAACAAAGCAGCTGACAGTTTGGCCCTTGCTCACTTTGAGAGCGAACTGTTCGCCCAGCTACGGGAGGCGGGGATGGACGACTGCCTGTCGACAGTGTATAACCGGGGAGCGCGCATGCTTAGCAATTACCGTCTGCTGGCCGGGGCGAAAACCCCGGACGCGGAGACCGAGCGGCGCCTGACGGCGACGACGCTTTTCTATGAATCGCAGGCCGCTTACCTCAATACCGATAACGCGGCTTTCCGCGATCAGGAGCCGCTGGGCGCCCTGAAACGCGTCGATGATCCGCCGCTGCCGCTGGCGAAAGCGCAGTACTCGCTCGAATATTTACCGGCGGGCGCCGGCCGCCCCGCCGTAAGCAAGCCGCGAGTGATCCGCGTCGACCCTTGTGACAAATGCAATTTTTCCTGCTATTTCTGCCCCTGCAACAAATCCGAGGCCCATCTGGCCGTCCGCCATAAAGTCATGCCTTTTGCCTTGTTTTGCCGGATCATCGACGGCATGTCCGCTTTCAGTACGATCGACCATCTGGAATTATACGGCTACGGCGAGCCGCTGCTCAATCCCGCCCTACCGGAGATGATCGCCTACGCCCGGCAAAAGGCGGTCGCCCGGCGGATCGGCTTCACGACGAACGGCTTCCTGCTCGGGCCGGAATTGAATCAAAAACTCGTGGACAGCGGCGTAGACGAGATCCGCGTTTCCATTAACGGCCTCAGCGCCGAACAATACGAAAGCGCCTGCGGCATCCGGCTGGATTTCACAGAATATTTGCGCAATATTGCCGATCTGCGCCTCCGCGCCCGGGGCCGCCCGCGGCTGACAGCCAAGATCGTGGACGCCGCCTTGCCGGCTCGCGACGGGGAAGCTGTTTTCCGGCGGATATTTCAACTGCTGACTGACGTTCAGATCATTGAGCGAGTCGAGCCGATCTGGGGCGGTTTTTCTTTTCAGCGCGTGAACAACCCATGTGTCGGCGCCATAGCTTATTGCGCCGGGGCGGAGGATGTCTGCTCTTTTCCGTTCCGGGAAATGATGGTGTTCGCCAACGGGGACGTCGGCCTCTGCTGCGGCGACTGGCGGCACGCCACCAGATACGGCGACGTTCACGCCTCGACTTTGCCTGAACTCTGGGCCTCGGAGGATCTGGCCTGTATCCGTCTCCGCCACCTGACGAAAAACCGGGACGACATCCCGCCCTGCCGCGGCTGCCGAAGAAATGGGGGCCGGTATGTTCCGGCTGCGGAATAATTCTGTATCTGTAAGGAGAGCGTATGTTTGACAAACCTTTTATCCCTGTGCGTTTCACCGATCTGATGGATTTTCATTTTATCTGCGATCTCTTGCGCCGGCATACCGCGGATGAACTGGCCGCCACCTTCATGCTGATGCTCAAACACCAGGCGGAGGCTCAGGACGACGACCTGCACGCGGCCGCCGAGTCGCCGGAGGAACTGCTCAGCGAGGCGAAGTCCCTGCCTGTTATCTCGCTGGCGTGTTGCAGCGCGTCTGTCTGGCAATGGGTGGCGGAGGTCAAGGAGCATCTGGACGATTATATCTGGCTGCACGGTATCCTGACCGACCAGCATTCCCGGGATACTTTGCTGAACGCTATCCTCAGCCGCTTCTTTTGCATTTATGCTTTTCTGGAAAAAACATATACTCCGATCCAATATTTTGACTGGAATATATTGCAAAAGAGAGAAAACGCGCTGTACGTCGATTGCGGCGCCTATGACGGCGACTCCGTCGTCAATTTCATCGGGCGCTACGGCCCCGACTACGCGCATATTATCGCTTACGAACCAACGCCCGACGTTTTTCAGGCCTTGCGGCAAAGCGTCCAAAGTTTTCCGCGCGTCCTGATCCGCCCGGCGGCGGTGGGGGAAAAAGCGGGCGCGCTTCCTCTGCAATGCTTTCCAAATGCTGTACTAAATTATGTCCCCATGGACGGCGCTCCACATTGCGCTACGGATATAACCGTGCCGGTGGTCGCCTTGGATCAGGATATCGACCCGGCGCTGAAAATCTCGCTGCTGAAAATAGACGTTGAGGGCGCGGAAGCGGCCGTCCTCCGGGGCGCGCGGGAACATATCATCTCTGATCGGCCTCAGTTGGCCGTCTGCCTCTACCATCTGCTGGATGATCTGCGCGTGATCCCGCGTCTGATCCATTCTTATAACCCTGAGCAGGACTTCTATTTGCGCAACCATCAACTTCACGGGATATATGACTTGGTTTTTTACGCCGATCCGCACCTCGGCCCGAATGAGCAAGCGCCGGAGCCGGCGGAACCGCCGCTTGACCCCGCTGATCCGCTGCGCCGGATGCTGGATCTCAGCGCGACTGTTTACGAAGGATTGGACTATCTCTGTCAGGCGGATCCCGTGTCCGCAGCGGCCCGGCAGATGCGGGACCTAGTTCGTCAGGCTCTGACGGTGCTCTTGCGGGGTTGTGAGCAATGGACGGAGACGACCGGTGAATAAGTCGAACTTTTTTGATTTTTGAGACCCGCTCGAAGAAGGCCGCCGCGAAAAAAATTGCGGGGAAACGGGGCGCGCGGGCCTTAACTTACGGGCGATTGTTACGATAAGGTTATTGAAGATACTCGACAGCTTGGAAGGCATAAAAGTTGGGTACAATGGGACCCCAAGCCGATCCGGCCGGAAGCTAGCGCCGGCGAGAGCGGGGCGGAAGGTCCCGCGAAATACACCAGCGGCCGGAGGGCCGCCGACCGGGGAAGGAACCCCGGGCAATGAAAAGGAGGAACCTAAACTATGGCAAGAATCCAACACAATATTCCGGCGCTGAACTCGTACCGGAACCTGTCCGTCAACAGCGGCAATCTGGCGAAAAACCTGGAAAAACTCTCGTCCGGCTACCGGGTGAACCGCGCCGGCGACGACGCCGCCGGTCTGGCGATCTCCGAGAAACTGCGCGCCCAGATCACCGGTCTGGACACGGCGATCAAGAACGCTCAGGACGGCATCTCCGTCATCCAGACGGCTGAGGGCGCCCTGACCGAGACCCACGTCATGCTGAACCGCATGGTCGAGCTGGCCACTCAGGCCGCGAACGGTATTTATCAGGATGAAGAACGCCTGAATATCCAAAGGGAGATCAACGCGCTGAACAGCGAGATAGACCGTATCGCGAAATACACTACCTTTAATCAGTTTGATATTTTGAGCGGCAATTTTGCCAACACTGGCGTTGTTTTGCAAATAGGCGATACCGGTGCCCAGACTATTGAACTTAAAGTTAATAGTATGCAGGCCACAGGTCTCAGCACTAATAACGTTGTGGTTACTAATGCTGGTGGTAGTGCTGCTACAGCCCTTGATGCGGCGAGAACTGCCGCAAATGCTGCTATCTCGATAATAAGGAATGCCATTAACGTGGTGTCCACTCAGCGCGCTTCGCTCGGCGCCGTGCAGAACCGGCTGGAACACACGATATTGAACCAGCAGGTAACGGTGGAGAACCTGACGGCGGCCGAGAGCCGGATCCGCGACACCGATATGGCCAAAGAGATGATGGCCTTCGCCAAGAACAATATCATCTATCAGGCGAATCAGGCTATGCTGGCTCAGGCTAACGCTTTGCCCCAGAGTATATTGCAGCTGCTGCAGTAATCGGTTTGTCTCTTTTTCAGAAAAGCGCCGCTTCGGCGCTTTTTTTTTTGCGCCCCGCCGTCATTCCCCTATTTTAGTTAGTATCAGGGCCTTCGCTTTACACAATTTAATTTTTTATTTGTATAATACGCCAATTCCTAAATATCTTCCTTTTACCGACGGATATTGTTCTATAAATTCTACATGATTCCAGCCGGATTCCAGCTTTTTTAAACTATTCCACAACAAGACTGTTTCCGGGCAAGCGTCTGAGAAAATATCATGGTGTATTATTATTTTTGAATGTTCTCTCACTAACATATGATCCTGCAGGGCGCCAATAATGCGGTGATCGCCGTCTATAAAAAAAATGTCTGGTTTTCGCTCATTTATCAAATTGATAAAATCTTCTGAAGTTGACGATCCTTGGAAGTACATTTGGGGGGGGGGGGGGGGGGGGGCGGGCGGGGGGCCGGGGGGGCGGGGCGCGGCGCGGGGGGCTGCG
>JAISAH010000125.1 GCA_031266805.1 Gracilibacteraceae bacterium
ACTAAAACAGCGGTTTCTGGCGTGCCACGCCGACTTGTTCAATTTGTTATTTTTCTCTACTGCATTGGCTTATTTCACCAATATTTATTCTTATCACCTACTATTTTTATCTACACCCGCACTTTCTTATCTTTGGAACGATATTTTCCTGTCAAAACGCCCTCAGCCAACGGCGCATATGGAATTTCCACACAGTCCCTTAGTCGACGGTTTCGGTATCTTTGCTGATGGGTTCAGCAGTTTTGATGAGTTTAAGCTTGCGAGGCAATTCTGGCTGTCGCACGTCCGTAATCACATCCGCAATGGTCATCAAAAGCTGTCTATTTGTTTGATTTAGCCCGCGATATCTTGCCAGTAAGCTTTTCTCTTCTAGAGTAGTTCTGCCGTCAAATTCATCCTGCCATAAAAAATTAGGCTCTATGTCAAGGGCTTTAACAATCAGGGCGATTTTGGCCGTGTCTGGTTCACTATGGCCGCTTTCATATCCGGCAATGGTTGACTTGGCAACCCCTATAGCTTTTCCGAGTTGCTGCTGTGTTAAGCCCTTGTTTTTCCGGGCCTCTCGTAACCTTTTACTAAACATAAAGTCTCAATCTCCTTTCAGAATCATTATAAACTTCATATGTTGATACGTCAATGGAAAAAAGTCAATTTATGAAAACTTTTTGTTGGCCGTATTGACAAGATTGCAAAATTAGACTATCATTATCAATAAATTCTAGATTCTCGAACAGGAGGAATGCCATATATGCCCATACCGGAATTCAATGCACCTGTAGCAGAGAGGGTTCAGCAGATAATTCATGACAAGGGGATGAAACAATTGGCCATCGCGCAAAAAGCCGGGTATAGCGAAGGAGCATTTTCAGCTATGCTGACCGGACGCAGGGTCATAAAGGCTCAGGATGTTGAAAGGATTTGCAGGGCTCTTGATGTTACTCCCAACGAATTGTTCTGTTTTGAAAACGAGTTGGCGCGAACGGAGGGAAGCAAATGAAATGAACGAGTCACGATTTTCTACTATCAAGGCGCTATGGTCAGAAGTCAATCGGAGAGACAGAACATTTTGCAGATGAAATTATTCGCAACTTGAAAAAACTGCCATTGGAAGGGAAAAAAATTGCCGCGGCCTTTGTGCAAGGTGTAGCGATGAGCGCTGAGTTGGAGGCCAAATCAACGACTGCAGATGAGAGGGGGTAAACAAAAGTGCCTGACCACAGTCAGGCAATGAGCCGTGAAGGGATAGCTGAACACTGAAAGACTGAAAGGAGTTCGATTGAAAAATGGAAAACGAAAAAGTAAATCCTTCTGTGCAGACGAATCCTGAAAGTAAGGGGCCTGAGTTAAGCCGGCGTAATTTTCTGAAGCTTTCCGCCGCGTCAGTCGGCGCCGCGGCGGTGGTAACCGGTGCGGCGGCGGCAGGTGTCGCCGGCTATGCAAACGCGACTGACCGCCGGACTGCCACGGGTTGGGAGACAGAAACCGGCGATGAAGAGTATTTTGATCGCAAACCTTTTGAGGTGAGTAAACCAACAAATCGGGTCGTAGGCCCAACCAGGAATATCGAATATCTTTCCCCTGCCCAGTATCGCCGGAATGTTTTGAGCCGTTTTTTCGATGTGCCGGAAGGCATGGCTTTCGCGGATTACCTGCGTACCGTGGCAGATGTGAACAACTTAGAAGCGACGCCTTTCAGCATCATCAATAATCCGGATCTTGTCAAATATTATCAGGATATGCTGGACCGGGAAGGCTGGAATTTTTTCGCTGAGGACTTGCGGTATTTCTTGGAGGTGCTGCCAAGAAGGACGAGGATACTCGCGGAGACGGAGTTTGACCTCACCTTAGCCAAGGCATATGTTAACGGGCATTATTATTTGAGTGGGTACCACTTGTCCCGGATCTCGAAAGAAAGCGATTTTGAGGGTGTGAGCGAGACAAAGTACGATGTCAGGGATCCGGCGGAAATGACGCGGCTCATCAAAAAAGTGGGGCGTATGTATGGTTCGCCTATCGTGCGTATCGTTGAGTTAAACAATGATTTTGCCTATGACCGCTGTCCACAGGAGAGCCGCGGTTATACTTTCGGAGAGCCGCTTAATATCCCGTCTCACTGGAAATACGGGATCATCACAACCTACCCTCTCTCTTGGGAAACGATTGTCGCTAGTCCGCACGCCGGAGCAAGCCAGGAAGGCTATGCCTATGTCGCTGTGACCGATGAAAAACTCTCGACTTTCATAAAACAGCTCGGCTATTCCGCCCGCCCGAACGACAGGCAGCACAATTACGAGTACGTGTTGCCGCCGCTCGCGGTTCTTGCCGGCGTTGGCGAGCAGGGCAGGCTCAGCAGCTGTGTGACGCCTGAATTTGGAGCGCATGTGCGGCTGGGCATGGTCGTGACTGATTTGCCGCTGGTGCCCGACAAACCTATCGACTTCGGTTTGCAGAAATTCTGCCAAAACTGCAAAATCTGCGCCGAAAACTGCCCAAGCGGTTCTATATCCTTCGCTGACAAACCCAGAGAGATAAACGGTCGCGGCTATGAAGGCTGGCCGATCAACACCGCCACCTGCAGCAATTTCTGGTATGAAACACCAAATCCGACTATGGGTTGTCGTATCTGCGTGACGGTCTGCCCGTTCACCAAGAGATCCAATTGGATCCACACTGCCGCGAGAGATGTTGCGGTGCGTGACAAAACCGGCATTTCCGCATCCATGCTCACTTGGATGGAGAGAGCTTTCTACGGTACGCATGACGGAGAATACTACAAATACGTGGATGGATCGCGCGAATACAACGTCGTCAAAGAGATGCCGTGGTTTTTTAAAACCGGCGATTTCTTTGTAGAGCCGAGTTAAGGGGGGAAAAACATGATTGAATTTATCGCGGGCGGTCTGGTCGTCACATGTATGGTGCTGGCTATTTGCTGTTTATTCTTGTACGTCAGGAAAAACAAAATCAAATTTGCCTGGTGGAAGTGGGCGCTGTCTATTATATGGCTGTTGTATACCGATATCAGTGTCGCCTTCCTCAGTACGACCATCGGCGAAAATGAGCTTGGAGCGACTTTGCGCGGCGGCGGCGCATTTGTGGCAATTGCTGTGGTGACAGGCATTGTTCTCTTTCGGTTCGTTATTTTAAACAAAGGCGGCAAGAAGCGGGATGCCTAGCGTCAATCAATCTGTGTTGACATATGCGTGAATCCAACAGGGACCGGCGTCTGGATCGGTGGATCGTCATTGGGGCGGCGGCAGCGCTTTTGATTGCGGGCCAAGTCTATGGGCGAGTGACGCAGGGTATGGACCCGGACGACGTACTCAGCCTGTACAGTCAATTAATCCCAGAAGCGGCAAGCTTTAATCAGATGACCGGCATGACGGCGCAAGCTCTTGACGCCAACGCCGCGCTGATTGCCTATGTTGGGATCAGTTCTCACAACGGCTATGGCGGCCCCATGCTGGTCGGAACCATCGTAGAGCCGTCGGGAAAACTGCGCGAACCCGTCATTTTGAGCCACAATGAAACCTCGTCCTTCCTGTCGCGGGTGACGGGCGGAAGGTATTTTACGCAGTTTAAAGATAAACCTGTGGACAGCATCTTTATGCTGGGTGAGGATATTGACGCTGCCTCCGGGGCCACTCTATCCAGCCGCGCCGTCAGTGACGGCGTGAGGGAGAGCGCAAACAGTATCGCGCGCGCGGCCTTTGCGCTAAACCCTCAGCAGGCGGAGATCCGCTGGCAATTCGGTCCACAGGAGATTGCCGTCGCTTTGTTCTTCGCTGCCGGTTTTGTGATTTACAAAGTGAAGCGGCTGCGCAAGTACCGGCTGGCGCTGCTGGGCGCCAGTGTCGTATTCCTCGGCTTCTGGCTGAACAGGGCTCTGTCTGTCATCCAATTTTCTTCCATACTATTAGGCTACTTTCCGTCGCCGAAAACGAACCTTCTTTTCTATATTCTGACAGCTGGTGCGCTTGCGCCCATTATTTTCTGCGGCAAGAACCTGTATTGCGCTTTTATTTGCCCATTCTGCGGCCTTCAGGAACTCGCTAACAAAATAAGCGGGAAGAATATCCCTTTAACCGGAAAGATGCGAAAATGGCTTGGCATTTTGCGCAATGCTTTACTGTTTTTTATTCTGCTGTGCGCTTTTGTCACCGGAAGAGCTGCCGCAGTGACGTATGAGCCGTTCGGAGTGGCTTTCGGCCTGGATCTAAAGGCAGATGGATATTTATGGTATATTTTATTTGCTTTCTTGGCCCTGAGTTTCTTTTTCCGAAGGCTCTGGTGCGCCGGCTTTTGTCCGGCTGGAGCAATGCTTGATTTTCTGCGGATGCTGATGATTGCCTTACGGAAAAAGTTCGCTTTGATCCTGGCTTTTACAAAGCGCGGATTCAGGAATTATTCATAAAAAAGGAACAAAATTAATTCAGCCCCCGAACTTCCAAAAGATGTTCGCCTTACAAGCCTTCCTCATTTTTTTCGCGCTTTGGGGTTTTGGGGCAGATTCAGGGCGGCCAGTCCCGCGAGTACCATCGCCATCCCGGTCAGCATAACGGCGTCCGGACGCTCGCCGTAAATAAAAAACCCCAGCGCGGCCGCGAAAACCGGATCGACAGAAGCCAGAATGGCGGCCGTCCCCGTTTCCATGAACCGCATCCCGTATGTATAAAGGATATAAGGCAGCAAAGCCGAAATCAAGGTATGCGCCAACAGAAAGACGCTCATTTTCAGCGGAGCGGCCGCCACCGTACTGCTGAGCAGGGCAAAATCCGCGAACGGCGCGCAGCCCATGGCGCCGAAGAAAAACGTATAAAAATTGATCGTCAGCGCGTGATAGCCGCGGTTCAAAGCGACGCGCGACATGATGCCCAGCATGGCCCAGCCCAGAGCGCCCAGCAGACCGACCAGCACCCCGAGCGGGGAAAATCCGCCGCCGGGCGCGCCGGCCGCCCCGGCTGCCCCGGCTCCGACGACCCCGCTTGTCAGGATACTGCCGCCAAATACCACAATCATGGCCGCAACCTTTCGGGTCGTGACGCGCTCACGGAAAAGCGGCGCGGACAGCGCGACGACGAAGATAGGCGCTGTCGCCAGTAAAATAGAGGCCAGAGACAGCGCGTTCATCACGATGGAGATGGAATAGAACAAATTGAGCAACACGGCGCTGGAAACGCCCGCCGCCGCCATGACCCAGACGTCGCGGCGGCGAACGCAAAACAGCCGGCGGCGGCCGGTCAGGAGCAAAAAACCGCCCAAGAGTACCGCCGCCAAGGACATGCGGGAAAAAACCACAGTCAGGGGACTGTACCCGAGACCATCCAGATAACGGACGAACACCCCGATAGAACCCCACATGCACCCGGCCGCCAGCACCGCAAAAACGGCGATGGCGGCCGGAGCCTTTGCGGCGCGCGCGCCGGTCACATCAGCCCCCGTCTTTAGCGCCGTTCAGCGTCACCGAGAGCCAGCCCAGGAAAGAACCCAAGAGCATAGCGAGGACGGAGATGATCCAGATCTGCTAGCCCTCACGGAAAATCACGCCCATACCGCCGCGCGGGTAACTCCAAGACAGCACGCCGGGAGGCGCCGCCGCCAAGCAGGTTCCGCACTCCAGACAAGCCGCGTACAAAACGCCGACCCCGCCGTCCGTCTGCTCCGAATAGACCCCCGCGGGGCAGATCCGCGCGAGCAGCGGCCCGGCCCCGGCGCGCGCCGCCTCCTCCTGATCGACCAAAATATGGGGCTGTTCCGTGTCGGTCTCGTAGCGATTGCGGTCGAGCCGTTCCGCGACGGTTCCCCAGGGATTTTTACTCATAAGGCTCTTACCCCCGCCAGCGCGTCTCTGATAGTCGGCAAAAGCGCCAGCGGACTGTTTTTCAAAGCGTCCCCGGCGCCGGCCGCCAAGTGTCGGCGCGGCGTCGTATCCAGATTGTAGACGCCGTACATAATATCGCTCAAAAGTCTGCCATAATCCCCGTACATGCGCGGGTTCTCCAAAAAAAGCGGCGCCCGCCGAAAAGTGCGCATATCCTTGCCGACAAAGATCTTGTCCAGTTCCCGGGGATAGGCGTCCAGCGCCTCCTGACTGTAATCCCCCCGTTTAAGCGCGGCGTCGACGACCCCGGCGGCGGCCAGAGCGGAACCGGCGGCCAGATCCATACCGCGCACGGTAAAACCGGTGTTCAGCGTCAGTCCGGCGGCATCGCCGACGACGACCAGTCCGGGTCTGGTCAGGTCATGCGCCATAGCCAGCCCTCCTTCGGCGACCAGATGGCAGCCGTACTCCAGCAATTCGCCGTCGCGCAGGAAAGCTTCCATCACCGGGTGGGTCAAAAATCGGTCATGCAATTCCGCGGAACTTTCACCGCTCCGCGCCAGATCATCCAAGCGCAGCACGACGCCTACAGACAGCGATTCCCGGTTTGTGTACAGAAAACCGCCGCCGCCCAAGTCTTTGGTGCAATCGCCGACTATGGCGTAAGCGGCCCCGCTGTCGCCGGTCAGGTTAAAACGTTCTTCAATAACGCGCCGCGGCAGGCCGATCACGGATTTGACGCCTACGGCCAAATGTTTCAGCGGTTCCGGCCCCCGGACGCCGGCCTGCCGGCAAAGCAAAGAATTCACTCCGTCCGCGGCGACCACCACATGGGCGCGCAGTTCGTCGCCGCCGGCGCGAATACCCGTTACGCGGCCGTCTTCCGTGACCAGAGCGTCCACTCTGACACCCGGCATAAGAACGACGCCGGCTTCTTCACATTGCGCGGCCAGCCACTCATCCAGTTTAGCCCGCAAAACAGAGACGGCGGTCACCGACTGGGCAAGTCTGTCGTCGGCGTAATCCAGATTGACAAAGGAGGACTCCGAAAGAAAACTCAGGCAGTTACGCGTGATACGCCGCTCAATAGGCGCCGAGAGCAAAAAACCGGGCATGGCTTCTTCCATGACGCGGCAATAAAACACCCCGCCGGACAGGTTTTTGCTGCCGGGGCTCGGACCGCGCTCCACGAGCAGGACGGAGTGTCCGTGCAGCGCCAGCCGGTAAGCCGTGACGGAGCCGGCTATGCCGGCTCCCGCCACTATAACGTCAAAATCAACTTCTGCGGTCACGGTAGTATCCATAGTTTTCACATAGTCCTTTTAGAGCCCCTTGATGGTTTTGACGGCGTGCCGCGCGGCCACGCGGCCCGAGGTATGAGCGAAGCCGTTAGCCGTGCCGGGGCAGTCCAGATTGTAAGTGTCGCCGTAGAGCCCGCTGGCGTCGTTGCCGACGGCATAGAGGCCGGATATGGGCTTATACTCGTGATCTGTGACTTGCAGATCGCCGTTGACGCGAATACCGCCGTCGGACACGAGTACGCTGCCGGCCATGTTGATCGCGTAGAACGGGGCTTTTTTCACGGGCCGGAGGAATTGAGCGGGTTTAAAAAACAGCGGATCATAACTCTTGACGCAGGCATCGTTATATTCGGCCACGGTCGCCGCGAACACGGCGGGGTCCAGTCCGATATTTCCGCCTAATTCCTCAACGGTGCCGCCTTTCCAGGCGATGCCGTCGGCGACGTCCTGATCAAGCTCCGCCTGCAGCCGGGTGAGTTTCAGATGATATTCGATGAAATCGCCCAAGCCGATGTCCGAACCGTCTTCCATCAAATGTTTGATGGTATCGGCGTCGATGATGGCGTAAATCGTGGCCTGGGGCTGTTTGGCGATCGTATTGCCGGCATCGGCGAAACTCATCGCGACATGTTCGCTGGCAAAACGCCGGCCGGTTTTGTTGACCCACAGAACCGGCTGAGAACCGGCGCCGCTCACATGCGAGGTCAGTGTTTTGCCGCGGGCGCAGGGGATGATCATGACCGGGCCGATATTATCCGTGTCGGCGCCGGCTTCAAGCGCCATTTTCAGTCCGTCGCCCGTGTTCTCGGTGGGCACGCATTTATAGGTGTCGTAGGCGGCGCGGTGCAGCCACGAGTATTTCTGTACGAGATCCGGGTTGTTGCCGTAACCGCCGGACGCCAAAATCAGCGCCTTGCAGCCGATGGTCATGACATTGCCGTCTTTGTCCAGCGCCTGAACGCCGACGACAGCCCCGCCGTCGGTCAGGATTTTCTTGGCCGGGGTAGAGGTGAAAACGTCCACCCCGGCGTTGACGCAGGCCCGGAGCAGAACTTCCTGCACGCGCTCGCCCAAGCCGTCCGGCCGGTGGAAAGTGTAGAGTTCCAACGGCTGATCGTAAGCGTAAATCGTGACGTCGGTGTAGACGATGCCGAGCGATTTCATGATGTCGATGGTTTCCGCCGTATTGTCCACATGCATACGAACGACGTCGGGATTGGCGCGATGGTGGCTGTATTCCGTGTAACGGCGGAAGCCCTCCTCACGGCTGGGAAAATGTTTGCCGGCGTCTTTGGGGACTTTGCGCTCTTTTTGCTCGCTGGACTCAAAAGCGCAGGTGCCTTCGGCGTAAATTGAGGACCCGCCTGTTTCCGCCATTTTTTCCAGAATGGCCACGCTCAATCCGGCTTGGGCCGCCGTAAGCGCCGCTGATTTGCCGGATCCCCCGCCGCCGACGACGACGAGATCATATTCCGTGTCAAAATTATATTTTGCCATGATTTTCCTCCTAAATTATGGATTTTTGCTCGCTGCAAACGCCGCCGTCAGCACCGGTACGATTTTGTACAGGTCGCCGACAATGCCGTAATCACAGTTTTTGAAAATACGGGCTTCCGGATCGCTGTTGACGGCCACGACGACTTTGGCGTCGCGCACGCCGGACATATGCTGCGGCTGCCCGGATATACCCAAAGCAATATAGAGATCGGGAGCGATCCGGCTGTGGGAGGAACCGACCACGCTATGCGAGGCAAACCAGCGCATATCATCGCAGACCGGCAGCGTACAGGCCGTCTCCGCGCCCATAGCCGCCGCGAGTTTCTCAATGATCTGCAGATCGTCCCGCGCCCTGAGACCAAGCCCTACGCCGACCACGCGGGCAGCCGTCAAAAGCCCGGCTGCTCCGCTTTCGGCTTCGGTGGACAGCACACGCAGCGCGGCGCCGGCCTCCGCGGGAACGATCTCCACTGTGACTGCCGCGCCGCCGCGCTGCTCCGCGTCGTCGCCGTCAAAAATACCGGCCAGCGCGCCTGAAACCGCGATATCTTCCAATACTTTGCCTTCCGCGGCGGCGCGGCTGACCACAATCTTCTCCCCTGCCGCGGCCACAGCGCGCACGGAGGCGACCAGAGCGGCATTCAGCGCGGCCGCCGCCGCTCCGAGCAGCACGCGGGCCGGGGGCGCGTCCGAAGCCAGCACCAGCCGCGGCGCCTCTTGAGCGGCCCGTTCGGCCATGGCGGCCGCATAAGCTTCAGGCGGCACGCCGTCCGCGCTCTCCCAACAAAGCACCCGGTCGAATCCCATGCCGGCGGCGCGTTTCGCCAGATCCCGCCTTCCCGCCACTGCTGCCGTCACCCGGCCGCCAAGCCGGCGGGCCGCGTCCAGCATACCGCCGGCCCGATTTTCGTCAACGATGATAACCCAACCATCAATTGCCATTTTTTACCTCAAATGACCCCGTCCGTGCGCAGCGCCGCAATCAACTGCTCGCAAGCAGTTGGGGGATCGCCACCGTCGATGATGCGCGCAGGCGGCGTATCGGGGAACCTGACGCCTTGTGTCTGAACCTGATATCTGCTTGCCGTGTTTAGATCGGCCGCCGTAATTTTTTCCACCGGTTTTTTGCGCGCGGCCAACACTTCCTTCATGCCCGGCACGTTTTTCTCCGCGCGGTTGGCCGTTACGGCCAGCACGACGGGCCCCGCGGCGCTCAGCGCCTGAGTGGCGGCGCCCAGGCGGCGCGTCACCCGCAGTTCGCCCCGCTCCGGGCAGGCGGCCGTGACCCCGGCTACGGCCGGCCAGCCCAACCGCCCCGCCAAAGCGGAAACCACCGCGTAGTCCCAGGCGGAATCGCCGATGAGTACCGCGCCGACCCCCGTCATACGCCGCACGGCCGCCGCCAGCGCCGCGCCCGTCGCCGCGCTGTCCGTTTCGCCCGGCGCGTCAGTGACGACCACGGTGCGCGCCGCCCCTCTGGCCGCGGCCCAAGCCGTATCCCCGTCGCCTATCGTTAGTCCGACGACCTCGTCGCCCGCGGCCAAGGCGGCGGCAATTTCCATCGCCGCCGGGTCGTCGTCACTGGCCGCCAGTTTCACACCCGGCCAGCTAATGGCCGCGTCCGCCGATACTCTGGCGTCCAGCGGATTTCTCGCCCACTTGAAAACAACGACGATTTTCATGCTGCCTCCGTTAGTGGGCGGTCTGACCCGCGTCCACCGAATAGACCGAACCCGTGATAAACGAGGCCAGCGGCGACGCCAGGAAGAGTACGAGACCGGCGATTTCGTTCGGAGCGGCGACGCGGTGTACCGCGTTGAACGACTTGACCATTTCCGCAAATTCCGGATCCGCCAGCCAGCGAGCGGTCATTTCGGTTTCGGTGAGACCGGGCGCGATGCAATTAACGCGGACATTGTACTTGGCGTATTCGATGGCGGCGCCTTTTGTCAGTCCCGCCGCGCCGTGTTTGGCGGCCACATAAGGCGCCATGCCCGGATCGGCGACCAAGCTGACGACGGAACCGCAGTTGATGATGGACCCGCCGCCGTTTTTCAGCATCGCAGGGATCTGATATTTCATGCACAGGAACACGCCTTTGAGATCGACGGCGATGATTTTGTCGAAATCCTCTTCCGTCTGTTCGGCCAAATCCGCCGTCACGGGCAGGAGACCGGAATTGTTGAACGCGGCGTCGAGGCGTCCAAATTTCCGCAATGTGGTTTGCACGATGTTTTGCACATCGGCGGCGACGCTGACGTCCCCTTTGATAAAGATCGCTTCTTCGGCGCCGGTTTGTCTGATGAGCGCCATCGTTTCGTCGGCGTGGCTGCGCCCGGCGATAGCCACTTTGGCGCCCTGCTCGGCAAAGGCCACGGCGGCAGCCTGACCGATGCCGGAACGCCCGCCTGTGATGAGCACCGCTTTGCCGGTGAAATCCAACAAGTTTTTGCCCAAGGTATCCTCTCCTTTCGACTTGTGTTTTTGTAAAAATTTACAACGGCGTTACCCGCTTCAATCATAGGGAAAGCTATGCCTTCACGCAATCGCCCGGGACGGTGATATCAAAATACCACTTTCGAGCGATTGTCAAACGCGGAGTTTGGACTTATAATGTATGTAACGCTTTGGGAGAAATCTTACATTAATGAAGGAGGATTTTCATTACATAAAAACAAGGAGGTGCACCGCCATGCAGAAAGTCCCGCTACGCATGCTTTCACTGTTAAACGATGTGGATTTGCTGACCTCCCGGGACGCGTTTTTTGACATGCTGCTGAATTTTTTGATAGAACTGGTGAACTCCAACATCGGCGTGATTTCGATTTTCCGCAAAGATGAGGAAATATTCCGCTCCCAGCTCAATATCAGCGCCCAGGATCTGGAAGTTTACAAGACGAATTTCTTTGCCCATGACCCCCTGCATCCCTGCCGGATCAACCCGGCCGGCCGAAATCCTAAAACTGTGACCACCTCGTACAGAGATAAAAATTCCGCTGTCGTGGGTTCGGAAGAACAGTACTATTTCATGCGGGATTACAATTTGCACCATACGATCCGGGTAACGAAACGCCTGCGCGACAATTCTTTGTTAGCCTTTTGGCTTTACCGTCCAATCACGCAGTCGGGTTTTTGTGAAAATGAAAGCGATATGTTTCAGGAACTTTTGCCTTTTATCGCGAATTTGGTTGAAACCAATATGTTGCTGACCCAGCTGGACACTGAATCTTCGCTGTTGCTGAGCGCAGAGGAAAAAGGCTTCGTATTCGTGGACGAGAGCTTTCGCCTGCTTTCCCACAACAAAAAAGCCGCGGCCTATTTCGCTGATCTCGGTTCGGGGTGCAGTTTGCCGGAACACGTCCGGCAACTGGCCGGTCGGCTTCCGCTGGAAAACGGCGCCCAAATCCAACTGTTTTCCCCTGACCGGGACGCGTATCTGGTCAAGGTGATGGCCTGCAACAGCAAACAATCCACCTATCTGCTGAAAATCGCGCCGCAGGCGCAGACGCCGACACTAGCCGCGATGGACGCGCTGACGGTGAAAGAGAAAAAAATCGTCGCCCAAATCATCAAAGGGCTGAACTGCAAGCAGATCGCCAGTCTGATGTTTATCAGCGAACACACCGTCAAAACGCATCTGCGCAATATTTACCGTAAATTGGAAATTTCCAGCCGCGCCGCTTTGCTGCATAAAATCTTGAATTTTTCATTTTTTTCTACTATAAATCTGCTTCTACCACCTTCTTTGGCGGGCGACCCCGCTTGCGCTCGGTCTTCTGTCGTGATGTATAAACAGGTGCGCAGCCATTCGGT
>JAISAH010000041.1 GCA_031266805.1 Gracilibacteraceae bacterium
GACTTAAAAGACGCGCTTGGCAAAGAAGTAGATGTTGTTCCGCACGACAGTATGCGGAAAAAGTTTTATGATAACATCAAGGACAACGAGGTGCTGCTATATGGCGAGGTACGATAAAAACGCCGCCGCGCTGGAACACATCATCGCGTATTGCGACAGGACAGACGAAGCGCGGCTGCGTTTCGGTGATTCATTGACCGTGTTTCGCGCTGATTACGATTACCGTTCCTGTTGCTCCATGTATGTTTATCAAATTGCTGAACACTGCAATCACATTTCAGCCGATATAAAGGAAAAATACGCGAATATACCGTGGAAAGAAATACGCGGAATGCGTAATATTTTCGCGCACGATTATGACGCTGTAAAAATAAACCGGCTGTGGCACACGATGACCAGTGATTTCCCCGTGCTACGCGAAGAATGTTTGCGCATCTTAGCGGATTTGGGATACGAATACTCCCCCGCGGAAAATAACGAACTGCTCGCGGAAGACGAAGAGAACTGGGATATGGAGCAGTAACAAATTTTACCTCTTATACTCAATCGGCCTCGTCAGCCGTATCACCGCCGCCAGCGACGCGAACAGCGCCGCCGCCGACAGAGCGAGTACGCCTTTGCCGGCCGCGGTGTTCATCAAAGTGTTAAACCACTCTTTGTTGAGGAAATAAATCAGCGGGATATTGCCCACCAGCAAAAGCGCCATCGTGAGAAACTCCTTCATCGGCTCGTAAAGCAGAATATCAAGTTCCGCCGACACGACGCGCATATCGGAGAGTTTAGCTATGATGGGGGTGAGCGTCGTTTTGAGCGTCTTGTCCTCCTGACAGGCGATCACCGCGTCGATCCACTCGCGGTAGACCTCGCTCGCCACCTTGTATTTGATGTTTTCCAGGGCCAGCCGGAGATCGGCGCTCAAAAGATTGGTCTGAGCGAGGAAGAGCCTGAACACGTCGCAAACGGGCGGGTTGAGGTAAGAAATGTTTTCCTCCACGGCGAGAATGAAGTTCTCGCTCCGAAGATATGAAGTCGTGATAATCGAAAGCGACGTTTCCAGTTCGGCGTTGAGCTGTTTTTTATAAAAATTTGCCGTAAACATCACCTGCCAGAAGGGGAGTAGCGATAACCCGACCGCCATAACGGGTATCATCAGCGCGTTATTCATCAGCAGCGAAAAAAACGCGCCGGCGACAAGCAGCATGATGGAAAGCGCGGTCAATGTCCCAAGCAGGTTCTCTTTGCCCATGACCGCTAAGATCTCTTTGGTTTCCAGTATTGTCCGGCGTATGCCCCTCACCTTTTTGGCGCCGGCGGCCTCTTTGATCATCCGTGCCAAAGTCTTTTTCCGGCCGCGCAATAGCCGGGCGATGCTCTCCGCCAGCTCAAACGGCGAGAGCGAGAGCAGCATAAAACCGCCGCTGACCAGCCCGATGAACCCTGCGATCAAAAGCGTCGTCATTTGGCTCCGCCTCCCGTCAGTTTTTCCAGGGCGCTGAGGGGCATCCCATTTTCGCGCAGCCGCTTTTTGAGACCCGCCGATATGGGATCTACCCGCTCAAACTCGCCCTTGATCGCCGCCTTGCCGCTACCACCGCTGCTTTCGGTGATGTTAAAACGGAACAGAGTCCGGATCTTCCGCTCGCCGTCCGGCAGGATCTCGCACTCGGTGATCTCCATGATCTTGCGGCTGCTGTCCTCCAGCTTTTTCGCGAACACGACGATGGGGAACGCCTCGGTGACGAGATCATAAAGCGTCTTGTCGCTGATGTCGTATCTGGTCTTGCAGAGCGTCACCATGCGGTTATAGGTGGCGTCGCAGGAGTTGGCGTGCGTGGTGGTGATAACGCCGTGACCCGTCCGGGCCGCTTCCTGCGCGGCAAAAGCTTCCGCCGACTTCATCTCGCCCACGCAGACTATATCGGGGTTGGAGGTCAGGGCGTATTCCAAAAGTTTTTCCTGGTCTACATTCTGCCGCGGATCTTCTGAATAGCGCGTGACCGTATGCACCACATTGTTGAGGACCTTGCCGCTCTCGTCCTCTTTTACCAGGTCGAACTCCCGGCAGCCGTTTTCAATGGTAAAAAGCCGCATGTGGTCAGGGATGGTGGATAAGAGCCAGGCCATGACCGTCGTTTTTCCGCTGCCGGTCGCCCCGGTGACGCACATGGAAAGCCCGTAACGCAGGCAGAGGGAGAGAAAATCGAGCATTTCGGCGGTTGCCGTACTGTTTTTGACAAAATCCTTTTTGCCGAGATGCTTGGGATTGACGATACGGATGGAAGCCGCCACTCCTTTTTCCTCATCAGTGACGGGATTGCCGAGGACGGTGATGCGGATCTTATTGGACAAATGCCCGCGCACGACGGGCTGGGAGTGGTCGAGTATCATGCCCGATTGGTGCAGCACCCGGCGGATCACGTCGATCGCGTGCTGCGGGCTATGGAAATGTTCGCTCGCCGGCAGGATCTTACCGCTTGCGTAGGTGATTTTCACATCCTTCCATGAATTGATATTGATTTCCTCAACGTCATTTGAGAAAAGGTATTGGGTGAGAAAGGAAAACTCGGCCATCTCTGCGTACAAGCGGTCAATTAGGGCGTCAAAATCGTAGCCGTCCACGCTGATCTGGCCGTCGCTCAGATACTTGGCGATATAGGCCGAAATCTGCTTTTTCTGTTCCTCGGGATTATCGGTGATCAAAGTAGCGAATTTAGAGGAAATATATTCCTGCACCTCGGTCAGCACGTCGGCAAACGGCCTTTTGATACTTTCGTCATCAAAGAAAGCGCTGTAGCGTTTATTCAAGCTCGAACACCTCCCGCGCCGCTTTTTTGATTTCGGCGTTATACTTTTTCGCCTCTTTCCCCGTGAGAGCGTCAAGCAGCTCCGCCGCGTAAAACTGCCGCTCGATCTCTTTGACATGCGGTAGCGTATAGCTGGCGCCGCCGTAAACCGAGCGGAACGTGCTTTCCTCCTGCCCGGCTTTAAGGTCGGACAGCGCCTTGATATGGCGACCTGAGCCAAACTTCGCCCGGGAAATGAGGGGCAAATGCGATCGGTAGTAGGAAAGGGCTTTAAGGTCGGCACTCATGAGCCGCAGCACCTTGTCCGCTTTTTGTAAAGCGATCGTGGTAAACCCGTCTTCGGTCAAAACGCTGGAACAGTCGATGATAACGCAGTCGGCCGCCGCCCGGAGTTCTTGGAGAAAACCGGCGACGCGCTCGGCCAGAAACTCCGAATAGGTGAAAATGTTATCGCCGTTCTTGTAGCCAATGACGGCGATCCGCTCATGTTTCGGATAGGGGATCGCGGCCTGCATGACGTCTGCATACTTAATATGGGGCCGGGAGAGCAGAGCGCCGAGCGTCCGGCCTTTCACGTCCACGCTCGGCATGAGGGCGGAAAGCGCCGGGCAAAAAAGGTCGGCGCATATGACGATCACATTCTTTTTTCGCGCCTCAAGTTCCCGCGCCAGCTTCATGGCGGTAACGGTCTTGCCGCTCGACGGGTTGCCCCATACCGCGACTATCTTAGTTGCCATCGGGCCTTACCTCCGCTTCGGTTTCCGCGGGCGTTTCTTCGCCGGCAAGGGATTTCAGGTAATCGTCCTGGATCTTAAGGAATTTGGCGCCCTCGGAGGCCGCGCCGCGATAAACAAGGGCGCAATGGATCTTGCCCGCGCTTTCCAGTTCGGCAAGGAGCAGGGCCTGCGCGGGAAGGGCGAGCAAAGTGACGGCAGCGGGCAGTTCTTTTTCCTCGCCGGCATTTTCATTGCCCGTATATTCCTTGTCGTAACCTTTGCCGTCCGTCACGGCGAGAACTTTGACGTAACGCAGTTCAGGCGGGGCGATGGTTTCCTGAAAATCCCCCACGCCGGAGGCGATCAGAGTGACAATATCTCCGGGCTCTAATTTGCCGGAAAGTCCCGCCGCAAAAGATTTGATGGTGACGGACACGGCCGTGTGCGTCCCGTCCAGCTCGCTCAGATAGGCAAACTCGGCGACGGGCGCATCAGAGAGCTTGGCCGCGAGAATATAGTCGCCCGCCTGCATATCATATTTCGCGTATCTGCCGACGACGTTTTCTTTTTCTTTCATAACGCTCCCCGGCAGATTGTAGCCGCCGACCGTGACCGCCGTCACCATGTTCGCGGTGATCATATCGCCCCGGTTTATCTCCCCCGTTACGCGGACGATCTCCGTCTGCGCCCTGACCGCGCCGTTAAAGAGCGGAGTCAGGCCAAAACAGACGATAAGCGAGAGAACTATGCAGATCAGCCCCAGGGCGGCGCGGTTTTTCAAGATATTCAAGATATTAGAACCCTCCCATATTCGTGATGATGTAAGAAGCTATGCCCCCGGTGCAGAAAAACGGCGCGAGCGGCAAGGCGATCTTACCAGCGGAAAAGCCTTTTTTGAGCGAGGTGATGAGCGCGAAAAGGGCGATGAGCGACAGGGCGAGGGCGGCTTGCAAAAGACCGCCCCATACGCCGAGTACCGCGCCGCAGGCGAACATCAGTTTAATATCGCCGCCGCCGATAGAGCCGGGTTTTACAAGAGCCGGGATGAAGAAGGGGAGCGCCGTGAGCGCCGCTCCCCAGAGCGAGCCGCCCGGTCCCGCCAGAGAGAGCGCGAGAATGGATGCGCACAGCCAATCGTCTATCTCCCGTCGCTTTATATCAGTAGCGGCGGCCCGGATGAGCAGAGCCGCGAAAACAACGCCTTTAACGACCGTGATCACGGTTCGGCTGCCCAATCGCCTTCATCCTCAAACTCGCCTCCAAACTCAACTGTTTCCGTCTCGGCGGCCCGCTCATCGGCCGCAGCCGCGATAACATCCTTAATGCCGCCTATATGCGTCTGGCGCTGCCATTCGCCGCATAAACTCTTTAGTGGGCTGTCGAGCGACATGAGCGCCTTTAACTGTTCCGTGCTTAAATGAGAAGTTTCGGGTTCAAAGATGGAGCGGAAGTCATTCATTGCCCAGGTCTCATCAATGATTTTTTCCGGCGGCATTTTTCGGGCTTCGTCCGTATAGTCCTCATATTCGATGTTTAGCCGGTCGGAGACCCTCCCGACCAGGTAGGCGTGTTCCGTTTTATCCAAATATTCCCAAACGGCCAGGTGGATTTGCTCATTTTCGCTTTCCTCCGTATAGAACTTATATGCCTCGCCTAAAACGTCGCTTTTGAGGAAGAGCGCGTGCGTCATATAATCGGTCATGGCGGTTTCGCGGAGCGCGCGGCAAATGGCCTGTTTCGCCTCGCACTCGGAATATTCCCGCCCCTCGGCCTTTTCTCCGGAAGCGCCGGTCAGGTTTTCGGCTTCGCGGTCGAGTTTGGCGCTAAGATCGCCCCTCGTCGGGAAGCCTTTTCCCAGCATGTTTTCGGCGCGGGCCAAACTGTGCCAAAAGCCTTCTAGCTGATGGGGCCGTTTGCTGCCCAGAGTGACGGCGATACTCCGAAGGGCGGCCAGATACACCCTATTTTGATACTCTTTATACTCCGGCAAGTTCTCGTCAAGCGTGTAAGCCGCCAGTTTTTCGTAGTCGCCCGGTAATTGCTCATATTCCTTGTCGGCGAATTTGGCGATTTCCAGCCATGGCAAAAGCCCGTAGCCGTCCAGATCTTCAAAATACCCCATATTATCCTCGGCGGGAAATTCGCTGTAAACGTCACTCTCCAGTATGCCCTTGGCCGCTTCCCAGAGCAGCCAGCCGCCCTTATCGTATTGATAGGCCTTAAGGAAATCGTAAATCCGTTTGGCGTTCAGATAAAACACCCGCTCGCTCATAAACGCCTTGATTTTCGGCAGATACTCGCTTCGCGCCTGTTCAGCTTTATTCTTCCGCATAGCAACCCTCCATATCGCCAATGACTGGGTCGATCAGGAGATCTCACACTCCTCAAGCTCGCTTGCCTCGGTGACGCCTGCTTGATGCGGGTTTATTTGCTCCATCTCCATCTGCATGAGGGAGCGGAATACATCATTCAGTATACAGGGGTGAACATTCGAAATGATACTTATCGTGTTATTCGCGGAGCGGTAGGGATCCTCACCCGCCTCCCTGAGCGCCTGCCCCTCTCTCATGTCCTGATAGATGAATCGCGCCGCCCGCTCTCGCACATTGCTGTCGTATCGCCGGTCCTGATCCGCGGCCATCACCGTCCGGCCGATCACATACATCGCGCGTTCTAATCCGTATTCGCCTGTGAGTTCATTGATAAAGTCCGGCAGAGCGCGGTCATAATAGGCGGGAGAAGCTTTTTCGCCGATAAATTTCTTACAGGCTTTGTTGATTTTATGGGACTCCCGCCATAAGTTTGTCTCGCCGTTTTCCCGCGCCCATCGCGCCGAAGGATAGTATACGGGGTAAGTCGCATGCATCAATATACCTCCCATTCTTGGCCGTAAACATACGGGTAAAATTTTTGGCTGCGGGAAAAGCGGATAAGGCTGGCCACCTGGGTCACGACCGACAAATTGTACTGATCTTTGGTCGTCATCATCACTGACCCGGCGATGCCGGACAGTACGCCGGTCATCGCATAGGCCGCGTTCCCGCTGATGATGAAGACGATAAGGGAAATAAGCGCTCCCAGCGCCGCCCCCGCCGAAGCCTGTAAAAATTCCTTTTTGCCAAAACCGGGGAAAAACTCGTTTTCCGTCTTGACGCCCATCGGGACGTGCAGACTGCTCTCGTTCATTCGGATATTCCTTTCTCATCTCATAGCCAATCAGGCGGCGTAATAGTGCAAAACCAAGTCTTTCAAAGTCCAAACGCTCTCGGCGATGATCCAAAACAAAACCGCGTTTTTAGCCCGTTTCTTGTATTTGCCCGCGTCCTCGTCCGCTCCGATCAGTTTCACCATGCAGAAGATGAACCGGGCTACGGCGCCGAGCCGAACAAGGATCATAACGCCCGCCGTAATATCGTCTATTGTCATGCGCACCTCACTTCATCACGCTCTTTGCCATGCCCGCCAGTCTTACGGAATGATACACGTTGTTGACGGCGCCGTGACCGCCGGAGGTCGCCGGCAGCACAAACTCCGCCAGAAATTTCGGCGTCCGCAGGGCGAGGATCATACAGGCGACGCCCCAAAATATGTGCATATTCAGCATCAGGGCGACGCCGAGTTTGGCGAGGGCGATCTGCACTATGACCGTGAGCATGGATTTGAAAAAAGTGGCGAGATAGTTTTTAAATACGCCGCTGTCGTTGTCCAATAGCCCGGCGCAGGCTATGGGGATCCCCACGCGCAGTATCAGCATTTCCAGCCCACGCATGAGGAACTGGAAATAGAGCATGAAGTAGCAGATCATGAACACCAGGGCAAATATCGCCGTGACAATGCCCGCCGACGATACGCCGCTGACCCACGCCGCCCAAGTGTAGGTCGTCCCCTCGCCGACAGCTTGGAGTATCTGCGCGGACATATCTGTAACAATATCAGCCATCCAGCCGTAAATGGCGGGGAAGCACAGGGCGACCGCCAGAGCCTTGACAAAGTTTATCACCAGATAATACGGCTCTTCCTCCGCGTCACTGCCGTTCCACAGCACATAGGTGTCAAAACCCTTTTTGACAAATTTGAGGATAATGAGAGACACCCCAAAACCGAATATGACCTCTGTGAGGCTTTCCAGCAGGTTTGTCCCCATAACGCTCGTCATATACCGCTCCGCGTTCAGCGCGAGCGGCGTGACGCCCTCCAGCATACCGTCTGTGAACGCCAGGCAGCCGTTCAGTACCGCTACGATCAGCAGCACCAAAATAACTTCCAAACCGGTTTCCACCTCCTGCCTGTATGATCGGATCCCCGCGGACTATCCGCGGAGATCCGGCAATTCAACTGTACGGATCTCGCACAGCGGATGTTTTATCCTCTGTAATTGAACATTTCAGTAATGCGGTCACGCAGTTGAGGCAGGATCAAGTCTCCGAAAAGGGCATACAGACCGGCAAGCAGCAGCGCCCCGATCACGACCGCCATCAGGATCTTGATCGCGCTGTCGACAAACCCCTCGCCGCGTTTGTCCCGGAGCAGTTGACGGGTTCTTTGGGCGATGCCAAAAGTCTTGACTTTGATGGCAGAGATAAATTTTTTCATGGCTGATTTCCTTTCATATTTGAATGTTTTTAAATGTTATTTTGTTTTTGATTAAATTATCTGTAATAGCCAATGATGAGGTTCAGGGTCGCCGAGCCAAGCACCGCGCCGACGCAGGACACGATCGCCGCGATGATCCGGGTGTTCCATTTTTTGGTATCCATTTCGTCGGCCGCCGAGCGGCGGATGCAGAAATAGATGATGAGAAGTCCCGCCACGACCGGGGCGAGTACCATCAGCCATGTGGTGACGTCGCCGATCAGCTTTTCCGTGCCGACGACGATCGGGCTGTCGCTGATGCCTCCGGCCGCTCGCGCCGGCGCACTCAGCGCGATAAAGACGGCCGGCGCGAGCGAAGCGAGATCTTTGATTTTTGCCATCGAAAAAATCCTCCTTTTGATTTGGCGCTCATTAAGCGTCGTCCGTGAATCTGGGCGCGCCTCCTTTCTCGGCGGCCTGCCGCAGGAGATCCTTTTGGTAGTACACCCACACGTTCCAAAGAGCGATGGGCCCCGAGACGTCGGTAATGACCGGGCGCCGCCCTTCGCGCTCCTCCCTTGATCGGCGGTTATGCTCCTTATCTCCAAGTCCGAGCATCTTATTGAAATGCCACTCGGAAAGGTCGGGGCCGTGCATAATCGCGGGGTGCGTCCTTGAGGTGACGATTTGATAAGGCCGGGCGACGCGCCGAACCTCGTCCGCGTTGAGCAGATTCCGCTGGGTCAGGCTCACGCTGTGGGAACTTGACGGCGCGGAGTATTTTTGCTGGCTGGAGGAAAGCTGGTAGCTGGAAGTGGTGTAGGAGCCGAGTTTCTCGCTTATTTCTTTCAGCGTTTCCATATCGTCGGCCTGGAGATAGATCCACGTCTGGCAGTTTGATTTGACGGTGGTCGCCGTGTTATCGTCGTACTTGTCTTTAAGCTGGGCCAAAGATTGGAGAAAGAGGTTGAACCTCATGCCCCTGCCGCCCCCGACCGTCAGTTTATTGGAGAAATCCGCTATGGGCGTGAAGTTGCCGAATTCATCCAGCAGGAAGTTGACGCGCTGCTCAAGCCGCCCGCCCCGCCTGTCGGCCATGCCGGCCAAAAGCTCGTACTGCTGTGAAATGATCAGCGAAGCGACAGGGTAGAAGGTGGTTTTTTCGTCGGGCAGGATGATAAAAAGCGCCTCTTTCTTCTCGCCGACATCAGCGAGGGAAAAATCGCTTTTAGCGGTGACGCCGTAGATGGATCTTGCGGTAAAAAGCCGGAGCGTGGTGAGGGCCGAGGTGTAAAAACTCCCGCGCGTCCGGCTCGGGGCCACGTCCGATATGGACAGGAGGGCTTTGGCCGGGTGTGTCTGGGGCAGTTTTTTCACATACTCCAAAATGGGCATTTTTCCCGCGATAGACCGGCACATCTCCGCCACGAACCAATAGACGTTGGTGAGGTTTTGGTATTCGGGCCGCTTTTTGTTGTCGCAAACGACGCAGAGGATAGCCGCCGCGATCACCGACATTTCGCCGTTCGTCCATATCTTCTCACCCTGGGATTTCCCCACAAGGGTGTTGGTCATATCCCAGGTATGCATTTCGGCCTTCTCAACGTCGCCGCGGTTTACCGCGTCGATAACCGGCTGCAACAGGTTGTACCGGCAACTTTTTTCAGGATCCTTGAAATCCAGGGTCCTTACGCCGTAGCCGAGTTTTTGCAAAAAGTCCGCCGTATAGTGGTACAGCTCGGCTTTGGGGTCAGAGATCACCAGACTCTCACCGGCAAGGCCGAGAGCGCAGACGGACTGCGTCACGATCGTCCGGGACTTGCCCGAACGGGTCGCTCCGACGCATAGGGTATGCGTGTCGTCACCCACATAAAAAATCCGCTCCTTTCCGTTTCCCAGTTTTTTCATGCCGAGGACTACCCCGGCCTCAGTTAAGCCGGCAATGATTTGCTCGTCGCTCGGATCAAGGATAAAGCTCTCAAAGGCTTTGTCTTTTTCCTTGTCGGTCAGCCATCTCGCCGAGCCGTGCTGATACTGCCCTACAGTGGCGGGGGTTTGGATCTCCGGCGTGATAGAATTAAGCCGGCTTTGATACGGGCGCATATTCGTCAGGAAAAATACGCCGGCGAGTACAAGCGTAAGCCCCGACAGGCATAAAAAAAGCGTCAAGTGCTGTCTTGACGCCGCCATGCTCACTATACTCTCCCAAAAACCGGCAAACGCCGGCGTCCTCATTTGACCTGATAAAACACCGTGCAAAGCCGCCGAGAAAAACACGTTGAAGATCGCGCCAATGATAAAGATAAAGGCGCAGATCATCAGCTTGGGTTTTGTTTTCATTGCTCTATACCATCTTCAAGCTCCTGGTCAAGAGAAAAGTCCGCTTCGTTGATATAATTGCTCCCCTGGAAAAAACCAAGCAGTTGTTTATCCCTGTCGCCCATGCCCAGCATCCGGCCGTCATACATGGCATCGTCAAGGCTTTTCCTGTTTTTGACCAGTTCCACTGTGTTGTCCGGGTAGAGGATATACACGGGTATGCGGTATTTCAGGGCCGCCTCGGCATCCTCCGGCGCGGTGAACGCCATATCGCCTTGCGTGTAGCCGTATTCGCGGAAACGCTCTCTGACCATTTCCCGCACATAGTCGCTGATGATTGCCGGTACGGCTTCTTCCTCGCGCTGCGCCTTATAATTGTCAAGAATTTCCCCAAGCAGGGCGTCGTCCTCAGCGCTGAGATTATGCCGGACGCTTTGGAGCTCGCCGTAGCGGGTGATAATGGAATGGAAGCCAGCGTCGTACTCCGCGACGTCAAAACTGCGGGTATACTCTGGCGCCCTTTTGAAGGTGATGTCAACCGTTTTCGCGTCAAAACTGCTGCCAGCCACAGCTTCCTGATGCTTATTGTAATTAAGTTCGTATATTTCGCCGGTCGGGTTTCCGTACTCATTGTTGTTGATCTCAACGGCAAAGGCTTTCACGCCGTAATATTTAACGTCACTGTAATACTGCCATGTATTGTAAGCGTAGGTATCGCGGATATGAACGTCCCGCTCGTCAAAGAGCCATGTGCCGCTTGTGCGCGACATCCATAAAAAACGGCTGCCTTCCGCGGCCTGGCTTAATGTTTCCGCGTCGTATGCATAATCCGTCTTATAGAACAAATTATTGTTTTCCACGATTTTCCGCAGAGTGGGAATAATGGGGACTTCTTTGAAAACCCGCATGGACCGATCTCCTTTCTGCCGCTCTCTTATGCTTTGGCATGGTACGCTTCTCGCAGTTTCCCGCCGATGTCCCGGATCACGGGAACGGTCACGGAGTTTCCGATCTGCCTGTAAAGCTGATTGTCCGAATTGACGGCCCGCGCCTTGTAAAACATCTCGTCGCTATAACCTTGAAGCCTGAAAGATTCAAGCGGCGTCAGCCGGCGAATGCGGCCGGTGAGCGTTACCACGCCTTGCTTGCATGAGGCCGTCAATGTATGCGCGGCGTCTTTGCCGATTCGTCCGCATACAAAAACGCCGGAATTACTGCCCTTGTGGTTGGTAATTCCGGCGTCATACTGCGCTTTAACGCATCTGGCCGTATCCGTTATTTTGGGATCTTTGTTCAGATCTATGAAATACAGCCCCGTCTTCGCGCCTCCGCCGCCTTCGGCGGTGAGCGTCACCCCGATCCCGGCAGGATCATAAACTCTGCGTCCCTGACTCCCGCCTACGAGTTCGACAGGAGTTTTTGCGTTTGTGATCCCGACAGGAAATACTTTTCGGCTGCGTCCGTCTCGAAGATGTCCAATAATGAAAACGCGCTCTCGGTTTTGGGGAACATATGACTTGGAATTGATAATCTGCCATTCACAGTCGTACCCAACTGCGGATATCTGATACAAAACCTCCGTAAAGTCCCTTCCTCCGCCGATTGATAAGAGGTTCTTAACATTTTCAAGCAAAAGCCATCGGGGTTTATCTTCGGGAGCTTTGCCCTTGATGAGTCTAACAATCTCAAAAAACAGTCTGCTCCGTCGCCCCCTGAGTCCTGATCGCCCTCCGCAGAGGGAAATGTCGCCGCAGGGAAAACCTGCCGTCCAGCCCTCGGCATAGGGGATATCGCTTGATGCAAGCTCTTGGATGTCGTCACTAAACCACTCCTTTTCATCAGGCGCATGGATGGCGCGGTAGCTCTTTACGGCGTATTTGTCTTTCTCACAGAAACCGACGCACCTGAATCCGGCCTGCGTAAGTCCCGCCCTGAACCCGCCGATCCCCGCGAAAAAATCTATAAACGTCATGACTCTCCTTATTTTACAGCTCGCAGTCATATTACGGCTCGCAGTCATACTCGTCCGCCTGCTCCGGTTCTGGCCGCGCTGTAGTTTCAATATTCCGTGTAAAGTTTTTCCAGCCGATTTCACGCGACAGGTCATGCTTTTGCAGATAATAGTGGGTTTTACCCAATGTTTCGATAAAGGGCGCGGTAAGCAGGGGTTTCATTTCCTCCGGCTTAAGCGGCGCGCCGCCGCCGTATTGATAGGTCGTCATCGAAACAGTCAGCTTATCGCCGCACGCTTTCAACAAAGTTTGATATTCGTGGTATTCCTTGATCTCATCGAATGTGGGAGCGCCGCAGAAGTAAACTCGTTTGCCATCAATGCCGTAGCCGTACATGAACACTTCCGAATACCGCAGGCTCCTGCCGGGTTCGCCCAAAAGACCGTCGAGCAGCTTTGTCCTTTCATACCCCTCGGCAAAATCCGTTTTGTACTTTACTTCCGGCAGGGTATTCAGTTTGTCATGCGCCCTCAGATAATCGTGGCAGGAAGCGAGCAGGTTTTCGATTTCCGGTTTATTTGCGATTTCGTCTGTCGTTATGAGTTTTTGGGCCGGCTGTTTGCCGTAAATAAAGGACGTGACTGTAATCTCATATTCATCGTCAATGTAACGGCCTTTTATGCTTTTGGTGACGGGATGCTCTTTTATTTCGTCCAACCCTGCCGGTTTTCCGCAGACAAAATAAGTATGCTCCCTGCCGGAGTTATAGATTTCAACCTTTGAATACAATATGCCCTCGCGGCCAAGCAGGGCGTCCAACTCCTTTTGTCGCCGGGCGCCGTACTCGTCGGCATATTTTTCCCAGCCCCATACAGCGCTGCCGCAGGACACTGGAATGCCTTTATTTTCCAAAAACTCACAGCGCCGTTTGAGTTCCATAAGGCTGTTTTTCGCGTCCTCAGAATAAACGTAATCCCTGTCGTAATGCTCGACCTGAATGCCTTTATAATAGATATAACCCTCATAGTCGCGCGTGATATTCTCTATGCCGTGCAGACAGTCGCCGGCGCCCAAAGGCTCGGACAGATCCCGGCGGAGTTCGCTTTTCAAGCCGGCGTACACATCATAGCCGCCAAGTTCCGGCATAATGCTCTCAATTTTTGATGTCACAGCGTCAAGCGCCGCGGTTTCATCGAAAGAGAGACTCTCGTCCAACGCGAGCGCCGCGGTTTTCGCTATCTCGCCTATCGCCTTCATCGCGGCGGGGTCCGCGTCCTCGGCGTATGGGTTCGGTTCGATAGTGTCGGCTTGGGTGAGGTGGGCGATATTGCGGCCGTCTATGCATATATCCGCGATATGGCGCCCTTTATCATAAGCGGCATAAGCCTGAAAACCGTGTAAGGCCAGGCGTTCATAAAACGCGATGTAAAAATCGTCTTTGTTTTTCACTGTTCAAGCCCCCTCGCTACAGTTCAAGCTCATCATTCGGCAGAGGCACCTCACGCTCCAATTCCTCATGTTCCCGGATCTCCGGCACAAGCGTTTCGATTTTCTCGACCACTTTGCTGAGCAAAGTATTTTGTTCATATGTCAAGTCGGGAAAATCCGCGCCGAGGTATACAAGTCCCTGCCGGATCAGCCTCATTTCGGTTTCGCTGAACAGTTTATCGCGGTCGATAAGGCCGCAGCGGACGGCAAAATCTTCTTTGGCGCCCTCATAATCCGTCGTGTAATGACCGTGTTCTAAAGCCTTGCGGTCAGGACTGCGCTTCCATGTGACAAAATTGAGCCCGTACCCGAAGCCGAGGGCGCTGTCGTCACGGGCCGCCAGCACGACGTTGTTGTATTCGGACAGTATACGGAAGTTCGAGACAGAGCTATCCTCAACCGGATTGGCGGCCGCTTTCTCCCAGGCGGCGACAATTTCGCCGATCTTTTCCGCGGCGCGGCGAATTTCATAAGCGAGATGGTCATGCTCGGCGTAGTAAAAAACGCTGCCGTCGTCCTTCACTCCCATCACATGCGCATCAGCCGGGTTCGCCAGTACGGCGTCCTGTTTTTCGTCATATTGCGCCTTGAAAAAACCGAACCGCGCAAACGCTGCTTTCAAGAGTCTTTGTTTTAACTCTGACATAGCCATTTTTTGCTTCCTCCCTAAAACTCCATGCCCTTATCCTTATTTTGGAGATACCATTCCTTCATGGCGCGATCTGAAAGACCGCCAAAGGACGTCTCCTGTTTTTCCTGCCATTCGGAACTGCCCGCGACGACGCTCCGAGCGAAGAAGTCTAAAACTTCGCGCATAAGCTCTGTCGCGAAATACTTTTTCCGCGCGGCGGTAAACTCGGCGTCCTTTACACCATATTCTTTAGAAATGATTGCCTTGACGGAGTTGACGATTTTATAGCTGATCTGCCGCCTCGCGTCGCTCTCGCATTTATCGCGGTATTCTTTCAGTTTGTCGGGATCGCCTGACGAATTATACAGGCTTTTGAGATCGCAAAGGATATCGGTGTACTGTCTTACAGCCGCCTGTAAATAGGTGTTCTCTTTTATAACCTGAATTTTTCATTTTTTTCTACTAGAAAATATCTCTAAACCCTTTAATTTAAAGGAATTTTGATAATATTCCGCTTGACATTCTCCGTGTTATATAGTATAATTCTACTATATAACACGGAGGTGAAACGCATATGGGTAAGCATACCGATCCAAATGCCCAATATCGGGTCAAGCCGCATGTCACAAAAGGCTACATGTATGCCAGCACTCAGCCCCCTTATATTGATACGGATACAGGGAAAAAGAAGTATCGCTACATCCATTGGGGTACCATTGACAAGGATATGAAGTTTATCCCGGGATCAGCCTTCTACTTGGCGTCGCCAGCAGAGCGGGAACGGCTCATCTTCCCCGAAAACTGGGATATGAGCGAGGTGGAAAAACTCACGGGACTGCGAAAACCGGGAAGGCCGGAATACAGCGGTGAGTGCCAGAACCGTCTGTACGGCGATATCTGGCTGCTTGAGCAGATAGCAATAAGAACAGGCATCCGACAAGATCTGGAGACAGTTTTCGATGGGAACCGCGAAATCGTGGACGACATTATTACCCTTGCGGTTTTTCCTTACCTGACGAAGTTCACCTACAACCGCGTCGCCAGATGGCAGAGGACAGCCAAGTCTCCTTCCGCCAGAGATCTGACGCCGACGGAAATTACCCGGCTCACCCAGTCCATTACCGAGCGGCACCGCATGGATCTT
>JAISAH010000060.1 GCA_031266805.1 Gracilibacteraceae bacterium
AAAAACTAAAACGCACCTTGAAGGAAGGTCGAGTGGTGCGGAATCCTTTCGCCAAATTTTACAATGAAGGGGCTTCTGTGACAATCATCAAGGATATGGAAGAACCCGGCATTACCGCGCCACTGAGACAATTGAGATAGACTTCTGTGTTAACGCTTTGACCAGCGCCGCCAGAAGAAAAACCACCGCCATCGCGCCCAGCAAAAGCAAAGCAAAACAAATGGCGGCCGTCTTACAAAAAAATCCGGCTCTGTTTTTTCATGCCGCCCTCCTTATTTTTACATAAATTCACGGGGAGAGACCGCGGCAAACATGCGAAAAGAGCCTGAAAACAACTTGAATTACGGGGCTGTCCAAGTTATACTGTAACCGTTAGCTCCAGCTATACCGGGTTAGTTTTCAGACACCCTAAGGGGGCGGAAAAAATGAGCGGTCCTAAAGTATCCGTATATGAAATCTCCGCCGAGCAGCGGCGTAATTTACAGGCCCAGCTGCACTGCTCGCAGCAGAGCCTTGTTTGCCGTGAAGAAATAAAGGAGGCGGCCCGGTATCTGAACGGGGTCGGCGGCCAGATACAATCATTGCTCTCGATTTTTGAGCTCGCTAATCGGCGGACAAACGACTGCTCGGCGGAGATTTCCATATTGACCGGTTATCAGAGCGCTTTGCCGCGGGAGAGTCAGTTGTTTTTGCGGGAGCTGGCCGGGATACTGGTACTGCAAACGGACAAGTTCACCCCGTCCGAGACTGAACTGGCCAAGCGAAAGGAGACTCTGGCCAAGCTTCAAGCCTTGCGGAACAAGGCCGCCGCCAAACATCGGGAAATAGAAACGGCGTTGCCGTCTATGGAAAAAAAAGCCAAACAGGGGGCGGCGGCCGTCAAAGGCGCAATCGCTGACGACGTCGCCGGGGTTCGATCTTTCTTTGTCCGGCCGCCAGAAGCAGAAGACGAAAACTTCGCGGCGGACAAAAAGAAAGTGGAGGAGCTCATCGGCGAGGTCCTTGCCGCAGCGGCCGCCGCGAAAAGGATAAACACCAAAGAACAGCTTCAGACATTCCAGGCCGTGACCGTCCGTCCGCTGCAAAACCGGATCGAAGCCGCTGCTATGCGGAAGCGATACGACCTCGTGGCCCAGACTGAGCAAGCGTATATCAGTGACTGCGTAAACGAGGTCATGGCGGAGATGGGATATGACGTTATCGGCAGCCGCACTGTGGTCAAGAGAAGCGGGAAACGGTTCCGAAACGCGCTTTTTTCCTACGGCGACGGAACGGCCATCAATATCACCTATGATCCCTCCGGGCAGATCGCCGTGGAACTCGGCGGGATCGACCGAACCGACCGAATACCGACCGCGGAAGAAGCGGAGGCTTTGCATGAGGATATGGAGTCATTTTGCTCTGATTTCCAAAATTTTGAAAAACGGCTCCAGGCCAAGGGCGTGATGATGAAATCCCGCGTGTCCCTGGCTCCTCCCGCGGCGGAATACGCTGCGATCATAAACCTGACCGACTACACGGTAACGGCGGCCGCGCCGGTACAGGAGATCGCCGTTACCGGGAAACGCTCAAAAACGGCAAAAAAGCGCGCGATGCTAAATGAAAAGGAGGGCGACTGATGGTGCTTAACAAATTCAAGGTATGCCCCGCCTGCGGCGAACATAATCCCCTCGCCTTACTGGAATGCAAAAAATGCGAGACCGACCTTACCGGGGTCAAGGTCGTCGACGAGGCGCTGCTGGCCGCCCAGAGCGCCGCGCCGCGGAGCGCCGGCCCGCCCTCAGGCGAGCGCTTTCTGATAAGGCTGTGTGACTGCGGCGCGGAAAATCCGCCGCAGGCGCGAAAGTGCGTCTCCTGCGGCGAGGATATATCCGACGTCCGGGCGGCGGAGAGCAGAGCTGGCCGCGCAGATCCCCCGGCGTCCGCTCTGCTGCGTTCTTTCGACGGAAGCTTTTCTTATGCGATCACAAAACCCGTGACGGTAATCGGGCGCGAAGGGGAAATGAGCGATTATCTCCAAGAAAAGACTTATGTCAGCCGCAAACACGCCAAGGTGATCATAGCCAACGGAGAGGTCTATATGGAAGACGTCAGCGGCACGAACCACACTTTTGTCAACAACGCGCCGATTCCCGCCGGCTCGCCCACTCGGCTGAAAAACGGCGACGAGGTGGGCCTGGGCGGAAAGCTGGTCAACGGCGAAAGACAAACGCAGGCGGCGTATTTCGTAATTGAGGCGCCCGCGTGAATATTGCAAGGATCTTATATCCGGTAAAGACGCTTGGGCCGGGAAACCGCGTGGGCATATGGGTTTGCGGCTGCCCGCGCCGATGCCGCGGCTGCGCTAATCCCGAGCTGTGGGAGCGGCGGCCGGAATTTGAAATCACCGTAGACCGATTGCGGGAAGTGATCTCCGGCATCGCCGCGGGGCGTCAGATCGACGGGTTCACCGTTTCCGGCGGCGAACCCATGGCTCAGCCCGAAGACCTCGGGGCGCTGGTCCGCTATTTGGGAACGGTCAGTGAGGACATCCTTGTTTATTCCGGATTCGAATACGGCGAACTGATGAAACAAGACTCGGAGATCATTCGAAGCGTTTTGACTTCGATTGCCGTATTGATTGACGGGCGGTACGTCGAAAAACTGAATAAGGATATCATACTTAGAGGTTCGGAAAATCAAAACGTTATTATCCTCAACGAGCGGTTCAGAGCAAAATATGAAAACTATCTGGAGATTACGCGCAATCAAATACAGAATTTTACGACTGCGGACGGCGTCGTCTCGGTTGGAATACACAATAAAGACTTTAAAAGCAAAATAAGATCGAAAATTAGGGGGTAATTGAAAATGACTGATTACATTCCAAAATGGCACCGCGAACTTGGCATCTTCAGCAAGATCAAACCGCTGATCATTGTGGAGGGCAACGTCCTCGACGTCTACCAATATCCGGCGGAAGGGGAGATTTCCAAAGGCAGCGTCCTTCGCCTGCCGGAGTATCTCCACTACTATTTTAAGGATATGGGATATCAAATCGTCGCCTTCTTTGACAGTCTGCAGGGCTTCTACAATACTTGCGGCGGCGGCAATATCGAAGCGTTCGCCAAACTGACAGACGCGAAACTCGATGGCGGCTATATCCGGGCGGAGTTCGGGGGCAGGAGCAATTCGGCGTCGGCGGCGTCGATCGTTAGGAGGGCGGTCAGCCAAAACGCGAGCGCGACGGCTGTCGTCATGTCGCTGGCCTCGCGTTACATCACCTCTCCGGACAATTTGGCGCAAGCGGAACTGGATAGTTTTACCAATCTTCTGCTCGCTTCGTTGGAGGGGAAAGACGTTCGCGCGGACAGCGGGATGCTCAAGAACATCGTGGTAATGATCGTCAACAAGCTGAACGACGTCCCTGTTTGGTTTTACCATGACAATCCGAATGTCAGAACGATCCTGTTAGGGGCGCCGTCCCGCGAAGAACGGGAGCTGTTGGTCAAAGGCGAGAATTTCCCCAGTTTTTTTGCGTCAGACGTCTATGAATCCGAGATCGGTTACTATAACGAGCATCCCGATGAACTCGACAAGGTGCAGGATAAATTCGTCGGGCTGACCGAAGGCTTTTGCTTTACCGAAATCAACGGTTTGCGACGGCTCTGCAAAAACGAGCGCTTCAGTATTCGGCAGATGCCGTCGGTGATCGATTTGTACAAATACGGCATCAGGGAGAATCCGTGGGATAAATTGGATGAGAAGGAGCTGGCGACAGCGCACGACGACTTCAAAAAGAGAGTCAAAGGGCAGGACTACGCGATAGTCAAGACGCTGGACGTCGTTAAGCGCGCCGTTACGGGCATGTCCGGCCTTCAACATTCTTCCCACACCAAACCCAAGGGCATATTGTTCTTTGCCGGTCCCACCGGCACCGGTAAAACAGAAACGGCTAAAACCCTCGCCGAAAAACTGTTCGGCGACGAAAGCCGCTGCATTCGCTTCGATATGAGCGAGTACGGGCAAAGCCACAGCGACCAGAAATTACTCGGGGCGCCTCCGGGATATGTGGGATATGAAGCCGGCGGACAACTGACCAACGCCGTTAAGCAGAATCCTTTCTCCATCCTGTTGTTTGATGAAATAGAAAAAGCGCATCCGTCCATCTTCGATAAGTTCCTGCAAATACTTGAAGACGGCCGCATGACCGACGGGCAAGGCAATACGGTGTATTTCTCGGAGTGTATTATCATCTTTACGAGCAATCTGGGAATTTTCACCCGTAGCGACGCGGGGATCCGCGAGGCCAATGTGACGGAAAAGATGGAATACAGTGAAGTTCAGGCCAAAGTGCGCCTGGCCATAGAAAACTACTTCAAGCTGGAGCTTGGGCGGCCGGAGATCCTTAACCGCATCGGGGAAAACATCGTCGTCTTTGACTTCATCCGCCCGGCGGTGGCCGCGACTATTCTCGACGCGCAGATAGAGAAAATCATCAGTAATCTTTCGGGCGAGAAGCGGATAGAACTGACGATCAGCGAAAAAGCGCGGGCCGTTTTGCTGGAAAAATCATTGGGCAACCTTGCCAACGGGGCGCGCGGGATCGGCAATATAGTGGAAAGCCTGCTGATAAACCCGCTGTCGCGCTACCTCTTTGACAATGCCATTAAAAGCGACGAGCAAATTAGAATTAATTCTATTGACGCGAACAATATGCCTTTTTCGCTCAATTGTACAAGGGAAAAATAATCCTTCGCGCGAGCAACTCGTTTTTATTGTCGGGCTTCCGATCCTTGACGCAATAATTTCTTCTATATGTTGATAAAAAGTACGATAAATATTACAGGCGATAATTGCGTCAACTGACCAGTTATTTAACGTATATACCCATAATTTGTAACTAAGCATCCCGTCGCCCATGCCCGCGCCGTGCCCGGCGCGTGTTGACAAACGGCGTCCAGAGAGTTATAATGCACATATCGCCGATGTTCGGCAACGGAGGGATATCTATGGCAATCGTCGCAGTCAATATGGTTCCTTTAGGCAAAGGCACGAGCGTCAGCCGGTATGTGGCTGCCGCCGAGAGAGCCGTCGTGGGCCGCCCCGGCGTCAAACGCGATCTAGGCCCTATGTTTACAACGCTGGAGGGCGATTTGGACGAAGTACTCGGCGCTGTCCGCGATATGCAGGAAGCTGTTTTTGCCGAAGGAGTGGAACGTCTTATTACCACAATAAAAATTGATGACCGCCGGGATAAAAAAGCTTCAATGGAAGATAAGCTGGCTTCTGTCAACAGCAAAATGGAAACGTGAACGGTTTGGGGAAAGGCGATGGGGACGCCGGTCAGGGTGATTCCGGCAAGGATGCTGTCATGAAAAACCGATGGGGATGGGCGGCTGTTTTTTTACTTCTGCTCCTGTCACTGGTGTTCCAGATCTTCACCTGGATATATGTGCGGGAAATCAGGGAAGCCTCTCCGGCTCCGAGCAACCGCGCGTTATTGGAAGATCTGCAAACGGAACTGGCGGAAATGAATCAGACTTTAAACAGTTTGGCGCGGGAACAGCGCTGGTTGCAGGATTGTGTTTTTTTGCTGGATAAGGACAATTCGCGGCAGGAAAACATGGCGGTCAAAGCGGATGTCGTTTTCAGCCGCCTGAGCGAAGCGGAAACGCCGTTCATTCTGTACCGCCCCAAGGGAGAAACCGAATGGGTGGAAGAAGAACTGCGGCTCACGCAGGGTCTGGAATATACCACGCGTATTTTGCTGTCGCCCTATTATGAGTATGAATATATGATGACCGCGCGCGGCGCGATGGAGATTTCCAGCGATACGGCGCTGATTCCTTATAACGTGTACGGTCTGCCGCGCTGGAGTACGGACTTGAAAGTCGCTTTTGCCAGCGGTTCCAACGCCGTGGATTTTACGATTTTCGTCTTGGTCAGTCAAAACGCGCCGCTGCCGGAAATGCGGCCGGTCGGCGTGAAGCTCCGCGTGGAGAGCGAGGGTCTGGAGCCTGAATCGGTCAGTTTTACCGAAGACCGCAACGCGGCCGGCGCCTGGAGTACCACTTGGGCTTTGGCGGACGTTTCCGTCGTGAACGACATATCGGTTTTTATTGACGTCACATATGAAAACGGGCTGACGCGCAGCGAACCGTTCGAACTGCTGAAAGACCGCGTGCGCTATGAAAGCAGCCGCACGTAAAACAGCGCGGAAAGGGCGGATATTATGCCTGATGTCAGTGTCAGCGTGATCATGCCGGTGTATAACGCCGGCGTTTTTCTTGACCGCGCCGTGCGAAGCGTACTAGCTCAAACATTGGATGATTTGGAGCTTATTCTCATAGACGACGGTTCCACTGACGTATCGCCCGCTCGCTGCGATTTCTGGGCCGCCAATGACAAGCGGGTGCGCGTTCTGCACCGGGAGCATGGCGGGCCGGGGAGGGCGCGCAACGCCGGGGTAGCCGCCGCCGGCGGAAAATATATCGGTTTTGCCGACAGCGACGATTACGCGCTGCCGGAATTATACCGCGTTCTGTACGCCGCGGCGGCGGGAGAAAATCTGCCGGCGGTCAAATGCGGCGCTTTTATTTTGCCTGAGGCTTCTTTTGTTTCGCCCGGCCCGGGCAGCGAGGAAGAAACCCTCCGCCGCTGGCCGAGATCCCTGAGCGGGCAGTACCGCTACGCGGCCCAGGATATCGCCGGGCCGGAGATCTTACGCTATTTAAGCAATAATCTGCTGGACAATTCGCTCTGGACTTTGCTGCTGCGGGAGGATATCTGCCGGGCTATCCCGTTCACCGCCCATGACCGCATGGAGGACTGTTATTATTTCATGGATCTGGCCCGGGATCTGGATGTTTTGCGGCTCTTGCCAGAGCGTCTGTACATTTACCTCACCCGCGCGGGCAGCGTCTCCCAAAGCGCGGGCGCCGCGCTGCTCCTAGAACGCGGCGCCCATGACATGGAGCTTTTTGACCGGGCGGCCGCTTCGCGCCAAACGAGTGCGATGATGAACGCTTTCAACCGTCTGGCGCGCACGCTGACTCAGTATGGCGACAGCGGCCTTCAGCCGGCCACTCCGGAGGAATTACGGCTTTACATGGATTTGATCGCCTTTTTCCGGCGGCATATGACTTTTTTCCGCCCCGCCCACCGCGCGCATCAGGCGGACGATCCCTTCAACATAGACTCTTTTTCTTTGCGGCAGGAAAACGGGACGGACGAAGTGCTGGATTTCGCCGCCGTGGAAAGTCTGGACTTGCTGCAAGATCCGGGGACCTAATCCCGTCAGCCGTAGCGAAATTCGACGCCCATACCTCCATGGGGGAATTCCCATTTTTCCAGAACGGTTTCCCCGCCGAGCACCCGGCATGTGCCGCATTCCAGACACCCCGCGTAATCAAAGCGGCAGCCGTACTTATCGTCGAACTTGTATAATCCGGCGGGACAGGCCAGATGCAATTTATAAAACTCCGCCAGATCCGGATCGTTTTTGATAAAAATATGCGCGTTGTTTTCGTCCACGCGAAATTTATCGATCCCCAGTTTTTCCTCAACGTTCACACTCACAGAGAACGCACTCCTTTCATTCCGTCCAGCATCAAATTCAGCGCGCCTACTCCTTTTAAGCTGGAGGCGACTTTTTTGTACAAAGGCCGCGAAGGTTCCCCGTCAACGACAAAAAGCCGGGCCATGAGATCGCTGGCCATCTCCGGATAGCCGGAAAAGATGCGCGGCGTTTTTTCCATAAAATGGGGGAATTTTCTGTATAGCTTCATGTCTTTCATAATAAAGCTGTCGTTCAGGGCGTTCTGGTAGGAGGCGCCGAGAGTCCCGGCCCCATAATCCCCCGCTCGTCTGGCCTGAAGTATCGCCCGCGCCGCGCAGTCTCCCGAGCCGACCGCCAGATCCATGCCGCGCACCGTATAGCCCAGATTAAGACAGAATCCCGCCGCGTCCCCGACTACCAGAGCGCCGCCGGTAAACAGGCGGGGAACCATGTCGACGCCTCCCTCCGGAACAAGGTGAGCGGAATATTCCACCGTTTTGCCGCCCGCCAGCAAAGGCGCGACCGCAGGATGCCCTTTGAAATCCTCCAGCATCTGCGGCAATGTCGTCACGCCGGCCGCCAGTCCTTCCAATGTGCAGACCACGCCCAGGGAGAGACTTTCTTTGTTTGTATATAAAAAAGCGCCGCCGACCTTGCCGCCGGAAGGCTGCCCCGCGAAAAGCCAGGCCGTGCCTTCTTCGCCGCCGCATTGGAACCTGTCCTCAATGACCGCGGCCGGCAATTCAATAACTTCCTTTACGCCAACCGCGACCTGAGCCGGCGACAGTTTGGCGCGCAGCCCTAGTTTTTTCGCCAGCAGCGCGTTGACTCCGTCCGCGAGGACCGTGACGTCCGCCGTCATTTCATCGCCGGCGGCGACGCCGCGGACATTGCCGTCCCGCAGCAAAAGATCATCCACTTTGATGCCGGTCACTATCTGCGCTCCCGCTTCCTCGGCTTTGCCGGCCAGCCATTGATCAAAACCGACCCGCAGCACCGAATAAGAATCCCGGCCGGGCGCGCCAGGGCCCGGCGAGAAATAGTCCGCCGTGACGGCGCTGTCCGCGGTCAGCAGACTGATCTTTTCTCTCGTGATCCGGCGCTCCAGCGGCGCTTCGCCCGCAAAACCCGGTATGACTTTTTCCAAGCTGTGGCTATAGATCCTCCCGCCGCTCACGTTTTTGGCGCCGGCAAAATTGCCCCGCTCGATCAGCAGAGTTTCCACGCCCTCTTTAGCCAATATATAGGCGGTCGTGAGTCCGGCCAGGCCTCCGCCGACAATAATAGTTTCAAAATCACTCATTACTTAACCTCCCATGATTTAATTATATACGCCGGCGGGGCGCATCGGGTAGCAATCCTTGCTTGCCCGCGGCGGTAAGGTCTAAAGCGCCGGTTGATATTAAAGCGCCTCCAAATAAAAAAACTCTTGTCAAACGGCTAAAAGTAGTTTAGAATAGTTCTGTAAAAATAATATATCTAAGAGGAGGCGGGATCATGACAAAATGGGTATGCAGCGTTTGCGGCTATGTCCACAAAGGGGCCGAACCACCGGAGGCATGTCCTTTATGCAAAGCCAAGAGGGAAAAATTCAACCGGGCGGAGGAAACCGAAATGGCCTGGGCGGATCAGCATGTGGTCGGCGTGGCCAAAGGCGTTGACCAGAAGCTGCTTGAAAGCTTACAGGCGCATTTTATGGGCGAATGCACGGAAGTCGGGATGTATCTCGCCATGAGCCGCGTCGCCGACCGCGAGGGGTATCCGGAAGTGGCGGAAGCCTACAAGCGTATCGCCTGGGAAGAAGCGGAACACGCCGCTAAATTCGGTGAACTGCTCGGCGAGGTCGTGACAGACTCGACGAAAAAAAATCTCCAGCTGCGCGTCGAGGCGGAACACGGCGCTTGCGCCGGCAAGAAGGAGATGGCTACTCTGGCCAAACAACTCGGTCTGGACGCTATCCATGACACGGTCCACGAAATGTGCAAAGACGAAGCGCGCCACGGACAAGCTTTCCAGGGCCTGCTGCAGCGGTATTTCGCCTGAGCCCGCGGGCGGACCCTATGGTTCGCCCTACATATTAAAATTTGAAAAAAAGGGTTTTCTCATTGGCGGCTCGAATTATAATAATTTGGATTGAGGAAGCAAAATTTTGGCGCCGAAAGGATATTCGCAAAAAATGAAAACTGTCGGTAAAATCATCTTGGTGATCATTGTCATATTCGTCGCCCTTTTTGCTATGAGCGGCTTTTACACCGATTGGCTCTGGTTCGGGGATTTAGGTTATCTCAGCCTGTTTTGGGTCCCGCTGATCAGCAAGCTGATCATCCAAGCTGTCAACGGGGTCTTGCTTTTCATCATCATCGCGACTACCTTCCTGTCGGTGCGCCATGCTATTGCCACTTTTTACCAGGAAAAAGTGGGGCCTCATCTGCAAAACCCGCGTCTCCAGGCCATACTCGCTCAGTTTCGCCCCCAAAACCTGTCGCCGCGCCGCATGACGGCGCTGCTCCTGATCGTGGCCGCGGTTCTGAGTGTCGCTTTCAGCGCGGCGGCCGGGCTGACCGGCTGGCTTGACGTACTCTCTTTTCTGAACGCCTCGGATTTCCATCACACCGACCCGGTCTTCGGTTTGGATCTCAGCTTCTTCGTCTTCCGTCTGCCGTTTCTCCAAACGGTGTACAGCGCTTTTTTCCCGCCGCTGCTGCTCCTGACTGTGTGTACGGCGGCGTTTTACGCGGTCACCGGTTTTATTTCCCTGCACAATTCTAGGTTCTGGCAGAAAAACGCCATCCAGATCGACAGCGCCGCAAAAAAACACTTGAGCATCCTGTGCGCCGTCGTATACGCTTTGGCGGCTTTCGGCTTTTTCCTCCAGATGTATAGTCTGTTTTATTCCCAGCAAGGCACTGTAGTCGGCGCCGGTTACGCCCAAATCACTTTTACCTTGCCGGTCATCCGCCTGCTCATAGTTCTCGGCGTCGCCGCCACCGCTGCTTCGCTGCTGACTTTGTTCCGGCGCGACATCCGCCCCTTGATTTTCGCGCCCTTCATTTTGCTCGCCGTTTATTTTCTCGGCGCGGGCGTTCTGCCTTCCGCGGTGCAGTCTCTGGTGGTCGTGCCCAACGAACTGCAGAAGGAAACGCCTTATATTGAAAACGAAATACAGATGACTCGTTTCGCCTACGGTCTGGACAGGATCGTGGAGCGCGATTATACAGGAACAGCGGATATCACTCTGGCGGCTCTGGAAAATGAAAAAGCTATCATCGACAATGTGCGCCTGAACGATCCTCGGCCCATGAAACAAATATACGGCCAAAAACAGGGGATCCGCCAGTATTATAAATTTAACGATATCGATCTCGACCGCTATACCGTCGCCGGGGACTACCGCCAGACCATGCTTTCCGTGCGCGAATTGAGCGTCGCGGATCTGGACACGAGTACTTTTGTCAACACGCGGCTGAAATATACGCACGGCTTCGGCGCCGCCGCTTCTTTCGCCAACGAGGTCACATCCCAGGGCCTGCCATCCTTTGCCATAAACAATATCCCGCCGCAGAGCGAATTCCCGGAACTGGCGCTGCCGGAACCGCGCGTTTATTTCGGCGAGCTGACTGACCATTGGGTGATAGCCAACAGCAAATACATGGAATTCGATTACCCCCGGGAAAACGATAACGCGGAAAATATGTACGCCGGCGCCACCGGCATCCCGTTCACCTTTTTCAACAAGCTGATGCTTTCTTTTAATCAGGCGACTCTGCGCTTCTTCCTTTCCGGCGACGTGACCACGGAAAGCAAGATGCTGATGCATCGCAATATCATGGAGCGGGTGCGCAAACTGACGCCTTTCCTCTGGTTTGATCCCGACGCTTACGCGGTTGTTGACGAGGGCCGCATAAAATGGATCATAGACGGCTACACGACCGCGGCCACGATCCCTTACGCGGTGCAGTACGGAGCCAACGGATTCAACTATATCCGCAATTCCGTCAAGGCTGTGGTGGACGCTTATCACGGCACGGTCGATTATTATGTCGTCGATCCGGAAGATCCGCTCTTGAACACCTACAGTAAAATATTCCCAGGAGTTTTTCATCCCCTGACGGAGCTTTCCGACTCGCTGCGCACGCATTTGCGCTATCCGGAGACCATGTTCCGCATCCAGACGGATATGCTCAATACTTTTCATATGACGAATCCGACCGTGCTGTATAATAAAGAAGATATGTGGGAAGTCGCCAAGGAAGTCTACCTTTCCGCGCCGATCAACGTCGACCCGTATTATGTCATCATGAAACTGCCGGAGGAGACGGAAGAAGAATTTGTGCTGATCCAGCCTTTTACGCCCGCTTCCAGCGAGACGAACGCGCGCAATAACATGATCGCCTGGCTGGCGGCCCGGATGGACGGGGAAAATTACGGCGATATTTTGCTGTATAAACTGCCCAAAAATATTGAGACTTACGGACCGCTGCAGATAGAATCACGCATAGATCAGGATCCGATCATTTCGCCTCAATTGACGCTGTGGAATCAGCAGGGTTCGCAGGTCATCCGCGGCAATCTGCTCGCGCTGCCCATCGCGGGGAGTTTCCTCTTTATAGAACCCGTGTACCTGCAATCAACTTCTTCGGGAAGTATTCCGGAGATGCGGCGGGTGATCGCCGCCTACAAAGATGAAGTGGTAATGACGGATACCGTGGACGAAGCCTTGGCCGCTCTGTTTGGTCTGGCGGAACCGCCCGGCGGTGAAAGCGGCGAAAGTTCCGGGACAGGAGAAACCGGCGCGGGCGGCGAAAGCGAGGGCGGCGAGGGCGGTTCGGTCAGTGGCGGTGAGGCGGTCGTCAGCCCGGAGGAATTACAGGCGAAAATAGACGAGATACGGACCTTGCTGGACGAAATGGAGACGGAGTTACAGAAGCTTTCCACTCCTGGAGAAGCCGGAGCCTGAAACCATGCCGCAAGTGAACTGGACTGACATAGGCGTCCGTCTTTTGACCATTGCTTATGTAGTAAATCTGTTATTCACGATAATGATCGTGTTTCTTGAGCGCAAAAAACCGACCTCCACGCTGGTCTGGCTGCTCACGCTTTTTATTCTGCCGGGTCTGGGCGCGGTCATGTATTTCTTTCTGGCTCAAAATATCCTGCGGCGCAAATCCTTCGCCTTTGCGGCCCGGGACGACGACTACCGGCAGCGAAACTCGGATCTGCTGCAGTCAATCCGCCGTTTGCAAGCCGGCGGCAAGATCTTTCGCGATTCCCGTCTGGAGCCTTACCGCGATATAATCCAGTTCCTGCAGGTGCAGAGCCGCGCGCTTTATTCGGCGGACAACGAGTTGCGCGTTTTCTTGGACGGGCGAGAAAAATTCAACGATCTATTCGGGCAGATCCGGGCGGCGCGCGATCATATCCACGTCCTTTACTATATCCTGAAAAAAGACGAACTGGGCCGCGGTCTGCTTGATCTGCTGATCATGAAAGCGCAGGAAGGCGTGGAGGTGCGCCTGCTTGTCGACGCCATCGGCAACGCGATGTCCGGCCGCGATCTCAGGCGCTTGACACGGGCGGGCGGACATGTGGCGCGATTTTTCCCCTCGTTTTTCACTTTCATCAACCTGAAACTCAATTACCGCAACCACCGAAAAATTGTGGTCGTAGACGGTCAAACCGGCTATGTGGGCGGATTTAACGTCGGCAACGAATACCTCGGTTTGAAAAAAAGCATGGGCTATTGGCGGGACACCCATTTGCGCATACGGGGCAGCGCGGTCCACGATCTGCAGACCCGTTTTTTTCAGGACTGGCTGCTGGCGGCGCGGGAAAAACTGCCGGTCACTGACCGTTACTACCCCGCTCCCCAGACGGCAAACAGCGCCGCCGCCGGCGTCCAGATCGTTTCCTGCGGCCCTGACAGTGAGCATGAGGATATAAAACTGGGTTTTGTCAAGATGATTCACGCCGCCAAAAAATCCATATATATCCAAACACCCTATTTTATTCCAGACGAGAGCATCAGCGAATCTCTGGCCATCGCCGCGCTCTCCGGCATAGACGTCAATCTGATGATCCCATGCAAACCGGATCACCCGTTCGTTTATTGGGCCACGTGTTCCTTTGTCGGCGATCTGCTGCAATCAGGCGTAAAGGCGTATATATACAAGGGCGGTTTCCTTCATTCCAAGACAATCGTCGTGGACGACCGCATCGCTTCCGTCGGCACGGCAAATTTCGATATCCGCAGTTTCCGTCTCAACTATGAAGTGAACGCCTTCATCTACGACGTGCCCACGGCCAAAACCCTGCAAACGGCTTTCATGAAAGACATCGCCGTCTGTGACGAGCTCACTCTCGAAACCTATCGCCGCCGCTCTCCTTTTACCAAGTTCAAAGAATCAATCAGCCGTTTACTGGCGCCGATTTTATAAGGAGCCGCTCATCAGAGCGTCTATTTCCGCGCGCAGTTCGTCCTGGCCCGTGCCGTCCAGAGCGGAAAACGGCAAGATCAGTTTATGATCCTCGATAGCGAGGGTTTGGGCCAGCAGCCGCAATTGGCGCGTTCTGGCGCTACGGGCGATCTTATCCGCTTTTGTGGCTATGACCAGCACCGGGATACCCTGTTCCCGCAGCATGGTCAGCATGGTCAAATCTCCGTCCGTCGGTTTGTGGCGGATGTCGAGCAGCTGCACCGCGCCGCGCAGATTTTCCCGCTTGGAAAAATAAAGAGCCATCATTTTTCCCCATTCCGCCTGAGTCGCGCGGGAAACCTTGGCGAACCCATAACCTGGCAAGTCCACCAGATACCATTCTCCGTTGACGGCGAAAAAATTGATGAGCCGTGTTTTGCCCGGCGCTTTGCCTGTTTTTGCCAAGCCTTTCCGTTGCAGGAGCTTGTTGATGAGGGTCGATTTCCCCGCGTTTGACCGCCCGCATATGGCGACTTCCGGCAGAACCGGGGGGGGATACTGCTGAGGGCGCGTGGCGGACGTCAAAAATTCCGCCTGACGTATTATCATGCCGGCCTCACAAAACCGGCCCGTGTTCAAACGGCGCTTCCGTCGCCGCCGGGTCAAAAGAAGCGAAATCCCCCAGCCAGGGCGCCGCCGTCAGGGAAATTTCCGGAAGGAGCGCCGCCGCCAGCACATCGTCCACATGCGCCGCCCAGATGAATTCCATCTCCTGCTGTATTTCCGCCGGGATTTCTTCCAGATCTTTCTCATTTTCCTGCGGGAGCAGCACCGTTTTTATCCCCGCCCGCCGCGCCGCCAGCACTTTTTCTTTCACGCCACCTATTGGCAGCACCTTGCCCCGGAGGGTTATTTCCCCTGTCATGGCCAGATCCGAACGCACGGCGCGCCGCGCTAAAGCGGAAGCCATCGCCGTCGTCATGGTGACGCCCGCCGACGGCCCGTCTTTAGGCGTAGCGCCTTCCGGCACATGGATGTGCAAATCAACATGTTCATAAAAATCAGGCTCTATGCCGAGGGCGGCCGCGTGCGCGCGCACATAAGTCCACCCGGCCTGGGCGGACTCCCGCATCACTTCACCCAGCTTGCCGGTCAATACGAGTTTGCCCTCTCCTTTCAGAGGGGTCACTTCAATAAAAAGCACCTCGCCGCCGGTTTGCGTGTAGGCCAGTCCGGCGGCCACTCCGACTTCCGGAACGGAAACCGCCTGGTCGCGGTGATAACGCGGCGCCCCCAGTATTTCCCGCGCCGCTTCCGCGTCAACGACCGGGATAAAGCGTTCTTTGCGCAATACCTTGACGGCAAGCTTCCGCAGGATATGAGCCAGTTCCCGTTCCAGCCCCCGCACGCCAGCTTCCCGCGTATATTCCCGGATAACGGTCAAAAAAGCATCCGTCTCAAAACGTATTTTTCGCCGGGTGAGACCGTGTTCTTTCAGCTGCTTGGGGAGGAGATGCCGGGCGGCGATTTCTGTTTTTTCATTTTCCGTATAGCCGCCGAGCCTGATAAGTTCCATCCGGTCCAATAGCGGCGCGGGAATAGTGTCCGCCATGTTGGCCGTGGTAATAAAAATAACCTGAGATAAATCGAACGGCACTTCGAGATAGTGATCCGTAAAAGCGGCGTTCTGTTCCGGATCCAGCGCCTCGAGCAAGGCGGCGGCCGGATCGCCGCGAAAATCCACTTGCATTTTATCTATTTCATCGAGGAGAAATACGGGGTTACGAGCGCCGGCTCGGCGGATTCCCTGAATGACGCGGCCCGGCAGCGCCCCGATATATGTGCGGCGGTGTCCGCGTATTTCCGCTTCGTCTCTGATCCCGCCGAGGGACACGCGGACAAATTCCCGGCCTAACGCCCGCGCCACGGACTTAGCCAAAGAGGTTTTGCCAGTGCCCGGCGGGCCGACCAGACAAATTATCGGGCTGCGGCTGACCGGCGCCAGCCGCCGTACAGCCAAAAACTCAATCATTCTCTCCTTGATTTTGGTCAGACCGTAATGATCTTCATCCAAGATACGAGCGCAACGCCCGATATCCTTGCGATCATTTGTCATTTTTTGCCATGGCATGGACAGGAGCCAATCGACATAGGTGCGGGAAACCGTGCCTTCCGCTGAAGCCGGGGGCATTTTTTCCAGCCGCTCCACTTCTTTGAGCGCTTGTTCCTCCGCCTGCGGGGAAAGCCGCGCTTCCTTTATCCTGCCGCGGTATTCTTCCGCTTCCGATTGGCGTTCGTCTTTTTCCCCGAGTTCTTTTTGGATGGATTTTATCTGTTCGCGCAAGTAATACTCTTTTTGCGTTTTTTCCATCTGCCGGCGCACACGCAGACCTATACGCCGGTCTACCTCGATCACTTCCATCTCGCGCATTATGAGTTCAGTCACGTGTTCCAAACGGGCGGCGATATCCGAAGCCGCCAGAACGCGCTGTTTTTCCTCGGTTTTCAAATCAAGATGCGCGGCGATCAAATCCGCCATGCGGCCCGGATCCTTCGCGCCGGCCACGGCGGCGATCTGTTCCTGCGAAATTTTCTTGCTTTGCCGCCCCAATTCCTCAAATTTGCTTCGAGCGCTGCGCGCGAGCGTTTCCAGTTCCCCGAGCCGGGTACGTTCGTCCGGCAAAGGCGTGACGGCGGCGGAAAAATAAGTTTTATCCGCCGTCACCCGCGGCGCATTGGCGCGGTAAAGCCCCTCTACGAGTATACGCACGGCGCCGCCCGGCAGATACAATGTCTGCTTTATCTCCGCTACCGTGCCTACGTCATACAGATCTTCGCTTCGCGGATCGTCTTCGGTCCGGTTGCTTTGCGTCAGCAGCAGCACTTTTTTCTCAGACGCCAGCGCCGCTTCGATCGCCATGACGGATTTTTCCCGGCCGACATCAAGGTGTATGTGCATATGGGGAAAAACGACCACTCCCCGTAAAGGCAGCACCGCGAGGATTATTTTCGGCATAGTTAACCCCCTCATTTCACAGGATCGCTTTCAGCGCCAGCGGCGTGAGCCATATTTCCGCTATTGCCGCGATAATGAGCAATGGTAAAATGAACAGCAAAAAAGTTTTCGCCGCGAATAAGGCTGTTTGGCGCGGCCCCCACCGGTTTTTTTCTTCTCCCTCGCCTTCGGCCGGTTTCGATTTGCCCAGCAGCGCCCCTGTCAGGCGCGCGCAGCAAAAAGAACCCAAACTGGCGGCGATAAAGAGGGCCGGCAACTCAAATATGCCATGCGGCAGCAGCCCGGCCGCGGCGAACAAAACCCGGCTGCCCGTCGGCAAAGGAGCGGCGGCGATGACGACGCCGACCGCGAAGCCGTTCATGGCGATGATAAAATGCGGCAGGAAAAGAAACGGGATGAGACCGAAAACCAACAGCAGAAAACAAACCGTGAGATTGTTGCTGAAAATTATCCAGGCCTGCATTGGCGCTTCGGCCTCCAAAAGGCCTTTGGCGGCAAAATTCTGCGCGACCAGTTCGATGATATCTTTGGTCGAATCCGGATGGGCGGCGGCAAGACCGGCTCCGAACGCAAAAAGGGCGGCAAAAACCAAACAGGCCGCCCAAAAATGGCCGGCGGCCCGCTCCCGCCACAAGCGCAAAAACTGCCGCACCGGCATCATCTCAATTCACTGCCGGTCGCGTCAGGCCGGCACTCCTTTGCGCATAGCTATATCCGCGGTGAAAAGTTCCGGCTCCAATTTCCGCAGCACGGAATCCTTGGTAATAACACATTTGGTCACGTCCTGGCGTTCCGGAATATCATACATCACGTTCAGCATGATGCTTTCCAGTATAGAGCGCAGCCCGCGCGCGCCGGTATTGCGCCGGATGGCTTCCCTGGCCACCGCCCGCAGGGCGTCCTCTCTGAATTCGAGCGAAACGCCGTCGATTTCCAGCAGTTTCTGGTATTGCCTGACAAGCGCGTTGCGCGGTTGAATGAGTATTTTGATCAGAGCGTCCTCATCCAGCTCTTCCAAGCTGACGATGATAGGCAGCCGGCCGACGAATTCGGGGATGAGACCGAATTTAAGCAAATCTTCCGGCAGCGTCTGCTGCAAAAGTTCGCCCAGTTTCTGCTCGGAGCGGCTTTTGATTTCCGCGCCAAAGCCGATAACTTTCTGCCCGGTCCGGTTCTGGATTATCTTTTCGATACCGTCAAATGAACCGCCGACAATAAAAAGAACGTTTGTGGTGTCTATCTGAATGAATTCCTGATGCGGATGTTTACGTCCGCCTTGAGGCGGCACGCTGGCGACCGTGCCCTCGATAATTTTCAGCAAAGCCTGCTGCACGCCCTCGCCGGAAACATCCCGCGTGATGGACGTATTTTCCGATTTGCGCGCTATCTTATCTATTTCATCAATATAAATGATGCCGCGCTGCGCCAATTCCGTGTCATAACCGGCGGCCTGAATGAGTTTGAGCAGGATGTTTTCCACATCCTCGCCCACATACCCCGCTTCAGTCAGCGAAGTCGCGTCGGCGATGGCGAAAGGGACTTTGAGAATTTTGGCCAAAGTAGCCGCGAGCAGCGTTTTACCGGAGCCGGTCGGCCCCAACATGACAATATTTGACTTTTGCAGTTCCACGTCGTCTATTTTCGCCCCGGCGTTTACCCGCTTATAGTGGTTGTAAACGGCGACCGACAGCGATTTTTTCGCCATTTCCTGACCGATGACGTATTGGTCAAGTATTTCCTTGATTTCCCGCGGTTTGGGCACCGCGTATAAATTCCATTCCCTGTCGCCTTGCAATTCCTCATCTACGATTTCATTGCACAGGGCGATACATTCCTCGCAAATATAAACGCCCGGCCCGGCGACCAGCTTTTTGACCTGCTCCTGCGTCTTACCGCAAAACGAGCATTTCAATTTCTTATCATTATTACCGTTACCGCCTGTATACTGAGTCACGCGCTCACCCCTCTTCCGTATCGCGATGCAATTCTTCAGCCAGGATCACATTGCGGCCGAGGTTCATCTTCCAGCCTTGGTCCGTCTTCCGGCTTGGGTCCGTCTTCCGGCTTGGGTCCGTCTTCCAGCTTGGGCTCGTCTTCCGGTCGAGACTCGCTTTCCGGCCGAAGTTCTTCCTCCAGTTCGGATACTTCTTCCGGCTGAGGCTCGCTTTCCGACAGAAGTTCTTCTTTCGGCCCGGCGTCCAGCTCAGGCACAGGGAAGTTATTGGCCCGAAGTATGAGATCTACCGCTTTTTCTTTTCGCAGTCCCTGCAAAAAAGGCTCCATTCCATCCCGTTGCTGAAGAAGCTGTTTAAAAGCCTCCAGCTCACTCCCGGAACCGATTATCCTCGCCAGAGAGCCGTCCACTTCCTCTTCGCTTAACTGGATATCCTCGCGCGCGATGACCGCTTCATAAAACAAGTCAGCCTTGACATGCCTTCCGGCCTGCTCTCCGTATCGCTCGCGCATCGCCTTGATAACCAGCTCGTAATTCTCGTAATAATCCTCCGGCGCGTATCCCAGCATGCGTATCCGCCTATCGGCATCCGCTATCATACTTTCCACCTTGGATTCGATCATACTCGGGGGGATATCCGTTAAAACCGCGTTATCCAAGGCTTTATCCAATATCTTTTCCCGCCACTCGTCTTTGCTTAAATCGAGGGCTTTTTTCAGCATAGCCTGACGCACGTCTTCTTTATACTCATCCATGGTGTCAAACTCGCTCACATCCTTGGCGAATTCATCATCCAGCGGCAGAAGTTCCGTCCGCTTGATGCCAAGCAGTTTGACATGCAACACGGCTTCCTTGCCGGCAAAATTTTCTTCATGATACGTAGCGGGAAGCGTGACGGTTATGTCTTTTTCCTCGCCTATAGACATGCCTTTCACCTGTTCCGCCAAACCGGGCGGAAAACTTTCCAGACCTATCGTCAGATCGCGATTTTCACTCTCGCCGCCCAACAGCGGTTCCCCGTCGACAGCGCCCGTATAATCGACTGTCGCCGAGTCGCCGTCCTCAGCCGCCCCTTCCTCGACATTGATCAGCTTGGCGTGTCTGCGCCGGCGCTCCTCTAATTCCGCTGCCAGTTCGTCCTCTGTTATGGATACTTGCGGCTCGTCGATACCCAAGTCCTTGTATTCGCCGAGTTCGATCTCCGGTTTGACGAACAGCTTGACTTTGAAAATAAATTCCTTGTCTGCTTCGATCTGTACAATATCGGCTTCCGGCATGGACACGGGAGTAAGGCCCGCTTCCGCCACGGCTTTGGCGTATTCGGGATCCATGATTTCCTCCGCCGCCTCGTGCCAGATATATTCTTTTCCCAGTCGGGCCTCCAACAAACGCAGCGGCGCCTTCCCCTTGCGGAACCCCGGTATATTGACCTGACCGGCGAGCTTTTTTGTTGTTTTTTTCAGTTGCTCGTTAAAAACAGTCTCCTCGACCGTGATCTCCAGTTCCACTTGGTTCGGGCCGATTTTTTCCACTTTGACCGGCATGTGTTCCTCCCTGGTAATTTTATCCTGAATATTGCCGCTCCGGCCGGCATAAGGGAACATATCGTATACTAACAGAAAACCGTGCCGGGCGCAAGTCCTTCCGAAAAAAAGCGGCGCGGCTAATCCGCCGGCTGTTCCGTCTCCGTAACCGTGACTTTTTTCATCTTCTGCGGGCTGAGAGGTCTGTCGCTGCCGTCGCGCTCCGCCGTCACGATTTTGTCCGCCGCTTCCTGACCGGAAAGGAGGCGGCCGAAAGCGGCATAAGCGCCGTCCAGATGCGAGGCGGCGGCCACCATGATGAAAAACTGCGAGCCGGCGGAGTCCGGATGGGCGCTGCGAGCCATGGACAGAACTCCTTTTGTATGTTTCAGATCATTCGTTACGCCGTTTCGGGCAAACTCGCCCTTGATGCTATGTCCGGGACCGCCTGTGCCGCTGCCCTGCGGACAGCCGCCCTGAATCATGAAGCCGGGAATGACGCGATGAAAAATCAGCCCGTCATAAAATCCTTTTCTGGCCAGATTCATAAAATTTTGCACGGTGAGGGGCGCAACGTCAGGAAAAAGTTCCGCCCGCATCGTCGCGCCGTCTTCCATCTCGATCGTCACTATCGGATTGGCCATCGCCCATACTTCCTCCGTCCTTCACTGAACTTTAATTTATTATACCACCGCCGCCGGTAAAATGCAAAACTTACGCCCGCTGTTGAAAGGTGAATTTACGTTTCACGTTTCTATTTGACGCGCCTGTTTGCCCGTCTCCCGCGCAGCCGGCGGAAAAAGGTCGCTTTGCTCATGCCGCAGGTTTTCAGGATTTCTTCGAGGCCCATCTCCTTTCTTTCCCATCTGGCCACCATATCCCAAAATTTACCATGCGCTTTTTTAGGCGGCCGCCCCAAGTGGACGCCTTTGGCCCGCGCGGCGGCGATGCCCTCCGCTTGCCGGCGGCGTATAGCGTCGCGTTCGTTTTGGGCGACAAATGACAGGATCTGCAAAACGATGTCGGCGATGAATGTCCCCATCAAGTCTTTGCCGTTTCTCGTATCAAGCAAAGGCATGTCGATCACCGAAATATCCACGCCTTTATCTTTGGTGAGGAACCGCCACTGACGCTGAATCTCGTCGTAATTGCGCCCCAACCGGTCAATGCTCATGATATAAAGCAAATCGCCTGATTTAAGTTTTTTTAGTAGTCTTTTGTATGCCGGGCGGTCAAAATCCTTTCCGGACTGTTTGTCGAAAAACAGGCGCGACGGCGGAATTTGCAACTTTTTCATGGAAATGACCTGCCGGTCTTCGTTCTGGTCAGCAGTGGACACACGAATGTAGCCATAAGCCGTCATTTTTGGAACATTTCCCCTTTTGCTGAAAATTATGCGCCGTATGCGCCGAATTTCGCTCAGCAGCGGTTAGGACGCTGGCCGCGCGTAATTCGACGGGGGAGATGTACAAAAAAGGGTGTGATCGTTAGCCGGCAGTTCCTGACCGCGGCGCGTCCAGTTCCCGCATCGCGGCTTCCGCGGCCGCGACGGTGAGCCGCAAATCGGCGTCCGTATGCGCGGCGGAAATAAAAAGCGCTTCAAACTGCGAAGGCGCGACGTAGACGCCGCGGGCTAGCAAAGACGCGAAAAAGCGGGCGAAAAGGGCGGTGTCGCTTTGACGGGCATCCGCGTAACCCGCGACCGGGCCGGGGGTAAAAAATAGGGTCAAGAGGCTGCCGATCTGATGAACAGTGACTCGGCGCCCATTGTCCGCCGCCGCTTGCCGCAAGGCGCCGGCCAGCATCCGGCCTTTTTCCTCCAACCGGGCATAGACGGCGGAATCGCCTTGCAGAATTTTCAAAGTCGTAAGTCCGGCGGCCATAGCTACAGGGTTCCCCGCCAGAGTGCCGGCTTGATACACCGGCCCCAGCGGCGCGACCTGCCGCATGAGTTCACGCCGCCCCCCGTAGGCGCCCACCGGCAAGCCGCCGCCGATGATCTTGCCCAGTATGGTCAGATCGGGACGGACGCCGTACAGAGTTTGGGCCCCGCCGTAAGCGACGCGGAAACCGCTGATGACTTCGTCGAAAATCAGCAGCGCCCCGTATTCGTCGGCGACGCGGCGCAAAAACGGTAAAAAATCAGGTTCGGGCGCCACCAGTCCCATATTGGCGGCGACGGGCTCCACGATGACGGCGGCGATCTCGGCGCCTTTCGCCGCGAAGAGTTCCCGCACCGAATCAGGATCATTGTAGCGCGCGACCAAAGTGGCGGCAGCTACTGCCGGCAGGATGCCAGCGGAATTGGGCGCTCCGGCCGTAGCGAGACCGGAGCCGGCTTCGACCAGCATACTATCGCTATGACCGTGGTAACAACCGGAAAACTTTACGATATAAGGGCGGCCGGTACAGCCGCGGGCCAGGCGCAGCGCGCTCAGGACAGCCTCGGTGCCGGAATTGACCATGCGGATCATTTCCATCGACGGCAAAGCGGACGTGATTAGTTCCGCCATTTCCACTTCCCGTTCCGTCGGCGCCCCGAAACTGAGACCGTCTCGCGCCGCCCGCTCCACGGCCTCCACTACGGCCGGGTGGGCGTGGCCCAAGATCAGGGGGCCCCAGGAGCATACATAATCGATATATTCGCGGCCGTCAGCGTCAAAAATACGCGATCCGCCGCCGTAAGCGATAAAAGGCGGAGTGAGACCGACAGCGCCAAAGGAGCGCACCGGACTGTTGACCCCGCCGGGCATTAAAAATTGAGCCCGTCTGAGCAGATCCGCGGATTTCATATGATCATCCTTCGTCATATATTATTAAAATTTGGCAATAATTCACTCGGAGTTTCCGGCTGGTAAAGATGCACAAAAGAGAGAATAAAGTTGTATCCGGCGCACAGGATGGGATAGCTCATAGATTCCCGCACGGTGATCCAGCTCTCGTTGACGTCGATCACAGGCGCCGCCGCGCCGACAATCAGCGATAAAAGGAGAAACGAGCCGCAAAGCCCCAGCATCAGCCCTCCGCCGCGGTTGGCTATGGAAAGGACGTCCGCCAGCGGTTGAATGATGAGAGCTACCAGTAAATTCACGATAATCGTGCAAATTATAAAGAGCAGGACAAGAGCCATGGAGTTCATGATGAAATCGGTGAGCTGAGTTTGCGCGGCCTCCAGCGGCGAACCGCCTCCCGGCATGGTAAACCCGTCCGGCAGAGTGAAACCTTCGGGCAGAGTAAAACCTTCCGGCAAAGTCGCGCCCTCCGGCAGGGTAATGTCATCCGGCAAAGTGAAATCCTCCGGCAGAGTAAAACCTTCCGGCAGGGTGAAAGTTCCTCCGCCGGAGCCGGAGAAGGCGCCGCCGGCGTTTTGCAGAAAAATTCCCACCCAAGGTTCCACCACGTCCCGCAGCGGATAAACGCCTTCGATCAGGCTTAAAAAAGGTTTGTAAAAGAGGAAGGAGACCGCGATAGCCGCTATTTTGCCGGCCAATTTTATGATCCCCGTCAGCAGGCCCTTGCGGAAGCCCATGAAAGCGCTCCATAATATAACGGCCAGTACGATCAAATCAAAAACCATAAATTTTACCCAAAACCCTCCTCCGTGACCTGCCCTTCCGCGAAAACATAGTATTTTTCGGCGGCGGCCAAAGCCAAAGTCATGTTTTGTTCCGCCAGCAAGATGGTGACGCCCAAGGCGTTAATCGCCGGGATACAGCGCATGATGGTCTCGGCCTGCGGCGGACCGAGACCGCGGGTCGGCTCATCCAGAAGCAGGAGCGCCGGCGCCAGCAGGAGAGCGCGGCCGATGACCAGCATCTGCTGTTCCTCACCGGGCAGGCAGCCGGCCAGCATGTGCTGCCTCTGGCGCAGCAGGGGAAAAACCCGCAGCACCGTTTCGATGCGCGCCGGGTATTCTTCCGGAAGGGAAGCGGTCACCTGGAGGTTTTCCAATACAGTCATGCCGGCAAAGATCCGGCGTTCATCCGGTACGGCGACTATCCCCAATCTGTCCGCCCGTTCGCCGGCTATATCGACGCCGCGAAAAAAAACCGTGCCCGTGCGCGGGCGGATAGCGCCGGCAATCGCCTTGAGACAAGTGCTGCGCCCCGAACCGGCGCTGCCGCACAGCGCCGCCACCGAACCCTCCGCCACCCGGAGGGACACGTCTTTCAGAGCGTGGATCTCGCCGTAATACACATTGACTTTATTCAAACAGAGCATTGCCCCTCCAAAAGGTTCCGGCGGCTCTCTACATCAGACGTAAGCGGCTAATATACCCTTCACCTCTGCGGCTGATTTGTCGATCACCGCTTTTTCCGCCGGTGTCAGCGGCAGGTCTATGATCCGCTCGATGCCGCCGCGCCCCAGCACGGCCGGGACGTTCAGGGCCACATCCCGGTAGCCGTATTCGCCGTCCAGATTTGTGACGGTGGAAAACAGCTTGTTTTCATGCCGCAGAATCGACGAAGCCATGGCGGTCAGCGCCGCCGCCGGCGCGAAATAAGCGCTGCCGGTCCCCAGCAGGTTGACGATCTCAGCGCCGCCGCCTTTAGTGCGCCGGACGAGTTCTTCCAGCCGCTCCGGCGAGACAAGATTTTCCAGCGGGACGGAATTCACGGCGGATATCCGCGTCATAGGCAGCATGTCGTCGCCGTGTACGCCAAAAACCAACGTCGTCACATCTTCCGATTTCACATTCAGGTCGTCGGCGACAAAAGTGCGGAAGCGCGCCCCGTCCAGCACTCCGGCCTGGCCTAATACTTTGAGGCGCGGCAGGCCGGAATATTTATAAGCCAGATGAGTGATGATCTCCACCGGGTTGGTCAGCACCAGAATGATCGCGTTTGGCGAATATTTCACCGCTTCGGTCACCACGCTCTTGATGACTTCCGCGTTAGCCTTGACAAGATCGTTGCGGGTCATGCCAGGTTTGCGGGGCAGTCCGGCTGTGATGATCACAAGATCAGAAGCGGCGGTGTCCCGGTAGTCGCCTGTTCCGACGACGCGGGCGCCGGAGCCGAGCAGCGGCGCGGCCTCAAAAATATCCAGCGCCTTGCCTTTGACGGCGCCTGTGAACTGCGGCAGATCGATCACCACAACGTCGCCCAGATTTTTGAGCATGAGCAGGAAAGCGGTCGTGATACCCGTGTTGCCTCCGCCGACTACAGTGATTTTATTGACTCCCATGTAACTATCCTCCTACATGTGTTAAATTGTTTTCATTAATGTTTTCATTATATATTGTAAAACGATAAGAACGCCTGCCGGGCCGCCGGGATGTCGGCGCTGAAGCCAAATTCGCTCAGCGTTTCGCCGATCAGCGAGATGGCCAGCAGGAATTCATCTTCCCGCGTATTGCCCATATGCCCCAGTCGGAACCCTTTGCCGCTCAGCTCGCCCAGAAGGCCGGCGACGATGAGCTTTTTCGCCTTGAGCGCTTCGCGGAAAGAGAGGTCTTCCAGCCCTTTGGGGTATATAAAACATGATAAAGTCGGCGCTTCACTGCCCGGAGCCGTCAGCAAACCGAAGCCGTAACCGGTCAGCGCCGCCCGCATACCGGAGCCGATGGCGGCGTGCCGGGCGCAGCGCGCCTCCAGACCTTCGCGTTCGATGATTTTCATGGCGGCGTGATAGGCGTAGATCAAGTTCACGGGATGCGTGGCAAAATATTTGCTCGGCTCGCGCATGATGTCGCGCCAGTTGGCGATATCACAGTAATAGCTGCCGGTTTTGGGCAGCGCCGCGCGGGCCTGCAGGGCGGCCGGGCCGAAAACGGTAATCGCGAGACCGGGTGGGGCGCCGATCGCTTTTTGCGACGCCGTCAGCACAAGATCGATCCGGTAGTCCGGCGCGCCGTAGGAACGGGACATGTCTTCTTCCATCGCCGCCGCCGCGCAGACGCCGTCGAGCAAAAAAAGGGCGCCGTATTTTTTCACCGCCGGAACCAAGGCGTCCACATCCGCCATAACTCCGGTCGAAGTATCGACATGCGTCACAGTGACCGCCTTGAACCCGCCTTCTTGCAGCCGGGCTTCCACCGCCTCCGGCGTGACCCGCTCGCCAAGCGGCGCGGTGAGACGTTCCGTCCGGATGCCCAATGCCGCCGCCACCCCCATGAAGCGGTCACTGAAATAACCGTGGCTTATCACCAGCAGCTTTTCGCCGGGGGCGACGGTGTTCGTCAGAGCCATTTCCATGGCCAGCGTCCCCGATCCGGCCACGACATACGCTTCCCCGTCCGAGCGGAAGATATCTTTGGTCAGAGCCAGAGCTTCCTTAAACAGGGCCGCCAGACGGGTGTCCGTGTGCGACATCGTCTCGCGGCCCAGCGCCGCGTAAACTTCGTCCGTCACAGGCGTGGGGCCGGGGATTAGCAGCAGTTCCTTGTTAGGCATACGCAGGTTACTTCCTTCCCGTTTCTGTTGAACAAGGCTATTATAGCATATTCGGCGCAAAATGCAAAAAATTTTTATTTTATCGCCGCCGTATTAGACGAAGGTCAATAAAAACGTCAGGAACCGCGGAAACGGCAAATGTTCCATTAAATCTGACAATTTGCTGTTGCATAAAAATTGCGCCTGTGCTAAACTATGCTTGTATCGCACGGGTTGTTCATCACTAAAAAGGGGGGCGCGAAAGTGAAAATGATTTGGGCAAAAAAACTGCTTGTTTTGTTCATGGCGGTTGTCTTTGCGTTCAGTGTTTCCGGCTGCGGCGAAACAGCCACCATCTTATCCCTAAACCGGGAATTCAGCGAGATGGAGATATATGAGCTGAATGAGGACGTCAAGCTGAATATCACTTTATCGGAAGAAATTTTAGCGGAAATGAATGAGGAAGAACGGGAGATCTTAGATAAGACGCTGGCTTTGCTGAGTGATTTTTCCGTTCGGGGCACGGTCGATACGCGAAAAATGGTTTTCGATCTGGCGATGGTTTATCGGGAGGACGGCGCGGAAAAACCTTTTGCCGCCATTATTCTGGACGCGCCCAGCCAGACGTGTTACGCCGATGTGAGGGGGATCCTCGACTGGCTCCGGGATTGGAAAAAGGATTTTGTCGCGGCGGTGGAAGACGATCTTCAGGGCAAACAGTGGCTCAAGTTTGAGTTGAGCGAAGATATGGCGGAATTTTTGGATTATGAGCTGCAGGAAGAGTATAAACTTTTCCACAGCGTACTTTACAAGCTGGCGGCGGAGTATTTTTCCGGCATGGAAGACGACGTCTTTGGCGGATATGACAGCGGTTTGACGCAGCGGATCAGCGGCGGCGTCGAATTCCGGATCGAATATGAGCAGGCGGCGGACTATGTTGAGTCACTGGGTCTTTACGCTCTGAAACATCTGGACGAAATAGGCGAATACACGACCGCTTTTTTGCAAAATATCACAGAGGAAGATCTGGAGATACTGGAACTTTCCGCTGACGACCGCGATGAAATGGTGGCGGGATTCCAGGAACTGCTAGCCGAAATCAAGGAAAATCAGGCGAAGTATGAAAACTATATCTATATCGCGGCCAGAGCGATCGAATTACCCGAGATCACTAAACTGCTCGGCGGCAGCTATGCGGCGCTGTCCATCAAGAAAAACGGCGACGTGTTTGAAAACAAATGCGACGTTCTCATCAACCTGAACACGAAAGACATGGCCTGGGGGGCGGCGGATTTCAATTACGGCGACAACTCCGTGCGGCTTACCCTGAGCGAGACCGCCAGACGCCAAAACGAGATGGTTCTGGATTTACCGGCGGCGGCTGATGTCGCCAATGCGGAGGATACGGTGTATTTCTCTGACTTCTTCTCCTATTACGGCCCGGAACGCCTGATGTACGAATGGGATGGTCTGGATTGGGAGGATTACGACTACGACTACGATTATAATTATGATGATGATTATAATTATGATGATTATGATTGGGACGACAGCAATTGGGATTACAGCGACGATGATTGGGATTATAACGACTACACGTGGGATTCGGATGACGGAAGACCGCACGGCGCCGAATACTCGGCCGTTTTGGGTGAGACGCTCACTAATCAGTTTTTTGACTGGACGGTTGTTTCCTATGATGTGACGAGAGAATTCAAGGGACGCGCGTCATCCGCCGGCAGCAAATATGTGGTGGTGGACATTGAGGCGCTCAACATTAGCGACGAGGAAATACCCGTGGGCAATTTTGATTTTATGCTGGTCTATAAAGACAGCGACGGGAGCGAGACGACCGTGCCGGCTTATGAGGCGACTATCGCCGGTGAGATCGAAGGCATGTATCCGGATGAGGTCCCTTTGGCGCCCGGCGATTCGCTGGAGGGGTTCCTGCTGTTTGAGACCCCGGCGGAGGCGACGGAGGCCAGAGTGCTTTATCTGGAAATTTGGGACGATGATTTTGAGGGCGACACATACTACTATCAGCTTGATCTGTAACGCGGCCGGGTCTGCCGCGCCGCGTCAAGGAGGAAATATTATGCGAGAAGGGGGAATGATGAGCGTTGACGGCCTTGAAGAAATCAAGGATGAAATTTTGGCGTCGATGAAAGACAAATGGGAATCAGCTGCGCGAGACACGCGTTCTAATGATAATAAAGCCAGAACTTTACTGGCTCTGGCTTTATCGGAATATCAAAATAAAGTTGACCTAGCGAATGACGAAATTTCTGTCTCAGAGTTACGGGAAGAATTCAACGCTTATTGTGACGATTTGAAAGCGCGGGATCAGCGGACAATTGATGAATTGTTCGCTGAATATGAGAACGTGAGTTCCAATAGAGAAAAACAGTATACCGATACAGAGCAGGAATATTTTGACAGATTCTCCGCCGCTGTAAATATGGGCGGGCGGGTGTACAAGGATATAAAACGCTCCCGGGTATATTTCCCGAACGAGGGCGACGCTCTGAGTTACTGCGACGTACTGGACAGCAAAGATGTGAATCACGGGTATCCGGAATTATGTGACAATGAATGGGAAACATGGGTCGAAAACACATCCGCCTCAGAATTATCCTTAAAATGGGTGAGGGCATTATTGGCGCGGTAGCGCCCATGCAATGTTCACTCGTCACTGCGAGGCGCGTAGCGCCGTGGCAGTCCAGTTTTACCGGGAAACTAAACTCCGGTTTTGCTGGATTGCTTCGCTTTGCTCGCAATGACGGGAATTAATCAGTGCTTCCGGGGTTGGCTATTTCCGTAATATTCAATAGGGCATGAAAGATTTTCAAGCAGGAAAATCGTGAATTGCAGCGAAGTATTGTAACCGTTGATCACACGGAAAATAATATGCGAAAGAGGAGACAGACATGGCGATCAATTTATCCAAAGGGCAGAAGGTTGACCTGACTAAAGGGAATGCGGGACTTGATCAGATCATGGCGGGGCTGGGCTGGGACACGAACAAATATGACGGCGGGCATGAATTCGACTTGGATGTTTCGGTTTTTCTGACCGGGGAAAACGACAAAGTGGCGAGCGACTCGGATTTTATTTTTTACAATAATCCGCAGGACGCGGCGGGCAGCGTCATTTACGGCGGCGATAACCGCACGGGCGAAGGCGAGGGCGACGACGAGAGCGTTAAGATCACGTTGAGCAAGACCCCGGCCGCCGTCCAGAAGATCGTCTTTACCGTCACTATCCATGACGCGGAGAGCCGCAGCCAGAATTTTGGCCAGGTATCGAACGCTTACATCCGCATAGTCAATCTGGCCAACAACGAGGAATTGATCCGCTATGATCTGGGAGAAGATTATTCGATCGAGACGGCAATCGTGGTCGGCGAACTGTACCGCCACGGCGCCGAGTGGAAATTTTCCGCGGTGGGCAGCGGTTTCCAGGGCGGGCTGGCGGCGCTGTGCGGAAATTATGGCTTGAGCGTATAGGAAGGAGGATAAGCGTATGGCTATATCCTTACAAAAGGGCCAAAAGATTGATTTGAGCAAAAACGGCGCTCAATTGACCAATCTGATGGTCGGTTTGGGCTGGAAAGAAGTCAAAGGCGGAGGCGGCGGTCTGTTCAGCGTGTTCAAGCAGAAGGTGGATGTGGATATCGACGCATCCGTGCTGCTCATAGGCGAGAACGGAAAGATCGCTTCCCAGGAGGACCTGGTTTATTTTGGCAATAAAGACCATAAGAGCGGCGCCGTGCATCATTGCGGCGACAATCTGGTCGGCGGGACCACCGGCGGCATGGAAGATTCCGAACAGATCCTCATCGACCTGAACAAAGCGCCGGCGACGATTCACCGTCTCGTTTTCGTCGTCAACATTTATGACTGCGTGAAGCGTAAACAGCATTTCGGCTTGGTGGAAAGCGCCTATATCCGCATTGTGGACAAAAACGCCAATGAGGAGATAGCGAGTTATAACCTGACGGAGGACTATGCGGGCAAAACGGCGATGGTGGTGGGGGAAATCTACCGTCACGACGGAGCGTGGAAATTCACCGCTATCGGGGAAGCGAATTATGACGCCGGTTTGAGCCAACTCGTCGGCCGTTATAATTGAGACGCCGATATATTGAAAGGAGTTTAGCATGGCTATTAATCTCTCAAAAGGGCAGAAAATCAGTCTGAGCAAGGAAGCGCCCAACCTGAAAACGGCGCTGGTCGGATTGGGCTGGGATGTCAAGCAGTTTGACGGCGGCGCGGAATATGATCTGGACGCCTCGATTTTTCTGCTGAACGAAGGCGGCAAATGCCAGAACGACACGGATTTCATCTTCTACAACAACCTTTCCAGCGGCGGCGTGACCCATTCGGGCGATAATCGCACCGGCGAGGGCGAAGGGGACGACGAAGCTATCACGATCGAATTTGAAAAAATCCCGGCCTATGTGGCTAAAATCGCCATTACGGTGACTATTCACGACGCGCCGAGCCGCGGACAGAATTTTGGCCAGGTGCAAAACGCTTATGTTCGTCTGGTGGACAAGCAAACAGGCGTCGAACTCCTTCGTTTTGATCTCGGTGAGGATTATTCAACGGAAACGGCGATCGTTTTCGCCGAAGTTTACCGGCATAGCGGCGAATGGAAATTCTCGGCGGTGGGCGCCGGCTTTAACGGCGGTCTGGAAGCCCTGTGCCGCAACTATGGCTTGAACATCTGAGGAGGAGAGGCTTTAATAAAACAAACAAATGAAATATTTCGCTCACTTGGCGCCCGCGAAAGCTGACAGCTTGTTTTATTGCGCGCCGCAACAGTTCTTTCGCGATTCGCCCCGGGATTTGCTGCGTTTTGCGGTGGGCGCCCTGCTTTACACGCCGGCGACTGACCGGCGGATAGCGGAGATCGTGCGCCGTCCGCCTTGGCCGGGTCTGGGGGCGCTGGGACTCTGTCTGGAAGATTCGGTCGGCGAAGCGGAACGCCGGTCGGCGCAGAAAAATCTCATCCGTCAAGTGCGGCGGCTGACGCGGTTGGTGGCTGAGGGTGAATTGAGCCTGGAAGATCTGCCGCTGATTTTTGTGCGCGTCAAAGATTACGCGATGATGCAGGAATTACAGCCTTTTTTTCTGGAAAATGTTCCGCTTCTGACCGGCGCGATACTGCCCAAGGTCAATCTGGCGCGTCTGCAGGCTTATCTGCCGATAGCGGCGGAAATAAACAGGCGGACGGCGACCCCTTTTTATGTGATGCCGATTCTGGAAGACGAGGAAATAGCGGCCTCCGCGGAGCGTTTGCTCGTATTGCGGCAAATACGGGAATTGCTGGATCAATATTATCCCTATGTGCTGAATATTCGCGTCGGCGCGACTGATTGCTGCGGACTCTACGGTCTCCGCCGCTCGGTGGGCGCGTCCTCCGGGGACATTGGGCTCCTCACGTCTTATATCGCCGATATCACGCGGATTTTTGCCTTGCGGGACCGGTATACGATCAGCGCCCCTGTGTGGGAATATTTTCCACAAGAATCCGCTCAGGAGACGCAGCCAGAATTGGCCGGACTTTTTAAGGAATGTCATTTGGATCTGCAAAACGGGCTGATTGGCAAAACCGCTATTCATCCTTCGCAATTGCTGCCGATCCAGGCTATGCACGCCGTGGATCGGGAAACATACACTGACGCCGGCGAAATCGCGGAAGCCGCGGCCGCGGCCCGGGGCGTTTTTGCCAGCGCCGGCCGGAACAAGATGAACGAACCCAAGCCGCATGAGATTTGGGCGCGGCGCGTTTTGAAACAGGCTGCCGTTTACGGGGTTTTGCGCCGGGAGGTCAGCCGGCTTGATTTGTGGCGCGCGGCGAAAGGTGAGGTATGAGCGAACATATTCTCCGGGCGGGTCCGCATTTGCGTCTGGCGCTGTCGATCCGCCGCGTCAGTTTTTGTTTGCGCTGGGAGCAGCTTTTTGGGCTGGCGGCCCGGCGCAATCCCCGGCGGGCTTTTCTTTTCGTCAGCCGCGTTCTGGGCAAACACCTGGCTATGCCGCCGCATAAACTGTTGGCGGCGGCGAAACTCTTGGCTCTGGAATATACCGGGCAGGGCGGAGCGGAGGATTATCTGCGCCTGCTCGACGCCGAAGCGTCGTTCCCGGCTTTAAACGCCGGTCTGATGACGGGGCGGGCGGATATCGCGGCGGCGGAGCGCACGGTTTTTATCGGGTTCGCGGAAACGGCCACCGGGTTGGGGCAAGCGCTGGCCAATTCGTTCCGGGGCGAGATTGCTTACGCTCATACGACGCGAGTCGTCCGGCCGGGCGAACCGGCGCTAAAATTTACGGAAGAACATTCCCACGCCAGCGAGCATTATTTATATTTGAATGAGATCGCTGATTTTATGACGTCATGCCGCTGCGCCGCCTTTGTTGACGATGAATTGACGACGGGGCGCACGGTGTTGGCCGGTATCCGCTGTTTGCGCGAAACTTACGGCTTGCGGCGGTTTTTGATCTTTTCGCTGCTTGATTGGCGCGACGCCGACGCTCGGCGGGCGCAGGCGGAATTGGCCGCGGAATTAGGCGCGGAGATCACCGCTGTTTCTCTGCTGCAGGGCGATTTTCGCGAAATCGGCGCGGGCGGCGCGGAGGAGAAAACAGCGACGGAGGATTATCGCGGGCAAGCCGGCGCCGACTACGCGGTGCTGGATCTGTCCGGTCTGGGGCTGCCGGGCGGCCGCGCGCCGCTTGACGCGGAGGAGCTAGCCGCGCGGCCGGGGCTATGCCGCCGGGCGGCGGAGACCGTAAAGAGTTTTTTGCCGGCAGGCGGCGGGCGGTTGCTGTATATCGGCACGGGAGAGCTGATTTACGCGCCGCTCATGTGCGCCGGTTATTTGGGCGGCGGCGACTTTCACTCGACGACGCAGAGCCCGATCATGCCGCTGGCCGGCTCGGCGATCGAAAGCGGCGTTTGTTTTGATTCGCCGGATACTTACAGCCGGGCGGGCTATCTCTATAACGTGCCGGGCGGACGTTACGGGCAGGCGGTTATTTTCAGCGAAAAAAGCCTGACGCGCGAGCAGGGTATCGGTCAGTTGGCCCTTTATCTGCGCCGTCAGGGGATCGGGCGGGTGACGGTGGTCCTGCTTTGACGGCGCGCGGATTGCAGCCGCCCGGAAGTTTCGCTCCGGAAGACGTGACCGTGCTCCTGCAGGACGTCAGCGGCCGGGTGGCGGAAAGGCCGGTAGCGGAGCGGGAAGACGCTGTCCAGCGCGGGCGTCATTACTCGGAAGATTTGCCGATAGAGCAATTGCCGGACGCCGAATATATGGATGTTTTTTTTCATTTGCTGCGCGCGGCCAGCCGTCGCGTGGCTCTTTACACCGGCGTATTGACGCGCCGGACGCTGCGGCGCCATAAACGTCCGGTGCTGGTTTCCCTCGCGCGTTCCGGCGTGCCCTGCGGCGTGCTCATGCGCCGTTATGCCCGCCGGGAATTGGGGGAGGATTTGCCGCATTTCGCCGTCAGCATCATTCGGGGCAAAGGATTGGATGAAAACGCCCTGCAGTGCATTCTGGCGGCTTACCCCGGCAGGCCGCTGGTTTTCGTGGACGGCTGGACGGGCAAAGGCGCGATCGCGCGGGAGTTGGCTGAGGCGTGCGCGGATTTCAGCCGCCGCCGTAATATTCCCTTGGCTCCCGTGTTAGCCGTGCTGGCCGACCCGGCCGGCGTCGCCGCGATCCGCGCGACCGGAGAAGATTTTCTCAACCCGTCATGCTGCCTGAACAGCACGGTCTGCGGCCTATTGAGCCGCACGGTGCATAACGCGGCGCTGGTTGGAGAGCGGGATTTTCACGGGGTACGCGTATATCGGGAGTTTGCCGGCGCGGACCAGACGGATTTTTATTTGCGGACGGTGGAATCGCATTTCGCGGAGCTGCGCGGGGAAACGGAAGCTTTGGCGCGCCGTCCGGCCGCCGCCGGTCCGGATACGGGCGGCTGGGCGGAAGCGGAACGTATCGGGCGCTTGTTCGGCGTGCGGGATATTCACCGCGTCAAGCCGGGTTTGGGGGAAACAACGCGGGTTTTGCTGCGCAGGGTGCCGGAGCGGATCTTGCTCCGGGAACCGGAACACCCGGATCTGGCGCATATTCGTTTGCTGGCTCTAAATAAAGGGGTCCCGACCGTCACTTTCCCGAACATGCCCTACCTTTGCTGCGGCTTGATCGCGGCGCGCGGAGAGAGTGAAGCGTGATCATCACGGCGGATCTGGACGATACGCTGATTTTTTCGGCTCGCCGCCTCGCGGCCGCCGGGCTGTCGCCGGCCGGAGCCGTGCCTGTTGAGTACAAGGACGGCGAACCCGTCGCCTATATGACGGCGCCGGCTCTGGCGGCCCTGCGCGCGCTGCAGCGGCGCGCGGTGTTCGTTATCAACACTTTGCGCGGGGAGGAACAGGCGCGGCGGGTCGTTTTTATCCGGGACGGCGGCTGCCGCTATCTTTGCTGCCAGAACGGATTGTACATATATCGGGACGGCGCGCCGGACGCCGGTTGGGGGAAGGCGGTGGCCCAAGCCGCGGCCGCCCTGCCGCTGCGGCTGGAGGTTGCCGCGGCCTGGGTCCGGGCGCTGCCGGGGGTTTTGCTTCTCTCCCGCCGCTATGAATACATGGCGGTCTTCTTTGTCGAACCGGCCGAATTTTCCGCGGCTCTCTACTTGGAACTGCGCCGGGATTTGGCGCGGCTGGGCTGGCGTCTGCAGCGCCAGCGGCGTAAGCTGTATCTCCTGCCTTTGGCGATCGACAAGGGACTGGCGCTGCTCCATATCTGCGGGCAGGAAGGAAGCGGCGGGCAGGGCGCGGTCGGTATCGGCGATTCGTATTTTGATTGGCCGTTCTTAGCTTTGTGCCGGCGCCGATTATCTTTGGCGGGCAGCTCTTTGGCGGCGACCGGAACGAAAGACGGGGAATTCGCGCCGGACGAGACTAAGCCGTCGGGGATAGAGTTTTCGCGGCGGCCGCTCTTGGCCGGGACGGAGGAGCTGTTGCTGCGCCTTTGCCATGAGATGGATTTAGAAGATCTGTGATCGCTGGAAACGCGCGGAGAAAAATTACCGCGTTTTTTTCCCCGGATCTGTAATTCCGGCGCCCTCTCCGGCATCTTATAAGTAACAATCAAAATTATTGTTCGAGGAGTTGGGAGTATGAGCGCAAAGATCTTACACTTGCCAAGGGGTACAGTCTCTCAGCCTGAATGCGCGCTGTGCGAAAATTCAGCCCCGGTGCATATTTTTCGCGGCCTGCCGGTCTGCCAGTCCTGCATAGATTTATTTCGGAGGCGGACGGGCGCCGAGCTCGCCGTCGTTAGAGAACTTCACGGGACGGAAAGTTCCGTCCACAGCTGAGCCGGCTTATGCCGGGAAAGGCGAGGGTTGGCTGTGAGCCAGCCCATTACATAAAAGTTATAAAATGGCAGGATCGTGCGAGGGGTGAAACGTCTCAGCATCTAGAATCAATCCCCTCGTCATTCTGGGCTCGTCCCAGAATCCATGTCCCATTCTGAAGGATGAAGGAGTGGAAGGTGATTGCCAGCGATACGCTATAATATAGGACAGGACGGGAAAAATCCACGCGAAAGGCGGATGGATCAAGATGGCAAAAATCATGACAACTTTGGAGGAGCGCATCCAGGCGTATTTGGCGTATCTGCGCGACGAGGAAAAAAGCCGGAACACTTTGAGTAAATACGAGCGGGATCTGCGGCGCTTCATCGGATTTCTCACCGCGGCTGGCGGAGGCGAGCCGGACAAGACCGGCGTACCGGCCGGGCTGACCAAGGAAATATTGCGGGCCTACAAGGATGAACTCTGCCAAAGCTACGCCGCCGTCAGCGTCAATTCCATGCTGGCCGCCGTGAACGGGTTTTTGAGTTTCCTGGGGCTGGGTCTGCGTCTCAAGCAATTGCGGATCCAGCGTCAGACGTTTTGCGAACAGGACGAGGAGCTGAGCAGGGAGGAATATGGCCGCCTTCTGGAGGCGGCGGCGGAACAGAAGCAAAGCAATCTGAACCTGATCCTACAAGCGATCTGCGCCACGGGGATCCGCGTGGGAGAACTCGTCCACATCACCGTGGAGGCGGTCCGGGCCGGGCGGGCCGACGTCCTGAGCAAGGGCAAGGCGCGGCGGATCTTCATCCCCGCCGATCTGCGCCGCCTCCTGCTGGAGCATATCGAGCGGAAAAAGCTGACGACCGGTAGCATTTTCCTCACCCGGAACGGAAAACCCGTGCATCGCAGCAATATCTGGCGCGGGATGAAAAACCTGAGCGCGGCGGCCGGGGTAGCGGCGGCCAAGCTGTTTCCCCATAATCTGCGCCGGCTGTTCGCTCGCGTTTACTATGACATGGAAAAGGACATCGCCCGGCTGGCCGATATCCTCGGGCACAGCGACGTCCGCACCACGCAGCTCTATGTCATGTCCAGCGGGCAGGAGCATGAGCGGCAGCTGAACGGCATGGATCTGGTCTCTTAACGATCCAGACCCGCGTCTGCGCTGGGGCGAACTGAGTGCCGAGACATAAAACAACATAATTCATATTATGTAGTATGAATAGCACGTAAAAAGCGGCGGCGACCAGCGTTGAGACATATTTTGACATAATTATATGTAAAAACCGCAGAAATGTCAAGGATAATGCTGGAAATATGACAAAAATTCAAATTTTGGCTAAAGCAAAGCAGACCTCCCTTTGTTTGCCTTTGCCCTGAATTGGCGGCGAGCCGGAAAGGGACGAGTTTCTGCGCCTGAATTATACATATAAGGTGTTTGCTGGCAGGGAGAGAAGTTTCGGCGCTCATAAATTAACTACATAATATGAATTATGTAGTAAAGGGCGGACCGGTCTCCGCCGCGGGAAATCACCTCAATAAGGGAAGGAGCGTTTGGTAAAATATGTAAAATATCCGGATCCCCAGAAAGGGCGGAGGCATGGATTCCGGCATAAAGCCGGAATGACGGAGAGGATCAGGGTTTCAGTCCCCTACCGTCATTGCGAGGCGCTCCCAGCGCCGCGGCAATCCATGTCCCATTGTCCCTCCTCCCGTCACTGTTGGCAAGAGCGCCTACTAAGCGCCTGCGGCGCAAGGCGCTCTAAGCCCCAGTACGGACTCGGGCTTCGCCGCTAAAGCGGCAGTCTCGTACCTGCGCTCCTACCCAGTGAAACAAGCTCGCAGAGCGCAGTTGAACTGCGGGTAGGAGCCATGCAACAGGTTCCCAGTGAATCAAGCCGCGCAGCGGCGCAGATGAGCTGTTGGAACCGAACTGCTGCATTCTGGGCTTGTCCCAGAATCCATGCCACCCGCGTCACTGTTGGCAAGACCGCCTAAGCGCCGCAGGCGCAAGGCGCTCTAGGCCATAGTACGGACTCGACTAGACCGCTGAAGCGGCAGTCTCGTACCTGCATTCCGGACTCGTTCCGGAATCCAAAAAGGAAGGAGTTTTCAATCATGAAGCAAACTAAAGGCCTGCTTGTCGTTTTAGTCGTTCTAATATTGCTGCTGACCCTGGTTCCGGCGGGCGCCGCGCTGGCGGCGGCGACGAAGACGAACATCACGGGCAGTTTCACCGATCCGAATTTCCTGGCTGCCTTGCGTGACGTATTGAGCAAAGACGCGTCCGAACCGATTTACAACGTGGATATCGAGGGCATGAAGGGCTTAAGCCTCGACGGCTGGGATATCGCCAACCTGGACGGGATTGAGCTTTTCACCGACCTGGAGGTGCTTTGGTGCCATGACAATCAACTGACGACGCTGGACATGAGCCATAATCCCGCGTTGCGGACTCTTCACTGCCGCAACAACCAACTGACGGCGCTCAACGTGAGCAATAATCCCGCGCTGGAAACCCTAATTTGTGACGGCAACCGACTGACGGCGCTGGGCGTGAGCAATAACACCGCGCTGTGGAATCTTCACTGCTCCAACAACCAACTGGCGGCGCTGGACGTGAGCAAGAACGCCGCGCTGTGGACGCTTGACTGCAGTTACAATCAGCTGACGGCGCTGGATTTGGGCGAGAATACCGCGCTGGAGTCTCTTGTCTGCTTTGAAAATCGACTGACGGTGTTAGATGTGAGCAAAAACATTGCGCTGGCAGAGCTTTGGTGCGATAACAATCAACTGACGGCGCTGGGCGTGAACGGAGCTATCGCGCTGGAGACGCTTAACTGCTTTGAAAATCAACTGACGGAGCTGGACGTGAGCAATAACACCGCGCTGACGCGGCTTGACTGCTCCGACAATCAACTGACGGCGCTGGTGGGCGTGAGCAAGAACACCGCGCTGGAGCAGCTTGACTGCGGTAACAATCAACTGACGGCGCTGGATGTGAGCAAGAACATTGCGCTGGATTATCTTGGCTGCCGCTACAATCAACTGACGGCGCTGGACGTGAGCAAAAACATTGCGCTGGCAGAACTTTGGTGCGATAACAATCAGCTGACGGCGCTCGACGTGAGCCAGAACACCGCGCTGAACGGTCTTTATTGCCACAGCAATCAACTAATAGAACTGGACGTGAGCAAGAACGCCGCGCTGACAGGGCTTGTCTGCAACAACAATCAGTTGACGACACTGAATGTGAGCAATAACCCCGCGCTGAATTATCTTTATATTGACCACAACAAGCTGCCCTCCCTGAGCGCCATTGTCGGGTTAGACAACACACAGGTGATTACAGACGAGCTCGAGACGGACTTTTATGGTCAGCCCTACTTCCGCTACACGCCGCAAAACACGGGCGACGGCAAAGAATATTCGTACACAAACCTCAGCTATTCCTTTGAATGGGAAACAGGGTGGGGGACTAATTCGGACGCGGTTGGCGGATGCACACTCAGCTTCCGACTGTCAGGCGATTTGACTGGCATCGCTGCTGTGCTTATTGCGGTCGGCACACCAACAGCTGATTGGACGCCGACGTCCATCCAGGAGCAGACAGAGTTCATCATACCAATATGGAAAAACGCGGGCGTAATCTCTGGGGGCGGAACATTTGACGGTTATGTAACCAACGGCTTTCCTATTGATGAAGATGAATTAGGGATGGCTGGAGAAATCCTGTGCCTCGTTCTTGATCAAAATTGCGACGCGCTTGGTTATGTCTTGATCCCGGTGACTTTGCCCAGCGAGGTTGGCGGCGGCGGCACACCCGGCGGCTCTTTTACTTTGACCCAGGCCGGGATCACTTACGGCCAGACGCTGGCTGATCCCCGCGTCGCCGGTAGCGCCGTTGGCGCGGTCACTTATTCCTACTCCGGTACGCTATTGAGCGGCGCCGCTTACGGCCCCATAAGCGTCAAACCTTCCGAGGCCGGCCGATACACCGTCACCGGCGCCGATACTTCCGGTCACACCGCTTCCGCCGATTTCACCATCGCGCCCAAAGCCCTGACCCTGAGTGGTCTGAGCGTCGTGACCAAGACCTATGACCGCTCCGTCGACGCCGTTCTCACCGGTACGCCGGTCCTCACGGGCAAAGTGGGCACGGACGACGTTGCTGTGAGCGCGGGCACCGCCGTTTTTGACAGCGCCGTCGCCGGCGCAAACAAGAATGTGAGCGTGACGGGCCTGACCCTTACGGGCGCGAAAGCTTTCAACTATACCTTGCCCGCTACGCTTAGCCTGAAAGGTGAGATCAAGGCGCTGAGCGCGGGCGACGCCCCGTTAGTCACGCCAAATCTTTCCGGATCGGAACAGGTGAAACTGACAGACACCCCGCCGATCTACAACGCCGACCCGGCGACTGACGCCGAACTATGGGATATGGTTTATAAACTGCGCGAGGACACGGCCTTCCGCTCTGTGACGCCGGAATCGTCCGCCAATCTGCTGTTTATGGATCTGACCCTCGTGCTGACCTCTGACGGGACGACGCCTTACACCCTGAAACCCGGGGAAAGCTTGAACGTGGTCTTCCCGTATCCCAGCGCCGCCGTCGCCCAGAATTACAAAAATTACCGTTTTGTGCTGCTGCATTATACCTCCGGCGACGAGACGGAAATCATCACTATAAAAGCCGAAAGCTACGGCATCGAAGCCACGCTGACCGAACTCTCGCCTTACGCTCTGGCCTGGACGCAGATCAGCTCCGGCAGCAGGAGCGGCGGCGGAGGCGGGGGCGCGCAGCCGCCGGTCGTACCGACCGCGCCGATCACGGTGAGCAAAGCCACACTCTCTTATATCTCCGGTATAAACCGGGTGGAAACCTCCGTCACCATCTCCCGTCAAGGCTGGACGAGCGCCGAGACGGTAATCCTCGCCCCCGGCGGACAGAACAATCTGATCGACGCCCTGACCGTCGCCCCTCTGGCCGGTCAGGAAAAAGCTCCGATTTTGCTTACCACCGGCAGCCTTGACCCCGCCATAGTCACGGAGATCCAGCGGCTCGGCGCGAAAAAGATCTACGCCGTAGGTGCGATAAGTCAGGATGTGATTGACGCGTTGCAGGTGGCGCTGCCCGGCGTCACGGTGGAAGTATTGAAAGGAAGTAACAGGTTTGAGACCGCGAACTTGGTGGGCGCGAAACTGACCGCGCCGCAGGGCACGTTTGTCGTTGGCTATAACGCCATCGCCGACGCCGTCAGCGCGGCCTCTTTCGCCGCCGCTAACGGCTACGTTATCCAAATAGCAAACCCGAACGGCAGCGTCAGCGCCGCGCCTACAGGGACAGCCTATGTTTTGGGCGGCCCGACTCTCGTGAGCGACGTGGCCGGAGCGACGCGGCTTTACGGCGCGACGCGCTACGAGACGAACAAGGCCATCCGTGACGCCCTGACCTTTGAGTACACGAATATTTACACGGCGGACGGGAATACGCTGGTGGACGCCCTGACAGGCTCCGCCTTAGCCGCTCAGACCAAAGCCGCCATAGTCCTCCTGCCGGGGAATGATCCTACGGGCGTGGATTTTGGGAAGATCACCACAGAGACTAAGGTGTATGCTTTTGGCGGCGCGAAGTGACGAATCCTTTGGATTCCGGCATAAAGCCGGAATGACGGGATGTGTATGGCGGTGATGTTCCAACGAGGATAGACGCGCGACCGCGCGAGAAGCGAAACAGGGAGCGCGGCTATCGGCAGGAACACACCGCCATGAGAACAACTGAAGGTGATAACCCGCGTATGGCGGTGATGTTCCAACGAGGAACCAAGTAATAGAGAAAACGAAGGGCAAGGGAATTACCCCCTTGCTCTTCGTTTTGAATCCTTTGGATTCCGGAACAAGTCCGGAATGACGGGGAGGGAAACCCGGAAGACGGGGAACCCGCCGGTATTCATCTCACCGCCGTAGGGGGGTTCAAAATTTTGAACCCTACCCGTTCCCATTTCGAAAAGGAAGGGGACGTTTTTTCCGCGACGCTATTGAAGAACGGGGCGGTAAGTGGTAGACTGTAAGCAGGCGGGTAAAAGCGGGAGCGAAACGGAGGAACTCTGTGGCGCAGCGCATAGCGATTATCGGTTCTACTGGTTCTGTGGGAACGCAAACATTGGCGGTGGTCGCCGCCGCGGGCAGACGTCTCTCTGTCGGCGCGCTGGCCGCCGGGGCGGACGCGGCGGCGCTGGAGGAGCAAGTTCGGCGTTTTCGCCCGGAGCTGGCGGTTTTGGCGGATGAAGAAAAAGCGACCGAATTACGGGCGCGTTTGCGTGATTTGCCTGTGCGCGTGGCCGCCGGGCGGACGGGGATTTTGGAAGCCGCCGCTCTCCGGGACGCAGATACGACCGTCATAGCCGTGAGCGGCTGCGCCGGTCTGGACCCGACGCTTGCGGCCATAGAGGCGGGAAAACGGGTAGCTATCGCGAACAAAGAAACTTTGGTCGCGGCCGGCGAGCTCGTCATGGCGGCGGTCAAACGCAAAAAAACGGCGCTGCTGCCCGTGGACAGCGAACATTCCGCTGTTTTTCAGGCCTTGCGCGCCGGGAGACGCTCAGAAGCGGCCCGGTTGATTCTTACCGCTTCCGGCGGCCCGTTCCTCGGTTGGAGCGCGGAGGCGCTGGAGAAAGTCACGCCGGCGGAAGCTTTGCGGCACCCGCGCTGGCGTATGGGGCCGAAAATCACCGTGGATTCGGCTACGATGATGAATAAAGCGCTGGAAGTGATCGAAGCCCATTTTCTTTTCGACATGCCTTATGAAAAAATCGCGGTGCTGATCCATCCGCAAAGCTTTGTCCATTCGATGGTGGAATTCGTTGACGGCTCCGTATTGGCGCAAGCCGGCGAGCCGGATATGCGTCTGCCTATCCAATACGCGCTCAGTTATCCGCGGCGCTGGCCGCTTCGGCCGCAGCCCGCGGACTCTCCGGCGGAGCGAACGCTTACGTTCGTTTCCCCGGAAAAATATGAGTTTCCGGCCCTGGCTTTGGGCCGGCGCTGCGCTTTGGCGGGCGGCACTGTTCCCGCTGTGATGAACGCGGCCAACGAAGTGTTCGTCCGGGCGTTTCTGGCCGGGGATCTCCAGTTCAGTCAAATCGTGCCGCTGACGGGCCGGGTGGCGGACGCGCATCGGGCGGGACCGGCGGACACGCCGGAAGCTGTGTTCCGGGCGGAGGATTGGGCGAGGCGGCGCGCGGAGACGGAATTGGCGGCGGTCGGGACGGCCGTTCGCTCGGAAGTCTGGTGAGGAAAATATGATCAACGCAATCATCGTTATACTTGTGCTGGGACTGATGATCCTGGCGCATGAATTCGGGCATTTTATCATGGGACGTCTGGCCGGCGTCCGCGTGTTGGAATTTGCTTTCGGCATGGGTCCGCGTCTCGGCGGCGTGCGGAAAAACGGCACGGATTATTCTCTGCGCGCCTTGCCTTTCGGCGGCTATGTGCGTTTTTTGAGCCGCGAGGAAATAGCGCTGCGGCGGGCGGAAGCGGAAGAAAACGCGGAAGAAGGCGATGAAGAATACGAGAACGGGCGGGAGGATGAACCGGAATACCCGGAAAGCGAAAGCATGGAAAGCAAGGGTTTTTGGCAGAAATTCTCCATCTATGTCGCCGGCCCAGTTATGAACCTGTTGTTGGGCGCGCTGATTTTCATTCTGGCTTACGCCTTTTTCGGCGTGACGGCTTCCAGCGGGGAAAACGTGATCGGCGCGGTCATAGAAGATATGCCGGCGCAGGCGGCCGGTCTGGAGGCGGGAGACCGGGTGGTGGCGGTAAACGGCGCGCCGACCGCCGACTGGGAGTCCATGACGCGGGAGATCCGCGCCGAAAACCAGACCGTTCTCGTTCTCAGCATAGAAAAAACCGACGGACAGACGCGGCAGATAGAACTGACGCCGGTACTGGACGACAGCGGCGGCTATCCGGTCATCGGCGTCACGGCTCAGGTTTTCCAGAAAAAAGTAGGCGTCTCTCAAGCCGTGCGTTACGGTCTGCTGCGCACTTGGGAGTTTACCGGGCTCCTGCTGGATTATATCGCGGGCATGCTTACCGGACGGGAAAAAGTCGACCTCGGCGGGCCGGTGGCTATCGCGGGCATTATCAGCGAGGGAGCGGAAGCGGGCGCGACGACGCTGCTGCCGATCATGGCTATCCTCAGTCTCCAGTTCGGCGTGCTGAATTTGCTGCCGATCCCGGCTCTGGACGGCGGCCAGCTCGTGGTGCTGATTTTCGAGCGCGTGCGCGGGCGGGAACTGAGCCCGGAAAAGAAAGGCATAATCCAGCTGACGGGATTTGCCCTGCTGCTCGCCCTGATGATAGCCGTCACTTATGCGGATATTTTGCGCCTGTTTGGAGATTAAAGCGGCGAAAGGATGATCGTCATAATGCCGGATTTGGCTTGGCTGGATGGGAAAATCATGCCCTTGACCGAGGCCCGGGTCAGTTTCCTGGATCACGGTTATTTTTACGGTTACGGCGTTTACGAGGCGTGTAAAGCCTTTGCCGGCAAAATTTACGCGTTGGAAGAGCATCTGGCCCGGCTGGACAGAAGTCTTCGGGCCTTGCGCATCACGCCCGGCCGGAGCGGGGCGGAACTCGCGCGCGCGATGAAAGATCTCGCTGTCCAAAGCGGGTACGAAGCGGTGTTTTTATATCTGCAAATCACGCGGGGCGTAGGGAAACGGGGGGCGGCGGCGCCGGAAAACGGGCCGGTGATCACGATGTTCGCGACGGAACTGGAAACTATGACGCCCGCGGACTGGAACGCCGGCGTCGCGGTAATCACGCTGCCGGACGAGCGCTGGGCGCATCCGGATATCAAATCGCTCAACCTCCTGCCGAATATTCTGGCTAAGGAAAAAGCGCTGGAGAAGGGCGCGCAGGAAGCGATTTTTTATAACGAACGAAACATCGTCACCGAGGCCGCTTCCAGCAACGTATTCGCCGTTTTGCCCGGGGAACGGCTGGTGACGCCGCCGCTTGACGGGCGTATTCTGGAAGGGGTCTCCCGGCTCATGATTTTACGCCGGGCCCGGGAAAACGATATCCGGATCGAGGAAACATATTTTACGCGCGCCGAACTCGCGCAGGCCACGGAAATATTCATAACCGGCACAAGCGAGGAGATAATCCCGGTCACAGGGCTGGACGGCGCGCGGGTCGGCGGCGGAACGACCGGGCCGTGGACGCGCCGGTTGTATGACATTTATTTGCGGGCGGAATTCTTAAAATAAGGAGACGGAGCAGTGCGGGAACAATTGGAAAACACGCGGGTCGAGGCGCTGGAGTTCATTGCGGCGGCGGACAGCGAAGAAAGGCTGCAGGAGATCCGGGTGCGTCTCTTTGGCAAAAAAGGCGTCCTGACCCAGTTGATGAAACAGCTGGGAACCTTGCCGCCGGCGGAAAGGCCGCGGGCCGGCGGTCTGGCGCACGAGACGCGCGCCGCGCTGGAGGGCGCCTGGGAGGACAAAAACAGGGCTTTGCAGGCGGAAGCGCTCACGGCGCGGCTGCGGCAGGAAACCGTTGACGTCACTTTGCCGGGAACGGCGCTGCCGGCCGGACATCGGCACCCGCTGAACACAGTCGTCACCGACATTGAGAATATTTTTCTCGGCATGGGTTTTTCCATCGCCGAAGGTCCGGAAATCGAGACGGATTACTATAATTTTGAAGCCTTGAATTTGCCGCCGGATCACCCGGCTCGCGATATGCAGGACAGTTTTTATATCACGGAAGAATTTTTGCTGCGCTCACAGACCTCGCCGGTGCAGATCCGCACGATGGAAAACATGTGTCCGCGCCTGCCCGTTAAAATCATAGCGCCGGGCAAGGTGTACCGCAACGACGACGACGCGACTCATTCCCCCATGTTTCATCAGGTCGAAGGGCTGCTGGTGGACAAGGGCGCGCGCATGTCCGACCTGAAAGGAGTGCTGCTGCAGTTCATCAGGGAAATGTTCGGCCCGGAGCGCGAAATACGGATGCGTCCCAGCTTTTTCCCTTTTACGGAACCGAGCGCGGAAATAGACGTCTCCTGTATGTTCTGCGGCGGCGACGGCTGCCGGCTCTGCAAAGGAACGGGCTGGATAGAGATTCTCGGCTCCGGCATGGTGCATCCGCGGGTGCTGACGATGGGCGGCTACGACCCGGGCGCCGTGACGGGATTCGCTTTCGGCGTCGGCGTCGAACGGGTGGCGATGCTGAAATACGGTATAGACGACATGCGCCTTTTATTCGATAACGATATAAGGTTTTTGCGCCAGTTTTAACATAAGGAGAGAGAAACGTGCGCGTTAGCAAAGAATGGCTGAGTGAATTCATCGAGCTGCGGGAAACCGGCGCGGAGCTGGCGGAGCTGTTTACGGCGGCCGGCGTGGAAGTGGCGGGCGTGGAGACGGCGGCGGCGGAAGAATGCGGCGGCCCGGGCGACGAGATACTTGACTTGGAATTATACCCCAATCGTCCCGACTGTCTGTGTATGGCAGGCATAGCCAGGGAAGCCGGCGCTCTGCTCGGCCGGCGTCCGGCGCTGAGCGGCTGGGCGAACGGCGAGGAAAAAATCTGGCCGGCGAGCCGGCAGCGCGTGGTGGTGGACGCGCCGGAACTCTGTCTGCGTTACGCCGGTCTCGTGACGGAAAACGCCGCGATAGCCCCGTCTCCCGCCTGGATGCGGAACCGCCTGTCGAAGGCTGGTGTGCGCCCGATTAACAATGTGGTCGATATCACGAATTATTGTATGCTGGAACTCGGCCAGCCGCTGCACGCTTTTGACGCCGATAAAGTGCGGGGGGATATTCATGTGCGTCTGGCGAGGCAGGGAGAAACCATCATAACTTTGGATGGGATCACGCGCGCTCTGGCGCCGGATATGCTGGTCATAGCCGACGACAGCGGGCCGGTCGCCATCGCGGGTGTTATGGGCGGACTGGCGACCGAAATAACGCCGGCGACGAAGAACATTTTTTTCGAGTCGGCGCATTTTCTCGGCGCCAGTGTCCGGCGCGCCAGCCGTCGTCTGGGACTGCGCTCCGAATCCTCCGGCCGCTTTGAAAAAGGGGTGGATCCCCATCTCTGTCTGGCGGCGCTGGGGCGGGTAGCGGAACTGATGTCCGAACTCGCCGCCGGCCGGCCGGCCGCTCTAACGGAATACAAGGGCGAACTGCCCCCGCCCCGGCGCGTTACCCTGACTGAAGGCCGACTGGCGCTCGTTACAGGCGCTAGGTACGCGAAAACGGAAATAGCACGGGTGCTACGCGATCTGGATTTTGCTTACACGGAAGCGGAGGGAATTTTTACGGTGGAAATTCCCTTTTATCGCCAGGATTTACACATTGAGGAAGATTTGATAGAGGAAATAGCCCGAATAATCGGGTATGACCGCATACCGACCACTTTACCCCAAGGGGAAACGACGGTCGGGCGCCGTTCGCCGCGGCAGGATTTTCGCCTTCTCGTGCGCGATACGCTGACGCGGAGCGGGTTTTGCGAAGCGATCACTTATTCTTTTGTCAATCCCCAGCAGGACGCGCTGTGGGGCGGTAAACGGCGGATAGCGTTGCGCAATCCCCTGCGCGACGAATTGAGCGTCATGCGCACCTCGATCCTGCCGGGGCTCTTGGAAGCGGGCGCCCGCAACGCGGCCCGGCGCAACACGGATTGGCTGTTGTTTGAAATGGGCAGCGTCTATCTGACGGAGGAGGACGATTTGCGTGAGCCGCCGCTGGAAGCGCCGCGCTTGGCCGGCGTCCTGCTGGGGGAAAGCGGGCGGCACTGGCGGGAAGCGCCCGGCGCTTATGATTTTTTTTATGGCAAAGGCGTGCTGGAAGCTCTCGCGCGCGCTTGCCGCGTGGTTTTTCACTACGAGCGTCTGACGGAGGCGCGGTACGCGGATCTGCTCCATCCGGGCCGGGCGGCGCTTGTGCGCGTGGAGGGCGAGCGGCTGGGCGTGCTGGGAGAACTGCATCCGAACCAGAATACTTGGGGAGGAGCGCGGCCGGTCGTGTTTGAACTGGATCTGGACGCGCTGTACCGGCACGCGAGCCGAAAAATCACAGCGGCGGGATATCCGCGCTTCCCCGGAATGTCACGGGATTTGGCCGTCGTGGTCGCGGAAGAGGTGGCGGCGGCGGATATTTTACGGAGGATCCGGGAACTGGGCGGCGATTTGCTGCGGGAGGCCGGAGTCTTTGACCTGTACCGCGGCGCGCCTGTGCCGCCCGGACGCAAAAGTCTGGCCTTTCATCTTTATTATCAATCGCCGGAACGGACGCTGACCGAGGAGGAAGCCGGCGCCATGACCGCGGAAATATTGATGGAAGTCGAGCGGGAATTCGGCGCCGCCAGGCGCCAATGAGCGAAAACCGCGTGGAACTTCTGGCGCCGGCCGGCAGCGAGGAAGCGTTGCGGGCGGCGATCGCTGGCGGCGCGGACGCCGTGTATCTCGGGGGGCAGGCTTTTAACGCCAGAGCGGGAGCGGATAATTTCACCGACGCCGGGCTGGCGGCGGCGGTGCGTTACGCGCATGACCGCCGGGCGCGCGTTTATGTGACCATGAATATTTTGCTGGCGGAGGAGGAAACGGACGCTTTCGCCGCTTTCGCCCGGCGGGTCTACGCCGCCGGGGCCGACGCGGTCATCGTCCAGGATATGGGAGCGATCAGCCTTTTGCGCGCTTTGCTGCCGGATCTGCCTGTCCACGCCAGCACCCAGGCGACTTTGACCGGCGGGGGCGGGGCGCGGCTGCTGGCGGATATGGGGGTGACGCGGGCTATTTTGGCCCGGGAGGTTTCCTTGGCCGAGATAAAAGAGACGCGGGCGGAGACGGACATGGAGCTGGAGGTTTTTGCCCATGGCGCTCTCTGCGTCTGCTATTCCGGCCAATGTTTGTTTTCCAGTTATATCGGGGCGCGCAGCGGCAACCGCGGCCGCTGCGCGCAGCCCTGCCGCCTGCCTTACGCGCTGGAGGACGAAGGAGGCCGAGATCTGCTGGCCGGCCAAAAGACGGGCAATCATCTTTTAAGCACCCGCGATCTGAATATGCTGGAACATTTGCCAGCGCTGGCCGCGGCCGGGGTCAGCGCCTTGAAAATTGAAGGGCGGATGAAAAGGCCGGAATATGTGGCGACCGTGACGCGCGTTTACCGCAAGGCTCTGGACGGGGAAACGCTGACGGCGGAAGACCGCCGCGGTCTGGAACAGATTTTCAACCGGGAATTTACGACCGGTTATTATTTTGGCGGCGGCGGGCGGGAGATCATGAGCTGGCAGCGGCCCAACAACCGGGGAACGCGGTTGGGCCGCGTGACGGACTGCGCGCGGGGAAGGCTCGGTCTGAGGCTTGAGACTTCGCTGGCTCCCGGCGACGGGATCGAAGTTTGGACGGGGCGGGGACGGGACGGGGCGACGGTCCGCGTTTTATTTGACGCGGAAGGGCGGGAACTCGCGGCGGCGCAGGCGGGCATGACCGTTTGGCTGCCTTTTGCCGGGCAGGCCGGAGTGGGCGACCGGGCGTTCAAAACCGCGGACGCCGCGCTGCTGCGGGAGGCGCGTCTCTCGTTTCGAGCGGGAGCGGCGGCGCGGCCGCGCTCTCTTTTTATGAGCGTGAGCGGGGGCGCCGGGGAGAGACTGCGTTTGACCGCTGCGGAAGAAGGCGGCGTGACCGCCGAGGTTTTTTCCCTCTCTCCGGCTGTCCCCGCCCGCAATCGGCCGCTGACGCCGGAGTATCTGCGCCGGCAGTTGGGCCGTCTGGGTGATACGCCTTTCGCCTTGGCCGGCCTGACGGCGCGGCTGGACGGCGATATAATCATCCCGGTCAGCGAGCTGAATGAGATGCGGCGGGCCGTCACGGCCCGATTGCTGGCGGCGGAGGCCCGCCCGGCAGTCGGCGCGGATGAGGCGGCGCGCCGGCTGGATACTTGGCGGCGCGGCGCGGGGGATTCCCCCGCCGCGGATTGGCCGCCGGAGGGCGTCGGCGCTCTGGTGGCCAACGCCGCCCTGGTGCGCCCGCTGGCGCGGCAGGGGCTGCGCCGCCTGATTTTAAGCGGGGAATGGCGGCGCTTTCCGGCCTGCGGGCCGGAAAGTTTGCGGGAGCTGAGCGTCTGGTGCCGGGAGCGTGACATTGATTTTGTCTGGCGCTTGCCGCGGATCATCCACGCCGGTGAAGCGGCGGCCCTGCGTCGCCGGCTGGCGGCGATGGCCGTCTGGCCGGAACGGCCGGCGATTATGGCCGCCGGTTGGGAGGGGCTTGCCGCGCTGCGGGAGACGGATCCGGATTGGCCCTGGGAAAGCGATCATTCTTTGCCGGTTTTCAATAACGGCGCCCTGCGTCTCCTGCTGAAAATGGGCGCTCGGCGCGTCGCCCTCTCCCCGGAACTGAATCTGCAACAGATAGAGCGGCTCGCGCCGCTGGGCCGAACGGAGGCCGTCGTTTTCGGCGATATGGAGATGATGGTGACGCGCGTTTGCTTGCCGGCCGCGGCGCTGGGCTGCGGGGAAACCGGGGAGAGGGCGGAAGCGGGCCGCGTCTGCGCCGGCGGCTTATATTTGCGGGACCGTTTGGGATTTCGCTTTCCGCTGGAAACCGACCGCTCCTGTCGTATGCATCTGTTCAACAGCCGCCGCCTGCATCTGACCTCCGGCCTGCGGGAACTGACGGCGGCCGGCGTTGCCGGCGTTCGGCTGGATCTCATCCGCGCCACTGCCGCTCAGGCCGCACGGGCGGCGGCCTATTATCTGGAAGCCTGGGAGCGGCCGCCGGGAGCGGCGCTGGCCGCCGGGCTGGCGGCCGCTTTCCCCGAAGGATTTACTAAAGGACATTTTTATCGCGGCGTGCTGTAATTTTTCACCTCCGATTTACGTCATTATAGTAAAGGGTATTATTCGGAGGCTGATCATATGTTCGCTGTCGTTCTCGGTTTGGCTATAGACGGATTGAAGGCTCATCTGGTCAAGGTGGAAATCGACGTCGCCAACGGTTTGCCGGTTTTTGATCTTGTCGGGCTGCCCGCCACGGCGGTGCGCGAAGCCAAAGACCGCGTCCGGGCCGCCCTGCGCAATTCCGGCTTTCCTTTTCCAATGCAAAGGATCACGGTCAATCTGGCCCCGGCCGATCTGCGCAAAGACGGCTGCGGTTATGATCTGCCAATCGCCTTGGGCGTTCTGGCGGCGGAGCAGATTATTTCCCAGGATATCCTCAGAGGCTGCGTTTTTTCCGGCGAGTTGTCCTTGGAGGGGGAAATTCGTTCCGTGCCTGGCGTTTTGACGATGGCGACGGCGCTGCGGAAAACAGAGCGGGATCATGTCCTGATTATTCCGCCGGCCAATCTGCCGGAAGCCCGCATGGTCGAGGGCGTGCGCAGCGAGAGCGCTCCCTCCCTTATTGCTCTGATCGAGGCTCTGCGCAAGCCGGACGGTTTTCCCCACGTTCGCTGCGAAGCGGCCGCAGTCTCTCCGCCCTCCCCCTGTCCGGATTTCAGCGATATCAAGGGGCAGGGGCATGTCAAACGGGCTTTGGAGATTTGCGCGGCCGGAGGTCACAATCTGCTGATGACAGGGCCGCCCGGTTCGGGTAAAACGCTTTTGGCGCGGACGCTGCCCGGGATACTGCCCCCGCTTTCCCAAGAAGAAAGTCTGGAAGTCAGCCAACTGCACAGTCTGGCCGGTATTCTCCCCGCCGGCGCTCTGGTGCACGAACGCCCTTTCCGCAATCCGCACCACACGATTTCCCGTCCCGGTCTATTGGGCGGCGGCCAGAAATTAAAACCGGGCGAACTGGTTTTGGCCCACCACGGGGTCTTGCTGCTGGATGAGATGGCGGAATTCGATAAAATGACGCTGGAGTCTTTGCGCCAGCCTATGGAGGATAAACAGGTCTCCATAGTGCGGGTGCGGGAAAAGATGACTTTTCCCTGCCGGGTGCTGCTGGTGGGCGCGACCAATCCCTGCCCCTGCGGCTATTACGGGCATGAAGGGCGGGTGTGTTCCTGCACGCCGCAGCAAGTGGATCGCTATCGGCAAAAATTGTCCGGGCCTTTGCTGGACCGTTTTGATTTGCATGTGCAGGCGCCGCGGCTGCCCTACGCGGTTTGGCGGGACGAAGCGCCAGCGGAAAAAAGCGCCGCCGCGCGAGTCAGGGTGGTGGCGGCACGGGAAACCCAGGCGGCCCGTCTCGGATCCGGCCGCGTGAACACGATCATGAGCGCCGAAGAAATAAAGAGACACTGCGCGTTAGATGAAACAGGCGCCGCCTTGCTGCGCCGCGTATTTGACCGCAAAGGCATGAGCGGGCGCGCTTATCACCGCATACTCATGGTGGCGCGCACGATAGCCGATCTGGCGGCGGCGGCGAGCGTCGGCCCCGCTCATCTGGCGGAAGCCCTGCAATACCGCCCCTTGGAGTAAAACGGTTACAATTGAGGAATTGCGAATTGCGATGGCGCAACACATTGCGATGGCGCAGCACTTGCGCGGCGCGTATCCGTATGATATAATATTCCAAAAGGAACCTCCGGCTCGGTCGGCCGAATCTCCGACGGCCCACTTAGCGGCAGGTCTAAATCATTAAAACGGAGGGAACAAAAATGTTAAACGCCGAGAAGAAGAAAGAAATCATCGTCAGATTTCAACAGCACGAAGGGGATACCGGTTCGCCGGAAGTGCAG